>DATGSS010000055.1:0-43181 GCA_035302345.1 Paenalcaligenes sp.
AGCGTCACACCCAATACGGGTGCGGATGAGGTCCAGCGCCTGATGCTCGACAAGCATACCCGATACATGCCGGTGATGGATGGCCCAGTGCTGCAGGGTGTGATCTCATTTTACGATATGGCTAAAGCAATTGTGGACGCACAACAATTTGAGAATCGCATGCTCAAGGCTTATATCCGCGATTGGCCCGAAGAAAACATCCCAGAGCACTAATACTAGCTACAGGAACATTGCTCAGCATTTTCTACGACACAGCTTTTTGGGTATTAAGCTGTGCCCAGGCTTCGTCTAATACAGCAATCTCTTGGCGTGCAACGACTCGATGATCTGTTAAAAAGCGACGCCATTGACGCGCGCCGCGCATGCCGTGTGCCCAGCCTAGCAAAGGCTGCAACAGGCGGCGCAGCCCAACCCCTTGTTTTAATTGCTCAACGCAATAGGCGCGTATTTGCTCGAAAACCTGCTGATCATCTAGCAGCGGCACATCCGGCCATAATGCCGTATGCATTTGGCTCAAAACTCGCGGTGTATGCCACGCAGCACGCCCAATCATTGCACCTGAAAAGGTTTCTAAATGCTCGTTGACCTCTGCGGCTGTTTGAATCCCACCATTTAAGATAAATTGTGCTTGCGGAAAATCTCTAGTGAGTGCAGCGGCAGCCTCATAACGCAAAGGGGGAATTTCGCGGTTTTGTTTTGGAGACAAACCGCCTAAAATCGCATTACGAGCATGTACTACAAAAGTGCGCACCCCCTCATCGTACAAAGTGCCGACGAAATCACGCACAAACCCGTAACTATCGTCATCATCCAAACCTAAACGATGTTTGACGGTCACAGGAATACTGACAGCGTCTTGCATCGCTTTTAGGCAATCAGCGACTAAACGAGGACGATGCATCAAAATGGCCCCAAAATGGCCCTCTAAAACTCGCGCCGATGGGCAGCCACAGTTTAGATTGACCTCATCATAGCCCCACTGTTCAGCAATGCGTGCTGCGGCAGCCAAACGTTTAGGATCGCTGCAGCCCAATTGCAATGCAACTGGGTGCTCGGCAACATCAAAATCCAAAAGCCTTGTACGATCCCCGTGCTCGATCGCTGCCGTACTGATCATTTCTGTATATAAACGGGCCTGGGGAGCCAACAATCGGTGAAAAAAACGACAATGACGATCTGTGACATCGATCATGGGGGCAACGCAAAGCGCCCAGCGAGCGTCATCCTTTTTCATATTGAAACCCTTGAACACAAGCAAATCTGATGACTGGCCTATTTGATGTTACTAACCTTATACTGCTAGTTTGCGATTGATAACTGCAAAGTATCGTTAAAATCTCTATACTATGCTCTTTTAAGCCAAAGCAATCATGGTAATCCAATAAATTTATTGGTTTGCCAGCTTAACACAAGAATTTAACCATCGGCATTAATTTATAAAACTTATGGCTGTATTTACCCCTGTCAGTAAAGCAGACGCGCAGGAATTACTATTGCGTTATGACCTAGGCGAATTGGTTGCATTAGAAGGAATTAGTGCAGGCATAGAAAACACCAATTATTTTCTAGATACCACCCAAGGACGTTATGTTCTAACACTTTTCGAGGTGTTAACAATAGAACAGCTGCCTTTTTATATCGAGTTAATGCACCATTTAGCTAGCGAAGGTTTGCCGGTGCCCTCCCCACAGCGACTAAATAACCAGCAACTCATCACAACGCTACACGACAAACCATGTGTCATCGTTAGTAGATTGCAAGGTCGATCAATAGAAAACGTCCAAGCACATCACTGCAAACTCAGCGCAGGCGTACTCGCCGATATCCACCTGAGTGGGTTAAATTATAAACAACATCAACCTAACTTGCGTGGCTTGGATTGGTGGAAACGAACAATCCCACAAGTCATCCCTTTTTTAGATCGCCAACAAATACATCTCATCGAGGGCTCTTTGCAAGAGCAGATTAAAACCAGCCAACAAACAGACTACCAACAATTACCCAGTGGGCCCTCACACTGCGATTTATTTAGAGATAATGTGCTTTTTGCTGGTGACACCACACAACCTAAGATGGGCGGTGTTATCGATTTTTATTTTGCTGGTTGTGATCATTGGCTATTCGACGTGGCTGTGACTGTTAATGATTGGTGTATTGACCACAACAATGGGAAATTTGACGAATCATTATTAAAAGCTTGGTTACGGGCCTATCATGCCAAGCGACCTTTTACAGACATCGAAAATCGGTTGTGGCCCATCATGCTGCGCGCCGCCGCCCTCAGATTTTGGGTGTCACGACTGTATGATTACCACCTCCCTCGCGAGGCCGAAACATTGATACCTCACGACCCTGGGCACTTTGAAATGATTCTCGACTTGCGCAGCACCGAAAATCAGCCCTCTCTGTTCAGCTATCTGGAATAAATACACGTTATGCAAGCATCGATTTTGCCTTTTCAATATGGTTGGTATTGGATACTGGCTGCAATAGAGACTTTCAAAAAACAGCCCATGGCGCTGATCTTTTGGGCACTCATAACTAATTTGCTCATTAATATCAGCTATTTTATCCCCATTATTGGGCAAATCGCGCTCATGGTGCTAACGCCATCTCTTACGTTTATTGTGCTCAATGCCTCGCAACAAATATTAAAAGATAAGCGCATGCAATTAGGCGATTGGCTAAGCCCTTTAAAAAAAGACAATACATTTGCGCGACTGCTTAAACTGGGGGGCGTTTATTTCTTTTTCCTTTTTGTTGCCAGTGTGGTGGCAACCACACCTTTTTTGGATTCCATTAGTGCGGCATTGCCCGCTGCAGAGCAAAGCGTTGACCCAGCGACCCTAATGCAAGCAGTACGCACACCGGTCATGATTTTTTTAGGATTATATTTACTCATATCCGTTTTGTTCTGGCATGCCCCTGCATTAGTTGGCTGGCACCAAATTCCTCTCAAACAGGCGCTTTTTTATTCAATGATCGCATGCTGGCGCAATAAATTACCTATGATAATTTATGGTCTGTTTTGGGGGGGCATATATTATCTCTTTAATATGCTTTCAGTCACTCTAGCAGGTGGTGTAGGCTCTGAGTTTTCTTATTTCATTATGACTTTTTTAAGCTTGCTGGTTTTTGCAATTCTATATGCAAGCTTTTACCCTATTTATAAAACCGTTTTCAGCATTGAAGATGATGTTCAGTTGCCTATTAAATAAATCAATGCCCCAACCAAACAGGGCTTTGATTCAATTCTTGTCATAAATCAACAACATTTCGTTGTTCAACAACCCGCGCTTGCCAAAGCTATGATAGGGTAAATTTTCGCAAAGAAATAACTAAACAACAAAATTAAACCTGATTCGTTCATTTAACATTGATGATTTTGGCACGGGCTATTCATCGCTAGGCCTACTCAAACAGTTCCATATTGATACCATTAAAATAGCTCGATCATTTATACAAGAAATTTGCCATAACAAAGGCGATCAAGCTGCCGTTAACGCAATCATCAATATGGCCCATGATTTAGTCCTTAAAACAATTGCAGAAGGCGTAGAAACCGAAGAGCAACTACAATATCTGTGGCAGGCCAACTGTTATGCAGCGCAAGGCTTTTACTTTATGCGTCCCCTAACAGCAGCCAAACTAGAAGAGTTTTTACAAAACAAATACCCTGATGGCCATTTTCCAATCCCAAGCCTTCGAACAAAAACCTAGTTTAGTAACTGCCGCATTGTCTTCTCATTATCAAGTAATTCCAAGAGTTGCCACTTTTGCTCAGGCAAGCATTCAAAAGCCCCCCAAGCCCCCTTTTGCATCATCACACGACCTATACGCAGACAATCCTGGCGGAGGACCTTACCTTGGTAGTCAATAAAAACGACCACCAAGGGGTAGTTAGAAAATAACTGATGGAGAGCGCGGGTCCGAGGGAAAAATAAAATAGGGCTTTGCTTTGCTATCTGCTCAGAATAGTCATAAAGTTTTATTCCTAAAAACCGACCCCAGAAAGAATTCAATTCGAGAACACTGCTTTCGCCAACTGCAGTTCTAAAGAAAACCCACCGATCAGTAGAAATAGACCCTGACCATTTTAAAATATAACCAAAAAAACCTTTCAGCCACAGAACGAACATCAGATTCCTCGCCAACCCTTATTAAATGCCTTGCGCTAACATCCCATAAACAAGAGGAAATGCAATCACAATAAAAGTGATTGGAAATATAAAAACCATAATGGGAAAAATTAGTTTGGTCGGTAAAGCTAAAGCCTTTTTCTCGGCAGCCGTATAAATAACTACTTTTATCTGACGTGCTTGTTGGTGAAGTACTCGTTGTAAAGCCAAACCCTGCCTGTGTGCTTGTAAAACTGCAAAAACAAAAGCGTTGACATCTTCTTGGTCACACCGTTCGGCGAACTCGCGCCATGCTTGCTCTACTGGTACCCCTTGTTCTAATGCATGTATAAGTTGTTGTACGTTTTCTTGCAAGAAAATACTTTCTGAATGGGTGTTAGCGATTTTCAAGCTTTGATTGAGACTCATCCCAGCACTTAAATTTAAAGCCAACAAATCGAGCAAAAAACTAAAAGCATCTAAAAAACCTTGTTTGAGCTTGGCTGCCTGTTGATTAAAATAAAACAGAGGTAAAAGAAAACATGCCGCGGTAGCTGTCATCCAAATGAATACCCACCCAATTAAATGAAAGTCTTGGTACACACCATAAATAGCCACTAAAAAAGAAAATGCCAGCTGGCTAAAATATAACCTGACCCCTGGTAATGAAAGACCAATAAACGCAGCTTTTCTTTCTACTAAATTAATATAGCGCCAGCTGATTAAATGCTGAAAATACGGAACAACTAATGTGGCTATTCGTGCAAATAATCTATATGCACTAAAATTGTTTATTCCCTCTTTAATAACTATAATTAATGACTCCTCTTTCCAAATTATCAATAACGCAATAATTAAAAAAGCCGCACTAATAAATAGATAAACGAAAATACTTAACTGACTCATATGCGTATATTGACCATTCTTTGGATAATGAAAAAACCTACCACACTCATAAGCAAACAAAAACTAAATACAATATTTCCTATTAAACTCTCTTTAAAAGGCAATACCCAGGATTTATCTAGCCAATATAGGGCCGCCAATAACAAATATGGAACAATCGTAAGAACATAAGCTTGTAACTTACCCTGTAATGACAAAGCACTGATTTTATTTTGTAACTCTATGCGCTGCTGAATGTTTTCTGCTATTTCATCTAACAATGGTGCAACCGTGCCTCCAGAACGCAAAGAGACCTCTAATGCCAAGGTCATCATGTTGACCGCTGGCACCGGCATCCTGCCTCGAAGGTTTCCCAATGCTTTAATCAGAGGAACACCTACCTGCAGCTCTCGGAGTAAAAGACTCAATTCTTTGCGCAAAGGTCCTTGCCATTCACTGATGATCTGCTGTAGAGCGCTTTGTACACTCAGGCCAGATTGAAGTGCCGCACCAAGCAAACGCAAAAAGAAAGGAATTTCAGCAATAATCTGACGGTGTAAATGCAGATTTAACTGCCTCAGAAGCCCATAAAAAAAAAGCAAAAACAAAATTAACGCAATGCCAGCATAAACCAAGGACTCTAACAGCATATAACCGCTTAAGAATACTGTTACGCCGACTATTGGTGCCCAATATTCAATATGGTAGTCACGAAAAAAATAAAAGTTAGCATGTAGCAAACCATATATTCTGTGCTTTAAATTAGCTCCAAAAAAGAAAAGCCCGCCTATTAAAAACAATGAAAAAAATGCGCCACTCAAGATTGCCCATAAAAAATAAGACATGCCGAAATTCCCTTATTTTGGTTTAGTAGCAAAAATTCAGTACTAGACTAATTTTTCACGGTGAGTCCAGTACAAATACAGGCTCCATTTGTATGACATCACCTTCACTGCCCGTTATTGCACTAATTTCAGACAGCCTGCGCCTGCCATTAGCCAAACGCTCTATTTGCACTACGTAATCAATGCTCATCGTGATGTAGTCACGTATCGCTTTAAATGGCAATCCCATGGATGCCATTAAAACCAAACTTTCTAAACGGTGGATAGCCTCTCTGGGGCTATTTGCATGGAGTGTTGTCAAGGATCCCTCATGCCCGGTATTCATGGCAGATAGCATGTCAAAAGCTTCAGGCCCCCGACATTCGCCAACAATGATCCTATCGGGACGCATTCGCAGTGCATTACGCACAAGTTCGCGAATAGGAATATCACCCATCCCCTCTGCATTAGCAGGACGAGCCTCTAACCGAACTAAATTTTCATGTTGTAACTGCAGTTCTGCTGCATCCTCGATGGTAATAATGCGCTCCTCGGCTGGTATAGATAGGGCTAGAACGTTTAATAAGGTTGTTTTTCCGCTGCCTGTGCCACCGGAAATAATCATATTCTTTTTGTTTTCAACACATTGCTGTAGAAATTCTGCCCAACGTTCAGTCAAAGTTTGATTGGTTATTAATTGTTGCCATCCATGCAATTGCGTTCTGAACTTTCGAATCGTTATGATCGGCCCATTTAAAGCAATGGGAGCTAAAACAATATGTACGCGCGAACCATCCGCTAAACGAGCATCCACCAAAGGCATACTTTCATCTATACGACGTCCTATCGGTGCAACTATCCTCTCAATCACATTGCGTAGCTGAGTCACTGAACCAAAGGACACGGGTAGTTGTTCGCACACACCTCCGCGTTCAATAAAAATACCCTCGAGACCATTCACCATAATTTCTGAAATTTCGCTATCGGCAAGCAAGGGTTCTAATGGCCCCAAACCGCATATGTCGGCTAACACAAAATCCAGCAGCCTAGGCTTGGGCAAATCCACCGGGTATTCATAATCTTTGCTCTCCATAGCTTGTTTGGTTACCTGTGCAACTCTTTTTTTAATATTTTCCTGACTAAAATTAACGGCAACCATTTCGCGCAAATTCATTTCTTTAAGAACATGCTCCCGCAACTGATTAATAGAGCTTTGATACTGACGATATTGCTCATGGAGCAAAGAATAAGTACAAGGCTTGGTCTGATTCAATTCAGCTGATGTTCGGTTTTTCTGCTCAACCGTCACAGGGCTGGGTTTCAGTTTATGCACCGATATTTCTTCTGGCTTTGTAGAACCATTGAAATCACCCTGCATTAATTGTTTATCTGCTAATAAGGTCTTTTTTCTTTGTAATTTCTTATTATGAATTGATTGTTTAATGCGCTGCGAGCACTTGTCAGGTGATGATTGCGATACGAGTGGCGACTGCGTATCAGGCGGTGATGGCGTTTCTTTTTCCATTCGAATATATAAGCGATATGGCCCAATTAAAATTTGATCCTGTGATTGGATTGGTCCGTAGTACTTGATGCGCTCGTCGTTCACCACGGTGCCTTGCAAACTACCCAAATCCTCAATGAACAACTGTCCTTCTTCAAGGTATAACCGAGCATGGTTGCTGCCAACCCTCCATCCCTGTAAACGCAAGCAAGAACTCGCACTGCGCCCTATATAAACAGAACTGTTTGTAAAAGTCTGTTGGCGCCGTTGATTTAGGGTGATTACCTCCACGTAAATAAGCATGACTCTGATCCAAAGCTATAGACTTTATCCTGCATAAAGTGACGAATAGATAATGTTTTACTTACCGATGGTTAATTGGAAACGTTTGCGTTGATTTTTCCTCAAACCACTGCGACCCATATCCTTGATAAGGATCCCAAGATCGTTGTTCAGTGTTTGTAATTTCCTGCCCTGGTAAGGTGGGCGGAGTCACATTTAATTGCTCGCCTTCAGGAAAATATTGTTGATTGATTTGTTCTGCTCGTGCCACGCGGTGGGTTGAAATCGGATGCTCTGCATCGATAAGTACGGGTGTCACAAAAAACGCTAACTCGGTCTCATTATTAATAAATCGTCGTGATTTAAACAATGCGCCAATGATAGGCAACTCAGATAGCCCTGGAACGGCATCTTGCTGTGTGGTGATTTCTCTAGAAATAAACCCAGCTAACACCAAAGTTTGCCCTGATTGAATATTAAATTCGGTGCTGGCTCGACGGCTTTTTAATGCGGGTCCTGCGGGTGTGGAAACACTGTTATCAATGGTACTAACCTCAATATCCAAAAAAGATCGTACTGCACCGTCTTCTTCAATATGTGGCGTTATCTTTAAAGAGACCCCGTAGGGTTTAAATTGGGTTTGTGGGTTTCCTTGGGCATCTAATGCAGAATAAGGCACCTCACCACCCGCTAAAAACTCTGCAGTCGCCCCGCTGCGCGCCAATAACTGCGGTCGCGCTAGGACCACTGCTTGCCCAGTTTGTGTCAGTGCATTTAATTTTGCTTTCATCAATGCATTAACCCCAAAATACCCCCCTGCCCGCTGCGGCATAAAAGGCATTGGAACGACTGTTTCTCCAGGTCGGTCAATAAGCTTGTGCGACCCGGCATCCCACGCTACACCTGCCGAGATCCCACCTTGCGCAGCCTCAGACCAACGAAAGCCCACGTCCATAAAAGCATTTTTAGGCACCTCAACAACTTGAACGTCCAGCAATACCATCGACTCCCAACCCACTGGATAAGTAAAGTCTAATAATTGAGAGTATTGCTGTTTAAGCTCCATTAATTGCTGTCGCTGATGGCTCGTCAGCTGTTCGCCTTCGACGACAATCTTGCTGCCCACTTGGCTAAAGTTAATGTTGGGTATGCGTTGTAATATCCTTTTTAATTCTTGCATCGCATCCGCACGCGCAGGAACCTGGACTTGAATTTCATATTCATATCTTTCACCATCTGCCGTCCAGATATACAAACTGCTATGTCCTTCGTTTTTCGCAAAAACCAAAACCTCGCGGTTCTCAGCAGCCACCGCGTTTAAAACATGCCCATCACCCACGGCAACTCGAGCCACCTCGTCAAATTGCAATACCCGCATTTCGCCTACGTTTAAATGCCATTGCTGTACCTGTGCTCTAATGGGCAATGGAAAAGCGACAATGAGCCACAACAAGACAGTCACCACCCATAACGTGCGCCTTTTCGCATCCAACGAGAAGAAAGACCACACCCTCATGCTTTATCTCCAATTTTTGTTTCGCTGCGCTAAAACAAACTACTCATAAAAGCCTGCAGACAATTCAGGCTCAGTTTCCCAACCATAATCAGCGGATGCTTCTTGTCCATGACTCAAGTGAGAAGGTACCTGCAAGTCAAAAACCGCAGGGGGTGCTCTATAGATGCGATTGGGGCGCAATGGACCCACCGTATCTTTACCTTGGCTGCTGTTTCCATAAATAATATTGACTCGACGGCTATTATTTAGGTTTTCGATCGGATTACGTAATCCCAACAATGTTGCAATGTCATTACGTACTGCTTTAATCGAAGTATCTGCATCGATTGGATTACGCAACATTGCTGTAATTTCTGCGCTTTGTTTGGCCGCGACTAATTTTGCGGCATCTTCGGGTGCCAGATCCAGCGTCAAAGTCGTGATCCCAGGACGCGAATGTTCTCTCTCTTCGGTATTTTGATCGGTGGCGAGCACATAAACTCCTTGTAGTAATGGCGCTGTAATTTTGCGGCGCTGATAGTCAAAGGAAACATAGATATCTATTAAGTCTCCTGGCCGAATCAATCCAGAGATGGAATTTATCCGATCCACTGCGATGCTTAATGCACGGCGACCGCTTTGTATGCGCTGCGAAAAAGCCGGCTGCATGACGGGCTCAACATGATAGGTCAGTGCTGATTCACCTGCATCCACGGTATATTTAAGCATCTGCCCTACTAACTGCTGATGCTGTTCAGGTGGCAGGCTTTGGGCCGACACATAGTGCGCCGGCATTTCTCGAATGGCTAAATCCTCTTGCTCTAATACAGTTCCAGCTGATAAGTTCTTATTGAAAACCACTCTTGATACAGTGCGAATCTGGCTTTGTGCCTCTACTTTTTGAATCTCTCTATCTAAATACTGATGCACGCTACGCAAAGTAAGAAAGGCAAAAAAGACAGCCAATAACAAAACCAAACCCACCAACAACCATTTCTTTTTTTCAAAAGTCCACATCACACTCTCCTGCGCATGGCTGTTTAAACAGCAGCATAATATGTTGTTTGCCCAAGATTACCCAGCTAAACAAATAATGCTGTTTGGCGTGCTCAAATGCACATAATTGATACTGCCAGCAGCTGCTTATTTGAGTTGTTGTTGTCAATAACTCTTTTTTTAATACGCTTTCAAATTGTGCTTCATTAGTCTGAAGCCATTGGAATGCATAGAACTCTTCGCCACTTTGATGATCTGAAAAATGATGCAGCATAGGAAAATCAAACCAAACAGCTGGGCCAGATGAAATTGGCAGCGATTGTTCTGCATGTAGTGTCAACTGCAAACCCAGTTGTTCTGCACCTTTTAAATCTGCCAGCAACGAATACATGCACTGCTCTATTTTAAAAATCCACAATGATTGAGATTCCATTCGCATGAATAAAGCGCCTTCATTATTAATATCGAGCACCTCTAAAACCAGCCTTAAATGCTGTGGATGCAACATGGCTTCTAAAGTAGCAAAATGCTCTTTATTGGCCACAAAGTATTGCCAATCCGCTGACTCGTCGTGCTGTTGTAAAAATGTTGTCACTGGCGCCAATGTTTCAATGCAATCAGAATGTGCCTGGGCTGCGGGTTGAAAGGATAGCCATAACAAAAGCACAGCACAGAAAATAAAGGGGCAAGTGATTTTTTTATTCACGGTATTTGCTCTAGGTAATTAAAAGGACTTTCTGCTCGCCACTGCTCGAGCCATTGGGGCGGATCAATAGATCTCCATGGACCATCTGTTTGTTCGACGTAGGATTCATATTCCTTGAAACTTTGCTTGGCATCTCTAAGTACGCCACCCCATGTTTTTTGGCTCTTTTGTAATCTGTTTTGCATATGCTGCAGATGTGGACTACTGCCATCCTGTGCTAAAACCACCAATCGTTTTCGCAGCTGTAATTCATTAGGTAATATCTTTAGAAAGGGCTCAAATGCACGCTGCCCAAGCCCCAACTGCCTGTAATCGAGCTCAGCGCGAGCAAGCCGTTCGGAGCTTATGGCGAGATCTTCTAAATGTTCTTTTCGCACATCAGCTACCGCCAATGCATCCCAATGACTACGAACACAGTGCTCATAAGGCAGTACGCTGCCTTGCACCTGTGCCCACTGACAATCTGCTTCAATCAGCTGTTGCGCATGAACTGTGTGCATTGCTGCTTGGAAAGCACGATAATGCTGTTCAACTTTTACTATGTTTATATGACCTGTGAAATAAATTGCAGCCACTATTACAAACCAAGTCATAAGGCTCAAAATCCACCCTGTCATAATGCCACCCCCAAAAATGTCTAGGGCTATCATGTAATTAAGAAGCTAGAACTGAAACTCTGCTAAAGAAGACGACCAAAACGGAAACCAAGCAGATTCATGGGTAGGCGTTTGATGGCGTTTACGTAAATCAAATGGAATTTTGAAATGACTGCGTGCGGCCGTCTTTGCAGTAAATGTTTTATCCATTTGTTCCATTTGTGCCTGCAATTCAAAACCATATTGTGTTGATTCTGTATGCACTAAATTTCTAAAGGGCTCTGCATGCCAAGCGCCCCGATCGCGTACGGCATAAGAGTTTGCTAATGGGTTAACACTTTCACTGAGATACCCCCAACCGCTTTGTTGATCCACCCACCGCCAAAAATTTAAATCAGCAAAACTGTCGCGGGCATCCTCACTATAAGGCTCTGAAAAGAATGCCCCTTGTTCTGGTTGCCAAGCCCACCCCATGGCGTACTCGCGGTAATAACAACCTATCCAACGGTTTGAGCGTAGTGCATGAAAGGACAAGCTATCGTCAGCTGACCAATGTCCCTGCTCATCAATTTCTGTACGTCCAATACGGCGCAATTGATGTCTCAAGTGAGGGCAGCGTTCAGACACAGGCGTAGGACTTTTTACAGTACGATCACGTTGCTCTAAAAATCGAAAATGTTTTTTAAGTTTTTTTATCCAACTTATGCTTTGAGCAACTGAATAATGTGCGAACACACCCTGCCATTCATCGTTAATAAGTTTTATATGTGCCTGCTTGTGCCCTAAGTTTCTGTCTAGAATTTCACTGATTACTGCATTCCTCAACTCACGCGTTTGAGCTTCGAGCTCAAGAATAAAAGCGCCGTAATGATCGCTATTAAATCGCTGCTGAGCGTCAAAAGATGAGCTCAGACGGCTCAACAAATCATTTAAGTTGGGTACAGTTTGTGATGCTTGGTAAGCCTGTCCGTATGCGCTACCAAAAAAGCCCTCGATGAGCCAAATGGGTGGGTTGGCCAAACTCGCTTGACGTGCTTGTGTTTGTGCCCAGTGCGCCCAAGAAGCCAACGTCAAAAGGTGAGCGGATGCAATTTGGTGGCCAATATAAGCACGATTTAACAAACCTAAAGCATTTAAAGTACGAGATTGCACAACAGCACCGCTATAGGCGGCAGTATCTAGTGCTGTACGCAGCTCGTGAGCCTGATTTAAATGTCTACCTGTGTTTTGTAAATGCACCCATAAAACTAATAGCAACCCACTGCCTACAAGCCCAAGCACGAGCGCATAGCCACGCTGATCTGTATGCATCTTTACGGCTCTACCTGCGCATTACCAGTAAAGTTCTGAAGCCCCTTGCTTTCACTCTGCTCTGTTGCTAATTGAGCACTAGCCCCAGCCTGCTGTGACATCTCACTGCCATCCTCGCCTGCTAACTCAAGAGCAATGGCAGCTGTTTGTGATCGAATGACTTGTCCAAATAATTGAAATACACCGATCGCGGCGACGGCAACAAGCGCGACAATAATGACGTATTCCACCATGCCTTGCCCACGTTGTTGTTCATGTTCATGTTCATGTTCATGTTCATGTTCATGTTGTTTAATTTTGCCTGCAGCTACTGCTGACTGCTGAGCTTTATTCTTGCGGCAGAGGTTTAGAAATCTATTGACTCCAATCTTCATGGTCTGATCTATTAACTGTGCGACCCTAGTTAAATGCATTGTTATCCCTTTGCTGTAAGTGATAGTGACTGAAACCAGTGCGATCAAGATTATTTACAGTGTGCGTCAGGCATAATTTAGGCACAATTAGGGAAAAAAGCGTGCGGCAAAATGATCCGTATATTTTGGCCAATAAAAAAGCCTCGCCGAAAATGGCGAGGCTCGTTGCAGATTGGAATCTACAGAATTAACGAATTTAATCTGTAATACGGAAACTAAGCTGACCTAGACCCTGAATAGAACCCATCACATGATCACCCGGTTGCAGAGCACCCACGCCAGCTGGCGTGCCAGTCATCAGCAAATCACCAGCTTTTAACTCGAAATAGGTAGAAAGCTCAGCAACGCATTCTGCTGCAGACCAAATCATCTGCGAAAGATCCCCTTGTTGCTTGCGTACTCCATTGACATCAAGCAAGATGGAACCTTTTTCTAATAGGCCCGTTTGCGCACGTGGATAAAGCTGCCCTATAGGGGCTGCTTGATCAAAGCCTTTAGCAACATCCCATGGGCGACCTTTTTCTTTAGCCTGTGCTTGCAAATCACGGCGGGTTAAATCTACACCCACAGCATAGCCCCAGATAGCGTCCGCAGCCTGCTCTACCGTGAGATTACTGCCGCCACTACTTAGCGCGACGACCAACTCAATTTCAAAGTGCAGTTCGTTAGTCCGCGGCGGATATTGGATGATACCCTCGCGGTTTTCTAGGATCTGGACCAGTGAGTTTGCTGGTTTTGTAAAAAAGAAAGGGGCCTCACGACCGCTGTGACCCATTTCTTTGGCGTGTTCAGCGTAATTACGACCCACGCAGTACACTCGGCGCACAGGAAACAATGCCTCTGAGCCTGAAATCGCCAAGGCAGTATTGGGCTCTGGTTGGAATACCCACTGTGTCATTTAATCACCTTTTTGATAGCGCTCAATGCTGCTTACGATTTCTTGTTTGGCCGTATCTGCATCTTTCCATTCTTGAACTTTGACCCATTTGCCGGGCTCGAGGTCCTTGTAGCGCTCGAAGAAGTGCTTGAGACGATCCAGATCCTCTTGAGGTAAGTCTTCAGGAGAATTGAGATGACGATAAGGTGGATACAGTTTGGTAACTGGTACGGCGAGAATCTTGGCATCAATGCCACCCTCGTCTTCCATTTCTAAAATACCCAATGCGCGGCATTCTATCACTGTACCTACGGCAACAGGGAAAGGTGTGAGTACGAGTACGTCAACGGCGTCGCCGTCCTTGGCTAGAGTTTGGGGCACATAGCCATAGTTGCAGGGATAATGCATAGCTGCCAGCATGAATCGATCTACATGGATGGCCCCAGTTTCTTCGTCAACCTCGTATTTAACTGGATCAGAATTTTGAGGAATCTCAATAACAACGTTGAATTCCTCTGGTGCGTTTTTACCCGGTGTGACCTTAGTTAGACTCATTTTTATGCCTTCTCAACGATATTTATGTTAATAAATAGCTCTATTTTCCTTTTGTAGTCGGTCTGTCCTCTAATGGCTGACCAATACCAGGAATGGGTGCCGTATCAAAATACTGATGCGGGTCATCCTCATCTTTGGCTGCTTGGTAATCTCTTAGGTGACTGCCTTGAGATTCGCTTTCTTTTTGAATCGCTTGCGCTTTGATTCGACTATCGAATTTTTCCTCGTAGACACCGCTGGCAGCTATAGGATGCTGCGGCTGAGGAATAACTGGCTCTGTGTCTTGATCTTCAGAGCCAGTGACATGTACAAAAGCTGCAGCACCATATTTTGGATCTGCGCCTGTATCAGCCGCAGGCAACAGGACACGAGGACTCACCGAAGGCATGCTACCAGCAACTTCGGCTGCACTTAACCAGTGACGGACGGCCTCGTCATTGCGCCCTATAGCGTTATACAAACTGCCTAATAAGGCATGCACGCGCATATCCGAACGAATTGCCATGCTACGTTTTAAATAGTGCTCTGCTTGACCCCATAGCTGTCCTTTAAAGCACAACTGGCCCAATAGAGCGAGCAAGTCAGGGTTATCTGGGTCTTTTTTCAACCATTCCTCGGCTTTGCTCAGACGGCGCGCATAATGCTCGGGTGATATTTTCCCGTACTCACTGAGCAGCATGGGATGTAACGAGACATTTAGAGCGGCTTCTAGTACACGACCAGCCTCGTCAAAATTATCGAAAAAGAGCCACTTTTGCGCTGCTGCGATAGCAATATCAGGCCGAACCCGCTCATCACCACGCAAATCTGCCCATATGTTTTTGAATTCCAATTCATTTGCCTGACGAATTAAATGTACGACCGCTATATCTAAATAGCGCATTGCCTCGTCTTGGGGGATAGCGTTACGGCGCAATAAAATACGCATCAAGTCATATACCTGTTGATAGTTATTCAACATGTATTGAGCGCGTAGCAACAACCGTGTGGCATGAAAATGGCGCGTGGTGGCGTCTTGGATAGGCTGTAAAAGAGCAACAGCCAGTTCAGGCTCATTATTGCGGATATAGAGCTCGGCCGCTGCAGTAGCAAATGCCACCTTAAGCCTATTGTCATGACCTGTTAAGGTTTTGGCCTTGGCCAGATATTCATCACGACCATGAATGTTATTTTGTTGCTGTAAGACACGGGCGGCCGTCAAAGCTGCGATCAGGCGCGTTTCTTTGGCTTTGCTTTTATGATGCAGTTTTGTAAGTTCTTTTTCAGCTAAACCTAACCGTCCATCCAATAAGGCTAACCAGCCACGTTGCAATAACTGCTGATCACGTTGCTGAGCACGGTGACGACGCCAAATGCGATATCGTTCGGGGCTACCGCTGATCCAGCCTAAAAATCGTAAAACCACATACACTGCTAGACACAATGCAAAAATGGTCAAGACGGCAAAGGTAATTGAAAAACTCACCTGCCAAGGCGGAATATTTATAATGACGTTTCCGCGATGGTCCTGCAAGACGATCGCTAACGCTACCGCAGCAATAAAGAGTATGAGAGTCCAAATCCAGGCACGCATGGTTTTACTCCTTTAACTCTTTATCCCCAGCGGAAGTCTCGACTTCGTCCGGGGTTTGAGCTGGTACAGAATCATCCTCGGATTTTGGAGCAGTCTGGCCAGTAGCTTCTAATTCGTGTTGTTCGGCCTCTTCAGCTTGTTGTGCTGCCTTTTGGCGTAAATTTTCAACCGCAGCCAATGTATTATCCAATGAGGGCAAATCAGGTTGCACATCAACACGCTGTAACTCGCGTAATAACCCCAGTGCACGCTGTGTTTTAGCATTGGCCAGGTCATAACGCTTTTCAACCAATTGCATTAATGTGTCTAATTCCATCTGCCAAATCTCGTCTTGGCGGGTCATCAAAGCCAACTGAGCCATACTGATACGTAAACGTACATGCTCGCGCAGGCCTTGAATTTGTTCCGGCGTCATTAACAACACAGTTGCATCATCAACACGACGTACAGTGACTAACTCAGCCAATTCAGCACGCATAGTTGTCCATGCGCGTTGTGCCCAAGTTTGAGCAACGTCTAGGCTTTCTTTCCACCACTCTTGATCCTCGTCGTTGGCGGCAAGTTGTGATGAAACAGCTTGATCATCGCCGTCGGACTGTAGAATTTCTAATTGATGCTCTTGCGGTGCTAGTAAAGGAGCCTCGGTTAGCCAAGTCAATAAAGTTTCTAATTCTTTAAGGGTATCTGGCACATCTACTCTTTCTACCGCGCGCAAGCGATCTAAATCACCGTTAATTGCTTGGAGTAAAATTGCTAGACTTTGTCGGCTAGAGCGCACCAACCGAGCTTGAGCGGTCTCTAAGGGAATAATGGCATTGCGTACATTGCCCCCAACCAATAACTGCTGCTGCGCCAAGTCTATAAAATGGGCGACGTCGTTCAGCAACATCAACTCGGTACCGGAGTCAGTCATGGTTTGCAGCGCCTGGGACAAATCATGGACCTGATCTTCCAAGGTGGCAATTTTATCGTTGGCCTGCCTCAGTTGATTTTGGCTACGCTCGAGGCTCTGCCCTAGTGACTGTAGTTCTTGCGTGGTTTGTTCGGTGCTACTAAGCTGGGTTTGCAAGCGTTTTTCAAATTGAGATTTAAACTCAGATTGCATCTCTTGGATGTACCAAAGCGCTGCCCCTAACAAAATGATCACCAACAACACGGCAAGATAAATTGGCATCATGCTACGCGCTGGAGCTTTCTGTTTTGGTTGATCACCCGCCGTGGCAGCCGCAGCGGATTTGCCCGCAGCCTGAGTGTCTGAACGTTTTTTGGTGCGTTCAGATTGCCCTTGAGAAGATTGTTGAGTGGTTTTAGGCGCGGTATCTTTTTGTGCGGCTGACTTTTGTTCAGAAGTTTTTTGTTCTGAATTCTTTCCCTCTGCCTTTACCTGCTCTGGTTTATCTGTTTTTTTTTCGCTCATAACATAAGGCCCATCTAAGTTACCTGTGGACTAGCTGCAGCCTGTACTAAAGCCGTCAGCATCGACTCATGAGTGGGTATACACCTTTTTACCACTGCTGAGTTTGCGAATCCAGCATCGTGCCATAATGATTGTACTCGTTTTTCGATGCGCTCATGAATCACCACAAATATTGACTGTTGGCATACAGCCAACAAATTCAACCTTTGTAAATTTTCAAATATTGCTTGTGCACTTTCACTGCTAGTCACCAAAAATACCAAACCATTCACGGCAGAACGGTTGATTGTTGTCGCTACCTGCGAGGACCAGCACGCACTGCGTCGATCGTAAACAGCAAAAACATCTACTGCAACATTATTTTCTAGTAAACGGCCACGTAGCCATTCTCGACCAGTTTTGCCTCGAACAACTAAAGCTTTGTGTATTTGACCCAATTCGGGCTGCAGTATTTCCCATAAAGCTTCGGAGTCGTGGCTAGGAGCAGTTGCAGGTGGATGGCGCCACAACAATGTTGATGCTGCGAATTGGTATTGTTCAATTTCCAGTTGTGCAATTTGTCTTGTGCTAACGCCGACTGTCCCAATTTTAGTTCTCGCTGGCCACTGCCTATCGCCCTCTAGATAGTAGGGCTTTAAATAGGACCGTGCCGCTTGACCGCTCACGAATATCACCAAATCATAATCATGAGGTTGGTATTCGGCGGGGATCGTAGTCACAAGGGGGACAACTTGGAGCGCGGGCAAGCTAATATTGCTGACAGCAACATCATCCAAGGCCTGGGCAAGCGGCTGATTGCGTTGCTCGGGCCTTGTTAAAATGACAGTACGGTTGACCGTCTTAGTCATGCCCCTGTGGGTCGAGGCGTTTTAAAATTTCATCGGCCCCTTGGGCAATCAGATCTTTTGCTACTCGCTCACCCATGGCCCTAGCATCTGAGGCAGGACCGGTTTCTTCAGCACGATGCACGACAGAACCATCGGGCTCTGCGACTAATGCTCTGATCCGTAAAGTTTGTTCGGATATTTGATTCCCATCACCGCTGGAAAGAATTTCAGCAAAAGCCGCCATTGGGACCTGGCAAGAACCTCCTAACACACGTGAAACACTGCGCTCGGCTTCGGCGCGCGCAGTACTTTGTTCACAAATTAGAGGCTGCAATATTGGCAACAAATCGGTACGATCTTTGTTGATTTCGATCCCTAAAGCACCCTGCCCCGCAGAAGGTAAAGAGTCTTCGGGTGAGAGCACCACTCGGATTCTATCTTGCATGCCCAAACGCTCAAGGCCAGCCGCCGCCAATATAATGGCATCAAACTCACCAGCGTCGAGCTTGCCCAAACGTGTATCTAAGTTTCCACGTAGTGGTTTGATCTCTAAATGTGGATATCGGGCCCGTATCTGTGACTCGCGTCGCAAACTAGAAGTACCCACTACCGAACCTGCGGGCATATCAGCCAGATTCGCGTACTGACCTGATACAAACGCATCACATGAATTCCCTCGCGCTAAAATTGCGGGCAGTGAAAACTCAGCAGGTAATTCATAAGGCACATCTTTGAGAGAGTGCACGGCAATATGCGCGCGACCATCCAACAAAGCATGTTCGAGCTCTTTAATAAAAAGCCCTTTACCGCCGATTTTAGATAGACTGCGGTCCAAGATCTCGTCGCCACGTGTGCTCAGACTGAGAAGCTCGACCTGCATTTCAGGATACAGACCTTCTAGAGACTCTTTGACGTGCTCTGCTTGCCACATTGCCAATCGGCTGGCGCGCGTTGCGATTACTAATTTATCCAAAGCCACTGGGTGCGGTACTCCTAATATTTAATTTAAAGTGTATTAGCAAGATAGCGCGCAATGGCTGCACCTATCACGCCTAAAACACCTAGAATGCTTAGCCCTTGTAATAAGGAAAAGCGTGACTCGTAGGCCTTCTTTTGGGATTTATCTGTATTCATGGCTTTTCTACCTTTATCTTGTTTTCGCGCCGCTTGGCTAACCAGCGACCGAAAACCATCACTATCAAGGCGCATACTACCTCAGCTCCAAGCTGTACTGAGCGCGCCACCTCGCCATAATGCCCGATAATAAATTCATCTGTCACGAGCATACCACCAGCGATCCATCCTAACAAACCCGCCCCTATCAAAACGACTATAGGAAAGCGATCCAACACCTTTAGTATAACGGTACTGCCCCAAATAATAATGGGAACACTGAGTAAAAGACCAAAAATGACATAAAACAATTGATATTCGGTGCCGTGTGCAACCCCTGCTATTGCTATGACATTATCCAAACTCATCACAAAGTCAGCAATCAGAATAGTCTTGATAGCCCCCCAAAGAGTGCCCTCGGCTTTTAGATTGCTTTCCCCAGCTTCACCGGGCAATAGCAGGGAAATACCTATCCATAGCAACATTGCGGCGCCAACAATTTTGAGAAACGGTGTTGCTAACAAGCTAAGCGCAAAGAAAACCAATACAATACGCATCCCTATCGCAGCAAAGGTTCCCCAAAATATACCTGCACGACGCCGCTTGGCGTCAAGGTTTCTGCATGCCAAAGCAATCACCAGTGCGTTATCACCCCCAAGTAGAATATCAATGAGGATGATCTGAAATAAGACACCCCAGTGCAAATTTTGTATGAACTCTAGCATGCAATTCTACTTACCTAAGAGTTAGAGCACTGACTTGAGCAGTTTGCCCATTTCCGAGGGATCCATCGTTGTGCGTATGCCGCACTCCTCGAGCACCTCGATCTTTGCCTGTGCAGTGTCATCTCCCCCTGAAATTAAGGCTCCAGCATGACCCATGCGTTTACCAGCAGGTGCTGTCACTCCGGCAATAAAACTGACCACAGGTTTGGTCATATTCTCTTTGGCCCAACGGGCTGCGTTGACCTCATCAGGTCCGCCAATTTCGCCAATCATGACGACTGCATCAGTGTTGGGATCCTCATTAAACATCTTTAATACATCAATGTGTTTTAGACCATTAATGGGGTCACCACCAATACCTACTGCAGAGGACTGACCTAAGCCGAGCTCGGTGAGTTGAGCTACTGCCTCGTAAGTCAACGTACCCGAACGACTCACGACACCAATACGGCCTTTCTTGTGGATATGACCGGGCATAATGCCAATTTTTATTTCATCTGGGGTAATCACGCCTGGACAGTTAGGGCCAAGCAACAGGGTCTTTTTATTCTTGGCACGCATCTTGTTGCGTAGCTCGAGCATGTCACGTACGGGGATGCCCTCGGTAATGCATATGACCAGATCTAAATCAGCATCTACGGCTTCCCAGATGGCATCTGCTGCCCCTGCCGGTGGTACATAAATAACAGAGACAGTTGCACCAGTTTCTGCTTTGGCCTCTTTTACGGTGCCATAAATAGGTATGCCTTCGAAGTCTTGGCCTGCACGACGTGGGTTAACCCCAGCGACAAAGGCTTGCTCACCATTGGCATACTCTCGGCACATACGTGTATGAAACTGACCGGTTTTACCAGTGATCCCTTGGGTTATAACTTTAGTGTCTTTATTAACAAGAATTGACATGTAGATTCCTTATCGAATGCTTTATGGGTAGCTTGGGTACGGGAACTGATATTAAGCGGCACCCTTTGCTGCCTCGACAATTTTGGTCGCGGCTTCGGCCATCGTATCAGCACTGATAATGGGCAGACCGGAGTCAGCCAGCATTTGTTTGCCCTGCTCTTCGTTAGTACCTTTCATACGTACTACCAAAGGCACATCGAGGTTAACCGCTTTGCTGGCAGCTATCACCCCTTCGGCGATGACATCGCAACGCATAATGCCGCCAAAGATATTCACTAAAATGGCTTTGACATTTTCATTACTGAGCATAATTTTAAATGCTTCGGTCACCTTTTCAGCACTGGCGCCGCCACCTACGTCAAGAAAGTTAGCGGGCTCACCACCAAAGAGCTTGATGGTATCCATAGTTGCCATTGCCAAGCCAGCACCATTAACCAAGCAACCTATATTGCCATCTAATTGAATATAGGCGAGGTCATGTTTACTGGCCTCTACTTCGGCAGGATCCTCTTCGTCTAAATCGCGGAAATCAACAATCTCTTCTTGACGATACAGTGCATTGCCATCAAAGTTGAACTTGGCATCAAGTGCGATTACATTGCCATCGCCTGTCAAAACCAATGGGTTAATCTCGGCTAATTCGCCATCGTAATCCCAATATACTTGGTATAGTTTTTGCAGCAAATCGGCGGCTTGTTCTTGTGAAGCCTCGGGGATTCCGATGCCTTTGGCTAAACCAATAGCCTCATCTTTTGTAAAGCCCTTTGCTGGATCAACAAACACCTTGAGAATGGCGTCTGGATTTTCTTCGGCAACCTCTTCGATTTCCACCCCGCCTTCGGCAGAAGCCATTACACATACGCGTTGTGATTCGCGATCGGTCACGATACCCAGATAAAACTCTTTTTGAATGTCGGCGCCTTCTTCGACTAGAAGACGACGAACCTTTTGACCCTCGGGGCCTGTTTGGTGAGTGACCAATTGCATGCCCAAGATTTCATCTGCAAACTGACGCACCTCGTCTATAGATTTTGCAATCTTGACCCCACCTCCTTTGCCTCGTCCACCCGCATGAATTTGAGCTTTGACTACCCACACCGGGCCACCCAGCTCGTTAGCAGCTTCAACAGCCTCGTCGACCGAGAAAACAGGAATGCCGCGGGGTACATTCACACCGTGTTTTCTTAACAGTGCCTTGCCTTGATATTCGTGAATATTCATTAGTTACCTGTCTGACTAATTCAAAAAACAAAAAAAACCGCCTACTATTCTACTCAGATTTAGTAGGCGCCTTGTACCACTTTGCATAATATTCTTTGACTACATCGCCATCTGAGCGTAATGCGTGGCAACCATCTACAGCAAAAGGTTTGCGCTCTACGCCATCCCGTTGGCGACGCTGATTTGCCATGCGAGTCCCCATGCCTTGTACGGCTAAAGTTGGAAGCACTTGGCATAACTCGGTCATGTGCGTGCACCCATCAGTGCGTCCAAAGCGATCACGAACTGCGTGTCGGAAACCACGAAGTAGGTTTAAGCCGATTAAACCCCGGTAGTCATCTGAAATCGCTGCACACGACGGGCCATAAGGAGCAGCCGAATAATGCACCTGCGCATCTACTATTGTAAAAGTCTCATCAACAGTAACGCGCACCTGCATGTCGTGCACAGGCAGACCTGCATGATGTGTGCTGCCATCTCGGCGGTCAAAATCATAATGCTTTGTATCGACGAGAGTGGCCTCGAGATCCCACAAACCATCATCGCGCTCAAACACTTGCGATTTTATGTTGCGAGTATGCAAAGGGGTACGAGAAACAGCAGATTCTGTAGGTGTAGACATAAAAAAGATACCTACCTATTGACACAATCAAACAGCTTACTATACCACTTTCCCAGCCTATTCGCGCATTTAGCCCACCTGAAAACAAATATATTTAGTATGACTCGATAGTGGGATTAGAAAGCACCTTGCGAATGACCTCACTATTAAAGCCCCGTTGCCCTAAAAAACGATATTGTCGCGCATATTCGCGCTGATCTTGTGCAACGCGATTAAATTTGCGTACCCAAACGTCATGAGCACGCTGCAACTCGTCGTCAGCAAGAGGCGCCAAAACCTCGTCAATAATTTGGGCATCTACCTTTTGTTGTGAAAGCTCATAGCTAAGTCTTTGACGCCCAAACCGCTCTTTTCGTGCGCGTACATAGACCTCGGCAAAGCGCCGATCACTGAGTAAATCTTTGGCAACGAGTGAATCTAGTACCTGCGTGATCTCATCTTCGTCCTGTGAATAGCGACGCATTTTCCGCGCTAAATCATGGCGCGAGTGCTCGCGGCGAGCCAATAGAGCCACTGCTCGGGACATGAGACTGGTTGTGGCATTCATATTTTCTGTCGAACCCAATAAAAAAACAACCGGGACTAGGTCCCGGCTAAATCATTTTTCTTTATCGTCAGCGCTTTCTTCGGCAGTCTCGGCAGCTGCAGGAACATCTGTTAGAGGGGCTAACAATGCCACTCCAAAATGCTCACGTACCTTGTTTTCTATTTCACGCGCCATTACAGGATTTTCAATAAGGAGTTCGCGTGCATTGTCTTTGCCCTGCCCTAAGCGCTGATCGCCATAACTATACCAAGCACCAGAACGCTTAACGATACCGGCCTGAACACCCAGGTCGATAATCTCACCTTCGCGGGAAAACCCACGACCGTACATGATATCGAACTCAGCCTGCTTGAATGGTGGTGCGACCTTGTTTTTGACTACTTTGACCCGAGTTTCGTTACCAATGACCTCATCACCACGCTTGATAGCGCCAATGCGTCGGATATCAAGTCGTACAGATGAATAAAATTTGAGCGCGTTACCACCGGTAGTGGTCTCGGGGTTACCAAACATCACACCAATTTTCATGCGAATTTGGTTAATGAAAATCACCATGCAGTTGGCGCGCTTGATGGTGGCTGTGAGTTTGCGCAATGCCTGACTCATTAAGCGGGCTTGTAAACCGGGCAACGAATCACCCATATCGCCTTCGATCTCGGCTTTGGGTGTGAGTGCGGCAACGGAGTCAACAACCACTAAATCTACGGAGCCTGAGCGCACCAAAGCCTCGGTAATTTCAAGCGCTTGTTCTCCAGTATCGGGCTGAGAAATCAAAAGATCATCAAGGTTTACACCAAGTTTTGATGCGTACTGTACATCTAGTGCGTGCTCAGCATCTACAAAAGCACAGGTACCACCGAGCTTTTGCATTTCGGCCAATACCTCGAGGGCTAGTGTTGTTTTACCTGAAGACTCGGGTCCGTAAACCTCAATCACACGGCCGCGGGGTAACCCGCCAACACCTAGGGCGATGTCAAGGCCCAGCGAACCAGTGGAGCATACCTGAATATCATGCTCGACTTGGTCATCGCCATAGCGCATGACAGAACCCTTGCCAAATTGTTTTTCAATCTGGCTTAAAGCTGCTGCCAAGGCCTTTTCGCGTTCAGCAGTATTGGCTCTATTTCTCTTGTCGTTCATGTAACCCTCTAACGTTATAAGTGTGCGCGCTGCACATGGCCCCCGCCATAAGCGCAGCACAAAAAATCTCAAATGGCATTATACTGTATAAAAACACAGTTTGCGAATGACCCAGCAGCATTTTTTACCTCATGCGTCTAATAGGGCCTAAGCTTTGTTCTTTTAGATTGATTTGTATTGTAACGCATTCTTTTATTTATCTAACGCTTGTTGTTGCATTGGGCTAGGTACTTTCTAACCTAAACCACTGCTAAACTCGACTGCGCTACTGCTTAGTAAAAAGCGTACAATCAACTGTTTTATTCTTCACTGGATCTGTATATTTATGTGGTTTAAAAACCTTCGTGTCTTTCGCTTGCATCCTGATTGGAATCTCACTACCGAGCAGGTATTACAAGCACTGGATACCCAGCGCTTTCACTCTTTAGGCAGTCAAGATCAGAATACGATTGGCTGGGTCGCACCCACCGAGGAATATGGCTTGGCCATGGAAGTTGAGCGCCAACTATTACTATGCGCACAAACAGAAAAGAAATTATTGCCCGCGTCAGTTGTAAATCAGTTTGCCCGCGAGCGTGCACTAGAAATCGAGGCTGAACAAGGTTATCGGCCTGGGCGCAAACAAATGCAAGAAATCAAAGAAGATGTCACTGCTATTTTATTGCCCCGCGCCTTTTCTGTACAGCGTCGCACCCATGTCTGGATAGACCCCATCAACCGCTGGCTGGTAATTGATGCGGCAGCGCAGAGTACGGCCGATGAAATTCTTGCTCTATTAGGCGAAACATTCACCCCCTTCCCAGCGGTGCCGTTACACACAGAGCTAGCACCATCCGCACTTATGACTCAGTGGCTTGTAGAGTCTTCTGAACCTGACCCCTTCCAGGTGGAACAAGACGCAGAGCTGCGCTCTAAACAAGATCAGCGTGCTGTCATCCGCTATGTACGCCACGAATTAGATAAAGATCTTATTCAAGAGCAAATTGCTCAGGGTATGTATTGCAGCCGATTAGGGCTTAGCTGGACAGACCGTATTGAGTTTGTTCTTTATGAAAACCTCGAACTTCGTCGTGTTGCACCTTTAGAGTTACTGACTGACGAACAATCTCAAGCGGAATACACCCCCGAAGAAGAGCTCAGCGCAACTTTTTTATTGATGTGTCGTGAATACCATGCGTTGTTTGCTGACCTGCTGGTTCTATTAGGTGGCGAGCAAAAAACACAATGAGACATTAACGCTCGTAGGTGCACAGGCCATCAACATCAGTCAAAGTTAGTTGGCGGCCTTGTACCTGTATAAAACCACGTTTGGATAGATCATGCAAAATCCGCGAAAAATGCTCTGGAGTTAAATTCAGAAAATGAGCAATACTGGCTTTGGGCCTCTTTAATTCGCACGATGCCCCATTGCGCAACGGTACATGACTAAGCAAATACATCAGCACCCGCTGTGTCCCTGACATAAAGCTTTGGGATTCTGTGGGCAGATCTCCTGTCAAAGCAAACAAGCGTTTAGCCAACAACCCCAGCACTTTTTCTAGAGCATGCTCGTGTTGGGCTAACACCCCTACAAAAGTGGCGAATGGGACAACAGCTAAATCACAATCAGTCACCGCATGCGCATCTAAAGGATAGTTATTTTGCATGAGCATGTACACCTCACCAAAACTAGCAGGCCCTTGCAATTGGTAGACCTCTCGTTCACTACCAGTTTGGGTTCTTAGGCCCATACTGACCTGACCGTTGGCAAGCAAATAAAAGTGTGTGGCCGGTTGCCCTTGGCTAAACAAAGGGGTTTCCTTTTTAACTGAACGTATCGAACATTTATCAGCCAATGCAACACAAGCTTCTTGGGGCCAATCCGCACAAAGCGCACTGAACTTAAGTAAGGATACCAATTCTGTGTACATAAGCATGCCTCCTGTAGAACACTCAAATGATGCGCGAATAAGTAGCTTGGGTGCGTTGGGCAAGGTAATTGTCAAAAATCATGCTGACTGCGCGCACAAAAAGCCTACCCTTGAGAGTAACCTGCATCTGTTGTTCATCATTTGTGACAAAACCCTTTTCTATAAAAGGCTGTAGCTCGGCGAGCTCAGCGGCGAAATACTTTTTAAAATTTATATCGTATTGTTGCTCATACGTGGAAAAGACTACCGGCATACTGCACATCAGCCGCATAATAATATCGCCGCGCAATAAATCATCGCGACTCATATTGATGCCGCGCTGCGTAGGCAATACCCCGTCATTAATGCACTGATAATAGCTTTTTAATGAACGATTATTTTGAGCATGGGTATTTTGCACTTTCCCAATTGAAGATACTCCCAAACCAACTAAATCATGGTCAGCGCGCGTGGTATAGCCTTGAAAATTGCGTTGCAAGCTGCCCTCTAATTGGGCCTGATTTAATTCATCAGCAGGCAGAGCAAAATGATCCAGCCCAATGTAGACATATCCGGCCTCTACTAAAGCGCTGGCAGCTGACAAAAACAAATCCAATCGTTCGTGTGGATTGGGCAAGTCTTGTGCTTTAATTAGTCGTTGCGCCTTGAAACGCTCTGGTAAATGTGCATAGTTATAAAGAGCTATTCGATCAGGACGCAACTGCAGCAACAAACGAACAGTTTCCTTAAAGCTTTCTTGATTTTGTTTTGGCAAACCGTATATCAAGTCGGTGTTTATAGATTCAAAGCCAGCAGCTCGCGCTGAAAATACCACCTGTTCTACTTGGTCATAAGGTTGAATACGGTTTACTGCCTCTTGCACGCTAGGGTTAAAATCCTGAACACCAAAGCTACAGCGGTTAAAACCATACTCAGCTAGATTGGACAACGTATCAGAATTGACCGTCCGCGGATCAATCTCGATACTAAGTTCGGCATCAGGCTGAAACTGAAACCGTTTTTGTAAACCAGTCATGAGCGCTTTTTGTTCGTCGGGATTCAAAAAGGTTGGTGTCCCTCCCCCAAAATGCAATTGTCCCAGGTGAGTAGCAGTGCCTAAATAGGGCAAAATCATGTCAGCTTCTTTGAGAACGTACTGAACGTATTCAGATGAGCGTGTATGATCTTGAGTAATTATTTTGTTACAAGCGCAAAAATAGCATAACGAGGCACAAAAAGGCAGGTGCACGTACAATGATAACGGACTGGCTTCTTGGCCCAGCTGGGCACGACGTTTTAGAGCCTGTACATATTCGTCAGGCGAAAATGGCTCGTGAAACCTATCAGCCGTAGGATAAGAGGTATAACGCGGCCCTGAACGATCAAACCGTTCGATCAAAGGGCGGGAAAAACTTAATTCCTGCAGTTTCTGCTGTATGGTGTCCTTGGTCTGAGTAGGGTGCATAATAGATGGTTTACCTTACGGTTTGGTAATAGAAAAGCAAATAAATCAAGCTATTCTATCAATTATGGTGCGCCATAAATATGCTGTCGTTGATATCTATCAATTAAGCTCCTCTTATCAACAAAAAGGAAAATATTTGTTTAATTTTGCGGAATTCATAGCAAATTATCGTATTATTAATAGCTATTTAAAAAATTACGGTTGTCTGGTTCAATGTATCTGGTTCTGATTCTTGTCTTGCCATTTATTGGCAGTTTGATTTCAGCATTTTTGCCCGCATCACAGCGCGTCTTGCTAACCAGCGTGGCCGTTACCGTTGCTGTTTTATGTACGGTTTGTACTTTATTTTATTTACCCAGCTTTATGGCCGGGGAAACTCGAACCGTTAGCGCTTTGTGGATCCCAGCGCATGATCTGAATTTTTCTTTGCGATTAGACGGGTTCGCCTGGTTATTTAGCATGATCATTAGCGTAATGGGCGCTTTCATCGCTCTTTACGCTCATTATTACCTATCCTCCCAAGACCCAGTACGACGCTTTTTTGTTTTCTTTCAGATATTCATGGGCTCTATGCTTGGGGTGGTTCTTTCAGGAAACCTCATTCAGCTGGTGATATTTTGGGAGCTCACCAGCCTATCGTCCTTTATGCTTATTGCCTATTGGTACCACCGCCGCGATGCTAGGCGTGGTGCCCGCATGTCCTTAATCATTACGGGCGGCGGCGGGCTTGCTTTATTGGCCGCAATGCTAATGATCGGGCAAATAGTTGGCTCTTTTGATTTACAAACCGTACTCGAGTCTGGCGATATTATTCGTGACCACCCTTGGTACCGCATTTTAATTGTGCTGTTTGCCCTGGGCACTCTGACTAAAAGCGCTCAGTTTCCATTCCATATATGGTTGCCACGGGCCATGGCAGCTCCGACACCTGTGTCGGCTTATTTGCACTCGGCAACCATGGTCAAAGCGGGCGTCTTTCTAATGGCTCGTTTTTGGCCAGCCCTGGCTGGGACCGAGGAGTGGCTGTGGATATTTGGTACCGCTGGGCTGATCACCTTGACGCTTGGCGCTTATGTCGCTACCTTTCAACGCGATATGAAAGGTGTGCTTGCCTACTCCACTGTGAGTCATTTGGGATTAATTACTTTATTGTTGGGTCTCAATACTCCACTGGCTTTAGTGGCCGGCGTTTTCCATATTATTAACCACGCCACTTTTAAGGCGTCATTATTTATGGCTGCGGGTGTAGTTGATCACGAGACCGGGACACGCAATCTCAACCGCCTTTCTGGTTTGCGCCATGTCATGCCCATCACCGCGACCTTGGCTACCATAGCTGCTGCCTCTATGGCCGGCGTGCCCTTACTCAATGGTTTCATTTCTAAAGAAATGTTTTTCGAGCAGACCATTGCTGCTACCGAAGGGCGCTGGGATCACTACCTCTTGCCTGCCTTTGCGGTGATCGCGGGCACCTTTAGTGTTGCGTACTCATTACGCCTGATCATGCAGGTGTTTTTTGGCCCGCTAAAGACCCACGAATTACCCAAACAACCGCACGAGCCCCCTATGCTCATGTTAATCCCTAGCGCGATACTGGTCGTACTGTGCTTGGTGATTGGTGTTTTCCCAAATCAAACCGTCAAGCCTTTCCTGTACCATACAGTAGCGTCTATTTTGGGCCAACAGACACCAAGCTATAGCATTGCCATTTGGCACGGGTTTAATTTCCCCTTACTCATGAGTGTTTTAGCCATTGTAGGTGGGATTACTGTCATTTACATCCTACAACGCAGTGTGGCAGGACGCGTAAACCGTGCCCCAATTATTGCTCGCTTTAATGGTAGGCGGATTTTTGAATCGATCGTCTATTGGGTCGAAGCCCAAGCTGAGCAGCTATTACATTACACCTATACCAATCGATTACAACCCCAAGTTTTTCTGATTATTAGCCTCGCCATTGGCGCTGCAGCCTTGCCCATAGTCTATGGTCAATGGATTTGGCCCACGCCCTGGCAACAATTTGATCTGCCCTTTCTCCTGCTTTGGATAGTCGGTGGAGCCAGTGCCATTGGGGTCGCTTATTTTGCCAAATTCCACCGCCCTGCTGCTTTACTATTATCGGGGGCAGCTGGGTTAGTGACTAGCTTAACCTTTGCTTGGCTGTCTTCCCCGGATTTGGCCCTAACACAATTAACCGTCGAGGTGGTGACTGTAGTACTTATTTTACTGGGACTACGGTGGCTGCCCAATCCTCAACCCGAGTATCCCGAGGGAGTCCCGCTGAAGAAAAGGTTACGCCGTCGTCGCGACTTAATCTTGGCGCTGGTTGCTGGCATAAGCATGTCGCTTTTGGCATATAGCATGATGAATCGACCCCATCCCGGAGGTGTGAGCAGCTTTATGGTTGAAAACGCTCTGGCACTGGCTGGTGGTTCAAATGTCGTCAACGTAATCCTGGTGGACTTCCGTGGCTTTGATACGTTTGGTGAAATCACGGTATTAGGGATTGTGGCTCTTAGCGTTTATGCTTTATTACGCCGCTTTCGTCCTCCAGTAGAAACAGTAGCTATCCCTCTTGCACGTAGGCAACGACAGTCTAATCTTTTACAAACAGTTTTCGAAGAACCTGATCCCGCTGCTGATTTACCAGAAGGGGTTATGAAATTACCGGCTATTTTGGTTCGCTTGCTGATGCCCATTGCCGTTTTAATGTCTATTTATTTCTTGCTGCGTGGCCACAATATGCCAGGGGGTGGTTTTGTGGGTGGCCTAATAATGGCCACAGCCATCATTTTGCAATATATCATTAGCGGTGTGGTATGGGTAGAGCACCGCCCGCTTATCCATCCCAAAATATGGATTGCGTTAGGGATGCTCACAGCAGGTGGGGCTGCGCTGGTTGTGTGGCGCTATTCCGAGCCTTTTTTGACTGCGCACAACTGGGATTTACATCTGCCTTTACTGGGTGAAATTCATCTTTCCAGCGCTTTATTCTTTGATTTAGGCGTATATATGCTAGTGGTTGGTTCGGCGGTATTAATGTTGGTGGCTCTGGCTCACCAATCGCTACGCTTTTATCGCAAATTGCCTCATGTCCACCACTTGTTACTCAAGAAAAAGGCATAACTATGGAATTAATACTGTCTATAGGCATAGGTATTTTGGTTGCGGCCGGCGTATGGCTGGTGCTGCGACAACGTACGTTTCAGTTCATTATGGGGCTGTCTTTACTTTCGTACGCGGTCAATCTTTTTATTTTCTCGATGGGCCGCATCCAGGTTGGTAAACCTCCTTTGGTCGCCAAAGAGCAATTGGCAGACCCCAGCCTGTATGCTGATCCTGTCCCTCAAGCTCTCGTGCTCACCGCAATTGTTATTGGTTTCGCGACGACTGCACTTTTTTTAGTGGTTCTGCTTGCTAATCGGGGCTTTTCAGGCACCGATCATGTCGATGGGCACGAGGAGAGCCTAGAGTGAAGCAAATGTTGTTCGACAATCTGCCGATCCTGCCCATTGTCATTCCGTTGTTAACAGCAGGAGTAATGTTGCTATTTAATGAGCAACAACGCGGCATCAAGACCATTTTAGGCTTGATCTCTTTTGCAAGCCTATTTTGGGTCTCGCTGTTGCTTATTCAACTGACAGATGGAGGTATGCCTAGTGGTTGGGCCAATAATGTAGGCGTCTATCTACTTGGCAATTGGCCAGCTCCCTTTAGTATCGTTGTTGTGGTGGATCGGCTAGCTGCCATGATGCTCCTGCTGACATCCAGTCTAGCTACCTTTACCTGGCTTTATGGGACTTCACGCTGGGATCGTCGTGGCGTGCATTTCCATCCATTATTTCAGTTGATTGTAATGGGGTTAAATGGCTCATTCTTGACTGGCGACTTATTTAATCTTTTTGTGTTTTTTGAAGTATTTTTAGCCGCCTCTTATGGGCTTATGATGCATGGCTCTGGTAAAGAGCGCGTCGCCTATGGGATGCATTATATTGCTGTAAACCTGCTCTCTTCATTCTTGCTGCTAATCTCTATTGCCTTGATTTATGGGCTCACAGGCAGTTTGAATATGGCTGAGATAGCAGCACATGCCGCCAACCTAAAAGGCGCTGATCGCAGTCTTTTCGAATTGGCCGCTGCCATCTTAGGTGTTGCATTTTTAATCAAAGCCGCTGCCTGGCCTTTGAATTTCTGGCTGATTGGCGCTTATGCTAATGCCAGCGCTCCGGTGGCAGGACTTTTTTCCATTATGACCAAGGTAGGGGTATATGCACTGTTACGCATAGGTTCTTTACTTGAGCCATCTGGCGCACCCGCTGCCTTTGGTGGACAGTGGATGTTCCCCGTAGGTGTTGTGACCTTGGCTTTTGGCACAATCGGTATGCTCGCCACACATCAACCCGAGCGCCTGGCCAGCTATTGTATTGTTATCTCGTCAGGTACTTTATTGGCAGCACTGGGCATGCCCGGCGTTACCTTAACAGCACCTGCTCTTTATTATTTACTGAGCTCGGTATTAGCCGTGGGTGCGTTCTTCTTGCTACTTGAAATGGTCAACCGTTTGCAGCCATTCGGCTCTGAGCTCTTAGCAGTCAGCGAGGATGCTTTTGATCTCCGCGATTTAGGTGATGATGAAGGTTTAGAAGACACGGTTGGAATACCCTTTCCTGTACCCATGGTATTTTTGGGCATGGCTTTTTTAGCATGTGCTTTGCTTATTATTGGTTTGCCCCCTTTATCGGGTTTCGTCGCTAAATTCAGCCTATTATCAGCGGCATTATTTAGCTCAGGGGCTACCAGTAGCGCCTGGATACTCACAACAGCTGTCCTGCTGTCGGGCTTTGCTGGCATCATGGCTTTTTCACGTATGGGCATCCATTTATTTTGGGCTGTTCAAAGAACAGAACTGCCCGCCCTGCGTTTTACCGAGGTGCTACCTGTTTTAGCGTTGCTCACATTTTGCGCCGCTTTGGCTATTTGGGCTGGACCTGTGAGTAACTACTTAGAACAAACTGCCCTTTACCTGGGCGAGCCAGGCCTTTACATCGAGGCCGTATTAGCGCAGGATCAATATTAAGCCACTATTCAATCACCATGAAAAGATCACTGCTCAAACGGTTTAACTTTCTTAACCTGCCAATCGTACTTTTTATACTGTGGATGTTGCTACAGGAAAGCTGGACGGTAGGCCAAGTCCTGCTGGGCCTATTCTTGAGCATCGCTATCAGCATCGCAGCCTGGCCTTTTCGCCCTATTCGAGCCACAATGCAGCACCCTTGGATAGCACTACGACTGATTTTGCATGTCTCGGTCGACATTACTAAGTCTAATTACGATGTAGGTTTGATTGTTTGGCGCGGTAAAAAAGCAAAAGCAACCCCTGGTTTCTTAGAAATTCCATTACGCATTAGAGACCCTCATGGTCTAGCTGCATTAGCTTGTATTATCACTTATACGCCCGGTACAGTCTGGGCCGGTTATATAGAAGAATCCAATTTATTGACCTTGCATATACTCGATCTCAAGGATGAGCAATTTTGGCTCGATGTCATCCAAAAGAGATATCAAGAACCACTCATTGAGATTTTTGAATGAATAACATCATCCTCTGGGCCAGCACCTTTGCTTTATTGTGTTTTAGTGTCGGCATGCTTATTGCTTGTTATCGCCTCTGGACTGGGCCCACCGCAGCCGATCGTGTATTGGCACTAGACGCAATGTATAACAATGGCCTACAAGCGTTACTGGCTTTAGGGCTGCTAGTACATTCTGAATTGTATTTCGATATAGCTCTGATGATTGCGTTATTTGGATTTGTCGGCTCTGCAGCGATGGCTAAATTTCTCTTGCGTGCCGAGGTCATAGAACCATGACAACTGTAGAACTCATCATTAGTATTGCAGCCGCAATCCTCATTGTTTTGAGCGGTATCATCACCTTTACTGGCACTTTGGGTTTGGTCCGTTTACGGCATTTTTATTCGCGCATGCATGCCCCGACCCTAGGCAATACTTTAGGGGTTTTTTGTATGCTGGTGGCGATGATATTGATTTTCAGTTTTATTCATCAAAAGTTCTTAATCCACCCGTTAATTATTACCGCCTTATTGATTATTACCTCTCCGGTGACAGCTATTTTATTAATGCGTGCCGGTATCAAACGCGAACGCCATGAGCCGTTAACTATTTATGCCCCTGACGAGCCTGGTACCATGGATTTACCCACCAAAGACACACGACTGGTCGAAGAATCCAAGGGCAATGCGCAACCACACAGCAAGGTCAGCGACGCAACAGACACATCTAGTTAAGCTCTGTTAAATCACTGATCTTAATTAAAGGCTAAACTAAATATGTGTTTTATAATTGATAGTCGCATTTGTACTGCTTAGCGGTACAGCCCATCGCAACTAGGAGTCATTTATGCACAAACAACCTTTCAGACAACGGTTCACCCGCATGGCTAAACTCAGTGCAGTGAGTGCTGTCTTGATGCTTGGTTTCACAAACTTTGTCCATGCCCAGTCCCCAGACTCTGCTAAACAGGCCTATCAAGAAGCCATGCAAGAATGCGAGCGAATCTCTGATGATGCGCAACGTAATAACTGCCAGCGCGATGCAGCTGCTGCCCTACAAGAGGCACGGAAAAACCCCGGAAAGTACAAAATACTAGATGAACAGGTTTTACTAAAAAACCGCACTGCTCGTTGCAATGATTTACCCGCTGGCCAAAAAGAATTATGCATTCAAAACATGCAAGAGGCTGACAACACAGAAATTTTGGGCTCTGTCATGGGTGGCGGGGTATTACGCCGTACTACAATTACAGAGCACGGCGAATCGTATACTGTCCCTGTGAGCGAGTTACCAGAAAATTATCAAAATGATCCCAACCACCGTATTACGATTAAAAAACAAAGTGATGCATCCCAAGGCGGATCAGCAGTCGATAGCGCTGATGAGGCTATCCAACAAAAACGGCCAACCAGTAACTCTCCGGCCCCACTAAAGGCTAAAGAAGAATACGGCGCGCATCCAGTTCAGCCTTAGTAGTTTTTATTTCAACTTTGTTTTACGACTGTTCGGCTTTGGCTTGAGTGACAAAGCCGATTTTATTTAGTCCTGCCTCTTTAAGAGCACTCATTGTTTCTGCTACCAAACCGTAGTTCACCGCCTCATCAGCGCGAATACGCACTTCGAGCTTATTGGCTTGTGAACGATACTGGTTTAAAAAATCAGCCAAAGTTTCCATCTCTACTAAAGTATCAGCAAAGAACACTTCGCCATCAGCAGTGATTGTTACCTCTATAGACTCTTGTTGAGTATCCACGGCCTGAGCATTTGCTTGGGGTAACTGTACATTAATAGAATGCGTGATCAATGGCGCCGTAATTAAGAAAATAACAAGCAAGACCAACATCACATCAATCAAAGGCACCATATTAATTTCTGCACTGGTACTTTGATGACTGCTACTTTGCGCATCGAAACTTCCGAAAGACATTGCTTTACCCCTTCATTAACGCTGGATGTGAAAACCAAGGGTTAATTATTTTTTCCATGCTTGGTACCCATAGTCAAAAAAGTATATAAATCGTGTGCAAAAGCATCCAAACGAGCTAAATAAACGCGGTTAGAACGGATAAAAGCGTTATAAGCAATTACAGCGGGTATTGCGACTGCTAACCCTAATCCGGTCATAATAAGTGCCTCACCCACGGGACCAGCAATGTTGCTAAGGGCCACATCTCCACCTAATCCGATATTAACCAGAGCATGATAAACGCCCCAAACAGTCCCAAACAATCCTACAAAAGGTGCTGTAGAAGCAATTGAAGCTAATACAGTCAAACCATTTTCTAATTTGGCTGTTTCCTCGGCTATGGACTTGCGCATGATACGCATGATAAATGTTTCATTGCCTGCCTGCTCCGCAAGGCTTTTATCCGCATGCTCAGCTTGTTGAGCACGCGCGTGTAACGCCTGATATGCCAAAGCAGAAAAAGAGTCTTTGACATTGTTTTGCGCTAACTCAGTTTCTACTTGGCTCAGTGATGTCGCGTTCCAAAAGTTATCCAAAAAGCGTCGCGCATTGCGCTTAAGCCTTAATTGACTGAGGCCTTTGAAAATAACTAAATACCATGTAATAACTGACATTATCAGCAACACCACAAAGAGGCTCTGACCGACCCAGTCGCTTTGACCCACAAAGTGCAAAAAGCCCATGTCGGTGCTTTGTGAGCTTTCAAGCGCAACTAAGTCTTTGCTACCAAGAGCCACTTCATCAACATTAACTGTCGAGGAATCGTATTCACTCATAAAAACAACCTACTGTGAAAAGTTAAAAGGAATTTCTGCTACCGCACGGTAAGGCACATCGTTTTCCATATAAGGTTTAAAGCGAGTCCTCTTTACCGCGGTCATCGCAGCCTCATCAAGCTTTTTGTGTCCTGAGGACTGTTTAATAGAAACGCTCTCTATTGAGCCCTGTTTAGTAACAGTGACCTGAACGACAACTAGACCTTGTTGCCCACGACGGATATACGCATTCACACCGCGCGGCATGGGGGGACGTCCTGCATATTCAAGTTGACGCACATGTTTTGTCTCATTACTCGCTGCACCCGCACCTGAGGCGCCAGCAGATGCTGTTGCGCTGGCCCCCTGCTCTGCTCCCTCGGCGCTCGCTGCCCCATCACCGGCATGTGCACTCTGTGCCTGAGCTTCAGCACTATCTGCATCATCAATGACCTGCTCTCTCAAAGAGCCTCTTGGCGCTGAATCTGGTTCAGGTTCGGGCTCTAGCTCAGGCTCTGGCTCTGGCTCAGGTTCTGGCTCTAGCTCAGGCTCAGGTTCTGGCTCAGGTTCAGGTTCTGGCTCAGGTTCTGGCTCAGGTTCTGGCTCAGGCTCCGGCTCTGGCTCAGGTTCTGGCTCCGGCTCAGGTTCCGGCTGCAATAGCTCTTCGACCTGTGAGACATCCCACATAGACTCTGTCTCTAAGGCTAATAATGGGTCCTCTTCCTGCATTTCAACCGATTCCTCTGCTGTCGGCTCTATCACAGGTTCGGGTTCCTGAGTGGTGGGCTCTACAAAGAAATCAATTTGGATTAAATTTTCTACGCTTTGGGCACTCTCTATAGTTGCGATTTTGACTTGAGACTCTCTCAAAATAAAAAAAGCCAAAAGCACATGCGCTAGAATACTGGCTAGTAATGCCAAAAACCGGTAACGAGAACTACTCAAATCTGCCCCAAACACTATTAAAAATAAAAGACCCTAGGCTACCGCACCAACAAACTACCTGAGCATTGCTTGCCGGTATGTTGCGATTACCTAGGATGCTTTAAAAAGACAAAAAACATGATAACAGTAACGAGAATGATTCTCAACATTAGTCTCAATACTGTTTAGTCTTTCTTTTTAATTGTTGTGCTAAATCAAGTTTGCACGGTTAACGAGGGCAAATTTATGCGCTTTAAGAACAAAAAAAAACCGGTCCTTGAGTTGATTCGTGGACCGGTAATACCTAAGAAGGACAAATCGCGTTAATACAAATATTGCCCTAAAACTCGGGCTAGATCTAAGTCTGTATCTCCTAGCCATGTAATCTCTGAGGATTTAATATTTTGCCCTTCATAATTATTGGTGACCAAAGCACCCGCGAGCATTTTCTTTTCCTTGGGTTCATAAATCACTGCATAGCTCTGGCTAGGGCAGTTGTGAGGCTTACAGCCGAAAAATACTAAATATTCGGTATTATCGACCTCCACCTTCTGTGCTGGAGATGCTGTACCATAATTTACCAGCCAATCTGCTTGGTCCAACACGGGAGCAATTAGTTTCTTGTAGCTACTGACCAAATTCAAGTCACTCTGAGCTGCTTCGTATAAATAGAGTGGCTCTTCTTGGCTCGTGTCAGCTAAGGCTATGGTACTGCCGAACAAAATGGGTGCAGTTGTTAATACAGCTAATACAGATCTAATCTTCATTTCGCATCCTGTGCAAAAAATTTTATTTACTTGGTAAGACAGTTACCATCATACCCCTCACAAAAAATTCGGTGGGGAAATATAACCATCTTTTTTATTATTTTTGCACTACTTAACACTGCGCATTAGTGCACATTACCGATGCAAATGGGCAGTATGCGTTTAGTATGTAACAACGCAAAATCTAGTATAAAGGAGAAATTCGCGGGAGAAGCCGCTAAGAGAAAGTATAGATGTGAAGTGGTGGGTGCTACTGGGATCGAACCAGTGACCTACGCCTTGTAAGGGCGGCGCTCTACCAGCTGAGCTAAGCACCCACTAGGGTTTAACATCATCTGCTAAACCCATAATAGGCTAATTTTTTGGTGGGTGCTACTGGGATCGAACCAGTGACCTACGCCTTGTAAGGGCGGCGCTCTACCAGCTGAGCTAAGCACCCAAAGCAACTCCTGTAATCATGTAAGTAATAACTACAGAAATGCTCAAAGAAAAAGATTATAAGTCAAAAACCCAAAGTCTGCAAGTGCCAATTATAGCCTAGGAATTGACAGCATCACGCAGTGCTTTTCCTGGGCGGAAGCGTGGAACGGTCGCCTCTTTGATTTCGATCGTTTCGCCCGTGCGTGGGTTTCTGCCAGTACGTGCAGCGCGCTCGGTGACTGTAAATGTACCGAAACCAACCAATGTCACCGAATCTTTATCCTTGAGGGTAGTTGTCACAGCATCGATGAATGCATCTAATGCACGCCCAGCGTCTGCTTTGGATAAATCGGCCTTCGTGGAAATGAATTCTATGAGCTCGGTTTTATTCATTTGAGGAATACCCCTGAAAATGGAGGTGGTGCTGACTCTGAGTGAGTTGCACCACTCATGGAAAAATGGATTGACTTGTTTTCTTCTTACACCTGCGCCTGCCTTTCAAACCGATGGTTTACACAAAAAACCATGTTGCAAAGACAGCAGCAGTTATTAAGCCTTTGAATGATAGCAATGTCAAGCAAAAATTGTCATCATCCAGCTCTAAACCGCAACACTGTTAAGTTTTAACACGTTCATCGCCTCATTTCTAGGCGCAGAGCCAGATTGATTAAAATACAGCGTCACTGCATCTCAAAGCTCAACAAATCATAAGGAACAACATCGTATGATAAGCGTGATTAGGCCTCTGTGGCAAACGCTAAAGCTGCGTCCAAATCGCTCTGTAAATCAGCTGGATCCTCTAACCCAACCGATAAACGCAGGAGTCGCTCATCAATGCCCATCTCGGCACGCATTGTTGGGCCCATCTCGTGATAAATAGTTTGCGCTACAGGTAAAATCAGGCTACGACTATCGCCCAAATGCGTTGAAAGAATAATAACCCGTAAGTGATCTAAAAAGCGCAACAAATTGACACTAGAATGTAATTCAAAGCTGACTAAACCGCCATTACCACGCGGAAAATAAGTACGGGCTCTTTGATGCTGAGGATGACTTTCTAATCCTGGGTAATGCACTTTTTTAACTAATGGATGAGCATCTAAATAGCGTGCAATCTGCAGAGCACTCATGCAGACGCGTTCCATACGTAATTCCAGTGTTTCTAAACCGATAGAGATTTTATGGGCAGACTCACCTGCTAAAGCCGCACCCATATCTCGTAACCCTTTTTTACGTATTTGTGTTAGCCCCCACTGTTTGGGATCACCAGAACGGTACGCAGAAAAAATATTAGGGTATTCAGACCAATCGAATAGGCCAGTATCTGTCACCGCTCCTCCCAAAACGTTGCCATGTCCTGCTAATGCCTTGGAAAGCGAATTGACAACCAAAGCGGCTTGAAATTCGCATCCAGGAGCCAGCCAAGGAGTGCTCAATGTATTGTCCAATACGAATGGCACCTGGCGCTCGGTGCAAAGTGCGCCGATGCCTGTAAGATCCGCAATCTGCGTCCCTGGATTCGCAATACTTTCTGCAAAAACCATCCTTGTATTATCTTGCCAAGCAGCTTTAACCTCTGCTAGGCAACAAGCATCTACCAGTGTGACTTCGATGCCATAATTGCTAAGCGTTTGATAAAGACTGTTGGTATTGCCAAACAAATAGCGGCTACTCACGATATGATCACCCGCGCGCAATAAGGTCAAAAAGACCGCGCTGAGCGCTGCCATGCCTGACGCAAAGCAAATACTGCCTACCCCATGCTCTATTTCATTAATTAAATGCTCTAAGCGCGCTGTGGATGGCGTGGCTTGGCGTGCGTAGGTAAAGCCTGGCTTGCCTTGAAAAACATCAATTAGGTCCTGTGCTCGGGCAAATGAAAACGCAGCGCTAACATGAATGGGTTGATGTACTGCGCCTGACTCGGTGCCCTGTCTTCGATCATGGTGAAGAATGCAAGTGCTTATCTGTTCTTTTTCCATTGTTTTCCTTGGGTTGTCCATTTTATACAAGCATAATACTCACGTACTCATGCATTATTAGCACAGTACTTTATGACTAGGGAGTATTAATAAATATCAGTCCTACAGTGGACAAACTCATTCTTGTTGCCGGACACGCTCATAGAGGCATAGTGCTGTAGCTACACTGACATTCAAGCTTTCAACCTGACCGCGCATTGGGATTTGAACCAATGCATCACATGTCTCTTTGGTCAATCTTCGTAGGCCCTCGCCCTCTGCACCCATTACCCACGCCATGGCCTGCCCTTTGAGGTCAACCTCATGAAGATGTTGCTCAGCCTGGTCATCAGTACCGTAAAGCCAAATATCGCGTTCTTTGAGTGCACGCATTGTGCGCGCTAAGTTAGTGACCTGTATATAAGGCACAGTCTCGGCAGCACCACAAGCCACGCGGCGTACAACTGGGGTCAAGCCCACAGCACGATCCTTGGGCGCAATCACTGCGTGAACACCTGCTGCATCAGCAGTGCGCAAGCAGGCGCCTAAATTATGCGGGTCGGTAACGCCATCCAGGATGAGTAGAAAAGGCAGCACTTCTTGATCTGCTAGTTCATCAAGCAAGGTGAACACATCGGTGGCCAGGGTTAATTGTTGTGCAATAGCAACTATTCCTTGGTGTCGCCCACCCTGAGCTAGGCTATCTAGCTCGGCTTTATTGGTTGGGGTGATTTCCACGTTGGCTTGTTGCAATAAATCAATTAACTGTTGTTTACGCCTATCGCGACGCTTGGCATCATAAAACACCTGAACAATCGTATCGGGTGCTTGCTGCATACGCGCACGCACCGCATGAAAGCCAAGCAAATTCTGAGTCGTCATAGATTAGTTTCTTCTTCCGCTACGTTTAGATAATCGAGGAGTTTTGCGCTTTCGCCCTTGTCGACGTGATGGTGCAGATGAGGGCTTGGCTGGTGCGGCCTTGCGCATCGCGCGGCTAGCAACTGGTGCGTCTGGACGATGTGGGGATACCCCCGCCCCCTCTACCAAATGAAAATCTATTTGGCGCTCTTCGAGGCTGACATTGGCAATTTGCACGTGGACCTGATCAGTCAGTCGATAGCGAATACCTGTGCGCTCGCCAACCAGTTCGTGAGTCGCCTCGTTAAATATGAAATAGTCGGTGCCCAACTCAGAGATATGTACCAAACCCTCGATATAGAGACTCTCGAGAGTGACAAAAATACCAAACTGAGTGACGCCTGTGATTCGACCGCTCAAGACCTCGCCAATATGCTCTTGGGCAAAATAACATTTCAGCCATGCCAGCACATCAAAAGATGCATCGTCTGCACGTCTCTCACGGGCCGACAGCACCGCACCTAGTTGTTCCCAAACAGCCTGCTCATATTCTTTTTTGGTTAGCCCATCGGTATCAAAGTCCAAATCAATATAAGGAACATACTGCTTGGATTTTAAAATGGCATGAATCATGCGGTGTGTGAGTAAATCTGGGTACCGACGGATGGGCGCTGTGAAATGCATATAACGCTCATAGGCCAAACCAAAATGGCCACTGTTATCCGGGCTATATATAGCCTGCTGCATTGAACGAAGCAACATGGTTTGAATTATTTCAAAATCTTCGCGGCCTCGGGCAACCTGGATGAGGCGTGCATAATCATGATAAGTAGGTTCGTCGCCCCCACCTAAATGCAACCCCAACGTTTTCAAGAAACTGCGCAATGCCTCTAGTTTTTCAGGGGTAGGTCCCTCGTGCACGCGATAAAGTGCTTTGCGTTTATTACGTGCAATAAAATCAGCAGCAGAGGTATTTGCAGCCAACATGAATTCTTCGATCAAACGATGTGCATCATTACGCACCACAGGTTCGATACGTTCTATACGTCCTAAGTCATTACAAACAATCTGTGTTTCTACGGTGTCAAACTCAATACCGCCCCGCTCACGACGTTGCGCAGCTAAAGCCTGATAGAGCTCGTAAGCCGTTTCTACCACGGGTTGTACGGTGCCCAGCTGGGCTGCAGCAGGACCACTGGGCTGCTGCAAAGCATCCCAAACCTGGGTATAAGTGGTGCGCGCCCATGAGCGAATGAGTGCCGGATAGAATTGATACGCAGTAACCACCCCTTTGCGTGCACCATCAGCGGGGATCACCATATCGCAAACCAGCACCAACCTATCTACATGAGGGTTTAACGAACAAATCCCGTTAGATAACTCCTCGGGCAGCATGGGGATTACACGGCGAGGAAAGTAAACACTAGTTCCGCGAGCCAAAGCATCCGTATCGATTGGATCTTTGGGCTTTACATAGTGACTAACATCGGAAATCGCCACCAGCAAGCGCCATCCTGGACGATGCCGTTTGCCCCGCCCTATGTCAGTCTCTTGGATATAGATAGCGTCATCGAAATCGCGGGCGTCTTCGCCATCGATAGTGATGAAAGGAACCTCGCGCAAGTCAACCCGACCTTTGTGGTCGCGTTCATGTACCTCGCGTGGTAGTTCCCGAGCCTGTTTTAATGCGGCTTTGGAAAATTCGGCGGGTACGTCAAATTTACGTACCGCAATCTCAATCTCCATACCGGGGTCGTCAATGGCCCCTAAAACCTCAATAACACGACCCATGGGTTGCATATGCTCGGAAGGCTGGCGTGTAATCTCAACCACCACCACCTGCCCATTTTTAGCGCCCCCTGTGTCTTGGGGTACCACAAAAATATCGTGCTTTATACGCCTATCTTCGGGGATAACACTACAGATGCCCCCCTCTTTTATAAATCG
>DATGSS010000056.1:0-19766 GCA_035302345.1 Paenalcaligenes sp.
CACTATGCTGAGCATAATTCTCGGCAGCCTGAAGTATTTGTTGGCGTGGAATATCTAAAAAAGGGCGTAAATATAATTGTCCGGCCCGATAGCTGCTGGGACGCATCGCTTGCATGCCCGCGGGGCCCGAGCCACGCAGTAGCCGCATCAATACCGTTTCGGCTTGATCATCCAAATGATGCCCTAGCAAAACAGCGTGCACATCTAACTGCCGTGCCATGCTTTTAAGAGCGCCATAGCGCGCTCGACGGGCTGCTGATTCAACCCCATCCCCTCGGGTACGTACTTGAACCTTTTTTACCCAGGTCGGGATTTGCAATAAATGACCTAAATGCAATACATGTTCGGCCCAATCATCAGCTATGGCTTGTAATCCATGATGGATATGGAAAAAATAAAGCTTTTTGTGTGCCTGCTGAGCCCAAGCCGCCGCATGAACAGCCAACATGGCCGAATCGGGGCCACCACTAAGGGCGACCGCGTAGGCGTCGCCCAAAGCGCATTGCGAAATAGTACGGTGAATGGCTTGGGTCAGTGATGAATCTAGTGCCAACTGCAACGTGCGTGTCATTAATGGGATTAGTGAGGACTAATTGCGCCCTTCTTGAAAATGCCCATACGCCAACAGCCGTTCGAGACGGCGCTCGCGTAATTGCTCGGGGCTCAAGCCGCTGATCAATCGTAAAGACTCAGCGAGTGCACGCTGCAATGTTTCTGCCATCTCTTGTGGGTTGCGGTGTGCGCCCCCTACGGGCTCTTGGATCAAACGGTCGACGAGCTCGAGCCTCTTGAGGCGTTCGGCGGTGATCCCCAAAGCCTGGGCCGCGGTTGATGCTTTATCAGCATCGCGCCATAAAATAGATGCACAGCCCTCGGGTGAAATAACTGCATACGTCGCGTATTGCAACATCAGAACAACGTCGCCCACAGCAATAGCCAATGCACCCCCCGAACCACCCTCACCGATAATAGTCGTAATGATCGGGACATTAAGCTCAGCCATTGCGTATAGGTTGCGCCCAATGGCTTCGGATTGACCACGCTCTTCGGCGCCCACCCCTGGATAGGCGCCAGGGGTATCAACGAAAGTAAAAATGGGCAGCTTGAATTTTTCTGCTAAGCGCATCAAACGCAAGGCTTTTCTATAGCCCTCTGGACGCGGCATACCAAAATTTCGACGAGCGCGCTCTTTGGTATCGCGACCTTTTTGATGGCCAATAACCATACAGGGCAGACCATTAAAGCGGGCTAGCCCACCGACAATGGCCTGGTCATCGGCATACATCCGATCGCCATGCAGCTCGTGGAAATCAGTAAACAAGAGATCAATGTAGTCAAAGGTATAAGGCCGTTGTGGATGCCTTGCGACCATTGCAATCTGCCAAGGAGTCAACTTGGAATAAATATTTTTTGCCAAGGTCTGACTTTTTTGTTGCAGGCGATTGAGCTCTTCGGAAATATCTACGGCAGAATCGGACTGCACGTAGCGTAATTCTTCGATCTTTTGTTCTAACTCAGCGATTGGCTGCTCAAAGTCTAAATATGTATTTCGCATTGTAACGTTTCGCTCTAGCCTTTAGCGGGTTGCGGATTGAGAATGTAAGCTACGCCACAAATACCAAGTGGCCACAGTACACCAAGGGGTCCAAGCCTGGGCAACCTCGCGCGCTTCGAAGCGCGATACGGGCTCGCCACTAAAATAGTGCTTGGATATAGCCTTGATTAAACCTGCATCATCTAATGGCAGAACATTGGCGCGATGCAAATTGAATATCAAAAACATTTCGGCGGTCCAACGCCCTACACCTCGTAGTTTACACAGCTGTGCAATAATACGCTCGTTTTCGAGGCTTGCCCAGTCTAAATTGCGTATTTCATCGTCCGCGAAATACTCGGCAACCCCTAAGATATATTCGGTCTTGCGCTGCGAGAGCCCTAATTTGCGTAGCTCATCAAAAGGCGTTTCTAGTACGCCTTGAGCCTCGGGCGCGTGATTAAAGCGTTCTAAAAAGCGCCCCCAAATGGCCTGAGCGCTTTGTCGACTGACTTGCTGCCCAATGATAGAACGCACCAGCGTCATAAAAGCTGTGCTGGGTTCTTCGATGCCTTCGGCATCGAACTGTGGTATCAGTCGACGCAGGATGCGATCCCTCTTCATTAAATGATCTTGGGCCTCTTGCCAGCAAGAAGGCCCTTTAATGCGGCGTAATCCTTTTACATCCGACGCCATTGCGTTTCCCCTCCTGCTTTATCTTCTAGTTCAATACCTTGTGCGCGTAAATGGTCACGAATTGCATCTGCTTTTTCAAAATCTCTGTCATTTTTAGCCTGGGTACGTGCGGCTATCTGCGCCTCGATCTCAGTTTCACTGAGTGCCGCTGCAGCAGATTGTTTGTCACTACTACGATAACGCGAGGCCGAACGCAGATAAACTTGGGGGTCATGTTGTAGCACGCCAAGCAAAGCACCCAGATTTTTTAATAACGCACTGGAGTGGGCATCTTTTTCACGATTAATATGATTAGCAAGCTCAAACAGCACGGAAATAGCCCCTGCGGTATTGAAATCATCATCCATATGCTCTTTAAATTGAGCTGCTTGTGGGTGGGACCAATCGATAGTATCAACCCCGGGTGCGGGCGGTACATTGGCCAAGCAATGATAAAGCCTATCAATAGCCTGCTGCGCGTCGTTCAAGTTATCAGGTGCAAAATTTTGGATACTGCGATAGTGGTTACGCACAATAAAAAAACGCAGCATCTCGGACTCACGTAGATTAGCATCATACTCAGCCTGAGAATCCAAATCAGCCGAGCCAGCAACCGCGATGGTATCGCGGATGCGTTTGAAATTGCCGAGTGATTTAGACATCTTGTCGGCATCAACCATGAGTGGGCCACAATGCATCCAATAATTAGCCATTTGCCCATCGAATGCCCCTTCGGATTGAGCAATCTCATTTTCATGGTGTGGGAATTTCAAATCTGGGCCACCTCCATGGATATCTAAAGGCATGCCTAAGAGCTCATAACTCATTGCAGAGCACTCGATATGCCATCCAGGCCGCCCAACGCCATAGGCTGAAGGCCATTTGCAATCATCAGGCTCACCGTCTTTGGCGGCCTTCCAGAGGACAAAGTCCAGTGGATCGCGCTTGCCATCAGCCACCGCAACGCGTTCACCCGCACGTAACTCGTCTAAAGTACGCCCACTGAGCTTGCCATAGTCTGCAAACTTGCGCACCGCGTAATGAACATCGCCATCAGTGCCTTGATAGGCTAAATCTTTTTCCTTTAAGCGCTCAATAATATCTAACATGGCCGGTACGTGTTCGGTTGCCCGTGGCTCAAAGTCAGGGCTTTGAACATTTAGTGCCTTTTCATCAGCATGCATTGCCTGAGTATAAAAATCAGTAATGTCGCTAACGGACTGGCCGGTATCAATGGCTTTATTAATGATTTTGTCATCGATATCCGTGATGTTTCTGACGTATTGCACCTGGTACCCACTGGCACGCAGCCAGCGTTGAATCACATCAAAGCTCACGAGCATCCGAGCATGCCCTAAATGACAAAAGTCGTATACGGTCATGCCGCAGACATACATCCGTACCTGACCTGGTTCTACAGGGCGAAAAACTTCTTTTTTACGTGACAGAGAGTTATAAATGTGCAACATGAACCGATATACAATTAAAAAATAGAGGCATATCGCGATGAGTCAATCGCGAAATATGCACAAATGATACAACAGTTGGAGGCTGGGCCTGTTAATTCCATTAGAATAAAGGGTGGCCCTATGCGCTAAAATAGCACGTCATCATAGAAAAGCAGAAAGCCTAGTATAGCAAGAAGGCTCTTTTCGCCCATAGTTAAGTACTGGAAAATACCATCAACCCTTTCAGGACGGAATAGCGAAGTGTTTCAATCCTACCCACATCGGCATAAATCCATATTTGCTGCTCTTCGAAGTTCATCCCGCGCTCGCATCTCTTTGCTCGTATTGAGCCTAGTATTGTGCAGCTTGTGGTCGGCTGGATTAACTGCACAAACGAACTCTGAGCCGGTGTTCCCCGCTGCTGACACCCGTGACGAGGGTTGGAAGCCACTCGCCAATCTACTCAATGCACTGACCCCTAGTGCCGATACCTCTGTGCCGTTGAGTGGGTCGGAAATTAATCGACGTATTTACAATCTAATTCAAAATGGTAAGGCTGATGAGGCGCTCGATGCTATCGAACGGCGCGAAAAACAACTGGCTGAATCACAGATACTGGGTACTGATGTGCAACTGCTCTTTCTCAAAGGGCGGGCGTTTGAAAGCTTGGGACAATACCAGGATGCATTCGAACTGTATAAAAAAATGACAACCCTATATCCCGAGCTACCTGAGCCATGGAACAACTTGGCACTGGAATATGTACGTCAAGGAAACCTAAACCTAGCCGAGGACTCGCTCGCTATGGCTTTGACTGCTGATCCTGGCAATGAAACAGCTTTACAAAATCTAGGAGAGGTACGGCTCATGTTAGCCGAAGAAACCTTTCAGCGCGCGGGCCCCAAAGGCAAACCTCGTGCTGCTGAGATTCAAAATCTGTTGCGTTAATTTTATCCTTTACGCTTTACTTTAGAGATGGAACATAGATGCTTTATCATTCGCACAAACTTGCTACACTTAGAAGCTTTATTGCCACTCATAAAAAAGCATTTAAAGGCTTTTTAGGGGCAATAATGGCATGCGCTATCTTTGGCATCCACGGCGGCTTGCCCGCTGCGGCCCAATCCAACGATCAAGAGGTCACTATGAGTAAACCACAAGTCACACTAAACACCACTCAAGGCGATATTGTTATCGAGCTTGACGCTGAAAACGCACCCAAAACTGTCGAAAACTTTCTGACCTACGTTAAAGACGGCTTTTATGATGGCACCGTATTTCATCGTGTCATCGATGGCTTTATGATCCAAGGCGGCGGTTTTGAGCCTGGCCTAAAACAAAAACAAGCCAATGCTCCTATCGAAAACGAGGCTGATAACGGGTTGAAAAACAACCGCTATACCCTCGCCATGGCACGCACCAATGACCCGCACTCAGCCACTGCACAATTCTTTATTAACGTAGCTGATAACGACTTTCTGAATTTTACCGCCCCCACACCCACTGGTTGGGGTTATGCGGTCTTTGGTGAGGTCGTCCAAGGCACCGAGGTTGTAGACGCCATCAAGGGGGTCAAAACCGGCAGCATGGGGATGCACCAGGACGTACCGGTAGAGGATATCGTCATTGAAAAAGCGACAGTCACCGCTGAGTAGAAAACATTTTGACGGCTGTCTATGGATAGCCGCAGATGTTCATCTAGGGCCGCATGCACCTAAAACTGCTGCGGCCTTTTATGCTTTTTTAGAGCATGCTGCGCAGCACGCTGATGCATTAATCTTGTGCGGCGATATTTTTGAAGCCTGGATAGGTGATGATGTTGTCAGCCGACCATCGCCCTGGTTGAATTCTGTTATCCAAGCCCTGCGTGTACTCTCGGAAACAACCCAACTATACCTGATGCGAGGTAATCGCGACTTCCTCTTAGGCGAACAATTTGCCGCGCATATCGGTGGGCAATGCCTACCCGATGAGATCATCATCAGTACACCTCAGTGTGAGTTTTTACTGGCGCATGGGGATCAATTCTGTACCGACGATAAAGCCTACCAGCGTTATCGACGAGCTGTACACCAGCCTTGGCTGCAACGCTTGTTTTTATGCTTGCCTCTGAAACTACGAGAAAAAATAGCCGCCTCTTTGCGCCAACAAAGTAAGCAACGTAACTACGCTGTATTAGGTGATATCTACGAGCCCGACACAGCAGACTTGCTAACAGAGCACGGCCAAACATTGCTCATCCATGGCCATACCCACCAACCCGCCATACATCATTTTGGTGCGCAACAAGCACATACCCGCGTGGTTATCCCTGACTGGGAATACGACCACAGCCAGCCCCAGCGCGGGGGTTGGATTAGCATTGAATGCAATGGCAAGGTCGGGTTGCACCTAAAGGGTCAACCCACACGCTACCTCTAAATGAGATTAATAATCATAAATACAAACTCAGAGGTTTATTTTTGCCCTGCTTCTGGGGGTAATACTGTTTTCTGAATGCTGTGATCCAAAGCCTCGTAGCCATAATATTTGATTAGCTCGTATAGATCAGCCCGCGTTTGCATATTTTTGACCTGGTCTTTAGCTGTGCCTGTAGTGTGTAGCGCCTGATAAAAATCGGCCATGGCCTGAGCTGCTATACGTAGGCTAGACACTGGCCAAATTGCCATTGCATAGCCCATGTCTTGGAATTCTTGGGCCGAGGTTTGGGGGGTACGCCCGAACTCGGTCATATTGGCAAGCAGCGGCGCATCGATAGCCTGTGCAAAAGCCTGAAACTGTGCTGCATCAGTCAATGCCTCGGGGAATATCGCATCTGCGCCTGCGGCGATATATTGCTGCGCGCGATCAATAGCCGCCTCGAGACCTTCTGTGGCAACTGCATCAGTACGCGCAATGATACGACAATCTGTGCGTGCTTGGGCAGCAGCAGCGATTTTCTCGGCCATTTCCTGAGGGCTGACGAGTTGTTTACCGTTCAGATGCCCACATTTTTTTGGTAGCACCTGATCTTCTAGTTGTACTGCAGCGACCCCAGCCTCTTCGAGCTCGCGCATTAAACGCATGGTATTCAAAGCCTCACCATAGCCCGTATCGCCGTCCACCAACAAAGGTAATCGAGTCGCGCGGACAATGCTGCGGGCGTGGTAGACCAACTCATCCATATTAAGTAAGCCTACATCTGGCAAGCCCAAGGACGCAGTTAGCGCCCCACCTGATAGATAAAGAGCCTCAAACCCAGCTTGTTGTGCTAGTAAAGCACTGATCGGGTTGTACACCCCTGCCATGGCAATGAATTTTTCTTGGGCCCATTGCTGTTGAAACCAAGCACCTAAATCACGCACCTGGGGTTGGGCCAGCCAAACCTGCGCCTCAGTGTTGTGTTGCATTTGACTCTCCATTCACTGTTAATTCATCACAGCAGTACATCAGGGTACTGCCCTGGGGTAACTCATTAGCCAGACGACTCGGCTGAGCCGTTCTCGGGCTGTGCGGCGTCCTCAGCTGCTAGCGGGGTATCAACGAGCTGCTCACGCTCGATACGGACCAAAGCAATACGACGCTGCTCAATTTTTAAAACTGTAAATACAAAACGATAGGGCCCCCACTCTAAATCACAGCTATCATTGGCCTCGGGCAAATGCCCAAAGCGTTCAAGTAGATAGCCACCCAATGTGGAGTATTCCTCATCGTCGTCAACTAACCCCTCGATCTCTAATACCTGCTCTAAATGGTGTATATCTGCAGCCCCATCTACCAGCCACTGGTGGTCACCAACGGCACGAATATCGGGCATCTCGTCCTCATCAGGGAACTCGCCCGCGATGGCCTCAAAGATATCAATGGGGGTCACTACACCCGCAATCGCCCCAAATTCATCGGCGACCATCAGCAGTTGTCCACGGGCCTTTTTCAGCCTCTCCATCAATTGTATGGTTCCGATGGACTCATGAACAACCAATGGGGCACGCAAACGAGATAACTGAATACTTTTATATTTAATTAGATCCTCAACCAGTTCTTTGGCCTGGCCTACTCCGATTACATCATCCAGAGTCCCCTTGCACACCGGCAAATAACTGTGAGGTTCGCGAGCAATCTGCGCCTGTATTTCCGCGGGAGGCTCGTCAATATTGATCCAAGAGATATCTTTGCGCGGTGTCATAAGTGAACGCACATTGCGCTCGGACAACGTTAATACACCACTGACCATATCACGTTCTTCTTTGCCAAAAACCAGGCTGGGGTCAACCACACCAGCGGGGTCTGCACTGGCTGCAGGCATATCTGAAGGCAATCTCTTACCTAACATACGCAATACAGCTTCGGCAGTGCGCTCACGCATAGGGCGATGTTCTTCTGCTAATCGCCGATTACGTCGTGCCAACTGATTAAAGGTTTCGATCAACACAGAAAAGGTGATGGCCGCATATAAATAGCCCTTGGGCAGTACAAAACCAAAGCCTTCTACCAGCAATGAGAATCCAATCATGAGCAAAAAGCCCAAACACAGGATAATCACAGTGGGATGCTGGTTTACAAAAGTCGTCAAAGGTTTGGATGCCACGATCATGATTAGAATGGCCACGATCACCGCTATCATCATGACGGCTAAATGTTCGACCATACCTACGGCAGTAATCACTGCATCAATAGAGAAAACGGCATCCAAAATAACGATTTGAGTGACGATCAGGCCAAAACTGGCATAAGCACGCACCCCTTCGGCCTTGATGGGGCGATAATCAATGCGCTCGTGGAGCTCAAGCGTACCTTTAAAGATCAAAAACACCCCACCCAATATTAAAATGAGGTCTCGTCCTGAAAAGCTCAGATCGAATAAAGTAAATAACGGTGCATTGAGCGTAATTAGCCAGGACATGATGGTCAGTAGCCCTAACCGCATCAGCAATGCCAAAGTCAGCCCTAACACGCGAGCACGATCACGCAATTTTGGTGGTAGCTTGTCCACCAAAATAGCAATGAAGATGAGGTTATCTATCCCCAGTACAATTTCTAATAAAATTAGGGTAAACAAACCCGCCCAAGCGGTCGGGTCCAGTATCCACTCCATAAAAGACCTCTAGTCAATCAATACAGGACAGGACGAAACCCTACAGGTATGCCACCATACGCCCAAAGACCTTGGGCGTAGCCGCTAGGATATTGCCGGTTTGCAACCAATCTTGCTCGCCAGCAAAGTCACCTACCAGCCCACCGGCCTCTAATACCAATAAAGCACCTGCGACCATATCCCAGGGCTTGAGGTTTACGCCTACAAAGCCATCTAAACGGCCACAAGCAACATACGCCAAATCAAGCACCACCGAGCCTGTGCGACGCACTGCAGTGCAATCAGATAGCATCGCTGCAAAAGGAGAGTCAGCACGCATACCCCCACCTGAGCCTGCGACGTGTGCGCCTAGCAAGGCCTCATGGTAGTGCCGTTGCTGTGATACTCGTACCCGGCGATCATTTAAAAATGCACCTTCGCCACGACTGGCATAAAACAGTTCATTGCGCACTGGGTCAAAAATCAAAGCATGAGCCAGCTGTTGTCGATGCAGCAAACCAATAGAAATCGCATAATTGGGAAAACCATGAATGAAATTGGTCGTGCCATCAAGGGGATCGATAACCCACTGATATTCGGCGGGCGCGGCTGTTGTATCAACGGATGACCCGGTATCAATATCGGCGCCCTCGCGGGCTAGCTGTGAGTCACCCGATGTCTGAGCAGATAAAGCCCGTACCAACCCGCTTTCCTCGGCCAGTATGTCATGATCAGGGTAGGCCTGCTGCAGGGTATCGATAATGATCTGTTCAGCCTCACGATCGACTTCTGTCACATAGTCTTTAGGCCCTTTTTTATCTACATAAAGACGTTCTATACGTAAACTTGCACGGTTGATTACCTGCCCCGCGCGACGTGCCGCCCGCAAGGCGGTATTTAGCATCGCATTCATAAATAGCCGTTTAAAAAAACAATAAAAAAACATCTACGCCCAATTCATTTTACAATGGGCGCGTTTAGATGGAATCCACTCTACTTAACCTGACCAGTACAGAGCCAATTAGTTGATGAATACACCACAGCCCTCTTGTTCCAGCAGTCCTTTTAACCATATTCATTTTGTCATGATTGCGCCCAGCCATCCGGGAAATGTGGGCGCTGCAGCACGCGCAATCAAAACCATGGGTTTTGGTGGCTTGGTACTGGTCAATGTAAAGCCTTCAATAATAGCGCATCCTGATGCAATTGCCATGGCCAGTGGCGCAACTGATGTACTCGAGCATGCCCGTATCGCCCCCGATTTGGGTGCCGCATTAGCACCTATACACCTATCTTTTGCGTTATCTGCACGTACACGCTATATAGGCCCCCCCTCATGTAACATTCGCACTGCAGCTAAAATTGCCTCGGAAAAGATCCAAAAACAACAGGCTCATATAGCACTTGTTGTCGGTACTGAGCGCATGGGCATGACGAATGAACAAACACAGCATTGCAATTATTTGTGCCACATCCCCGCAAATGAGCAATACAGCTCACTAAATGTAGCTCAGGCACTGCAAATAGCCGCCTGGGAATTTCGCTATGCATTACTGGATGGTGATCACGCCGAGGACCAACTGTTGCCCAAAGCCATCAAAGGGAAAAAACACCGCCGTGAACAACCCGCCCGCACCGAACAAGTGGACGCATTGTTAGAGCATTGGTTTGAAGCCCTTACCGCATTGGAAATTATCAGTGTAGATGAGCCCAAAAAAATCCCCGAGCGCATGACACATTTTTTTCGTCGTTTCCAAATGCGCGAGGACGAGGTTTCGTTATTTAGGGGGATTTGCTCGGCCATTTTGAAATTACATCATAATAAAACCAAAAAAAAACATAATATACGTGATTAATGCGTGATACTTAACAAAATAGTAAAATAATAATGACTAGCTAGTTTGGCATGAGCTTATGTTTATGGGTTACTCTTGGCTCACATCTCTTACCAACACACATACACCCTTCACGTTTTTACAACCCTTATGTTTTCTAGACTCCGCGAAGACATCGCCTGCATTTACAAACGAGACCCTGCTGCGCGTAGCAAACTGGAAATACTCACATGTTACCCGGGACTACATGCGGTACTGATTCATCGTCTCGCCCATCGCCTATGGAAGGCTGGCTTGCGTTTAATTGCGCGTTTTATCTCTAACCTCAATCGCATGTTTACAGGTATCGAGATTCACCCAGGTGCTCATATTGGCCGTCGTGTGTTTATAGACCACGGTTTAGGCGTAGTTATCGGCGAAACAGCAGTCGTAGGCGATGACTGCACGATTTACCAAGGGGTTACCTTGGGGGGAACCAGCCTATACAAAGGCACCAAGCGCCACCCTACCCTGGAATCAGGTGTGGTTGTCGGCGCCGGCGCCCAAATTCTGGGGGGCTTTACCGTCGGGCAAGACGCCAAAATAGGTTCCAATGCGGTGGTCATCAAACCCATTCCGGCAGGGGCTACCGCCGTGGGTAATCCGGCCCGTATCATACAAAAAGAAGATAAAAGCACAAAAACCAAAGAAACCCCTGACCACACACAACGCCCCGAGCAAACCGCACCCAAACGACCTGGACAAAGTGTGCCTGGGCCATCCTTGGCAGCCCAACTAGGCAATGATCCCTGCGTACGCAATGACGAGCATTTCGATACGCAACCTCTACGTGATCTACTCAAGCAATCCCGCCATCAGCACGAAAATGATACCGAAACCTCTGATCCGGCCTTCGCTGCTTATGCTGTTGAGAAAAATGGTATCGACCCGCTCACAGAGGTACTCGAAGAGCTCATTCAACACAGTGCACGCCAAGAGGAACGAATTGAACGGCTTTGCAAGGCCTTGGAAGAATTAGGGCAACGTGTGGACGATGGACAACAACCTCTCGACGTTGAACGCCTCAACAAGATTGTCGACTCATAAGAGCCAACACATAGAAACATCCATCTAAACCAAGCAGTTATGAGATCACGCTGCTTTGAATCAGCGCCTCTTTTTACCCTTAAATAACTGTGGGGGCTCAGCGCATACTTGTCCGAAAGATGGACACATAGCCTGGTTTAGGTTATTTTTCTATTGGTTTCCTTATCTACTGATGAGTCACAATGTATGTCAAAATTACCTTCAGAAGGCACTGCTGGCCCGCGTACGCTACGGCGTGGACTTTTGATTCTTAGAACGCTGCAGGCCCATGATGATAAAGGCCTGAGTGTGACCGAGCTTTCTCGTTTGACTGGGTTGCAACGACCCACCATTTATCGACTGTTGGCCGCACTGACCGAGTGCGAGTTTGTATATTCGGTCGGTCGGACCCGTCGCTACGCAGCTGCCAAACAAAATCAAATTCAGGGTCCTGAACCCGAACATCATCTAATTGAACATGCCAAACCCCATATGCGTGAGCTCGCGAATCAATTTGGCGATGCCGTGTTCTTGGTCGTTCGCGAGGGCAATGATTCACTCACGCTTTGGCGTGAAATAGGTCCATACCCAGTTCAAATATTGGGTACTTATGCTAATAAACGACAGCCCTTGGGTGTGGGTTCCGGTGGTTTGGCTTTGTTAGCAGCCCTAGATGACGATACCATCGAACAAATCATGCAAAACAACAGCAAAGAGATCGAGCATTACGGCGGCATGACCCTGCGCGAAATGCGTCAATTGGTACAAAATACACGCACACGCGGATATTCGGTCATCGGCAGTTATACCGTACGTGGTGCCTTAGGCGTCGGTTCTGCGCTTTGCAGCAGCCAGGGTCACCCCTTGCTAGCGATTAGCGTCACCGCGATTACAGATCGAATGCCGGCAAGACGACAAAAAGAAATCGCACGAGAAATACAAAAGGTATTGGACGAGCTATCCAAAAACCTCTAAGCACATCACACGCTGCCCTCTGATGGTTTCAAATACATCGCTTTGAAATCAAATAAAAAAGGCCCCTACCCGGGGCCTTTTTAAATGCCTATAACTAAGTAAAACCAACTAAAGATTCTCAAGCAGCCTTGTTCTGTTCGCTGATATTTTGAACCTCGCGCACGGGGATTGGATGACGCAAGCCAACCTTTTGTAATTCCTGTACCGCAGTTTTATTTAGGTAAAAACGCACACCCCAAAACTTGCTGGTTTCAATCCAGCAACGCATAGAGATATTCACGTGGTTTTCTTTATAAGATGTGACCACCGCTATGGGTGCGGGATCTTTGAGTATATCGGCGTGTTCGTCCAGCAAAGACTGCAACGTCTGCAGTGCCAAATCGATGTCATCATCGTAGCGTACGCCAATCTCAATTTCCATGCGCCTTGTTTCGTTACGGCTGTAGTTGATAATAGCACTGCCCCATACCGCACTATTTGGCAGCGAGAAATGCACCCCATCAACCTGGACAAAACGGGTCAAAAACAATCCAATCTCTTGAACAGTACCATCGCCTTTGCCAACGACTGTCACAAACTCACCTGCGCGCAGTGGTCTTAATACCAAGAGCATTACGCCCGCCGCGATATTTTGCAGTGTATTTTGTAACGCCAAGCCAACGGCTAAACCTGCAGCACCCAGTACCGCAATAATACTGGCTGTTTGAACCCCAAAACGCGCCAAAACTGCGATAATGACAAAAATCCGGATTGTCCATTCCACTACGGACTGGGCAATAGGTACAATGGTGGGATCGATACGGGCGGAACGCTGTGCTGCCCTGCGTATGGTACGCCCAGCAAAGCTAGATATCCACCAACCGATGACCAAAATTACAATGGCAATCACTAAATTGATGGCAAAGCCCTCTATCCACGGCAACGAATAAAAAGGCTGTGACAATTCTAAATCCTCAGACATTGAACACTCCAGTGAAAATTGAACCCACCAATCATAGCTGTTTTAATGTTTCATCTCATCTTTCATTTGCATAAGTTTTCAATTTAATGCGTTGATTTATATTGACTGCACTTATGCGGCGTTATAGCTAAAGGTTTTTTATGAGCGAACTATACCCTTTGTCGGTACTCGATCTGGCCCCCATTGTCCAAGATGGAAACGCCGAGCAATCATTTGCTACCACCATAGAGTTAGCCAAGCTCTGCGATCGTTTACACTTTCATCGCTATTGGATGGCAGAGCACCATGGCATGATTGGTATTGCCAGTGCCGCGACCTCTATTTTAATTGCCCATGTCGCCCACCACACGCAACGCATCCGTGTGGGTGCAGGTGGTATCATGCTACCTAACCATGCACCGTTAGTGATTGCCGAGCAATTTGGCACCTTGGAAAGTCTGTTTCCTGGGCGTATTGACTTGGGCTTGGGACGTGCCCCCGGCTCGGACCCCCAAACCGCTCGTGCCCTGCGGCGCAATCTGAATACGGATCCCAATGCTTTTCCACACGATGTCATGGAATTGCTTGATTATTTTTCCGAACAACCGCAACAACCGATCACAGCCGTGCCTGGCAAAGGATTAGATGTCCCAATCTGGATCCTGGGATCCAGTCTCTATGGTGCACAGGTCGCAGCCATGCTGGGTCTGCCCTATTCTTTTGCTTCGCACTTTGCGCCTGCCCAGCTCAAAGATGCCATTAATGTCTATAGAGAACATTTCAGGCCCTCTAAATACCTAGACAAACCCTATGTAATGTTGGGCTACAACGTTTTTGCTGCTGATACCGATGAGCAAGCCCACCATTTAGCAAGTTCGTGGCAGCAATCCTTTGTCAGCTTGCGCACAGGCCAACCTATTCAGTTACCCCCACCTGTAGAAAACTATATGGAAAAAGCCGGGGCCCCTGCACAACACATCATGCAGCATGTGTTATCGTGCACGGCTATTGGTGGCCCCGATACTGTAAAAGAGCAAATTCAAACATTTATCGACGAAACCCAAGCCGATGAACTGATCGTCGCCACTAATATGTATCACGCCCAGGACCGCCTCAATAGTTATGAAATATTGGCGGATATCCATGCTGATCTAAAAAAGCCCAAAGGGCACTCTTTTACACTATAAGCCTTTACCTCTGCTCGGGCGGTTCACGCCCGAGCATCATCATTGATAGTTAGTTTTACTTCTGAGACTCCATGAGCCAAGAACAAGATTTTTCTGGTCACACACCCATGATGCAGCAGTATTTACGCCTCAAACAACAGGCCAAATCCTACCTGCTTTTTTACCGCATGGGTGATTTCTACGAGCTGTTTTACGAAGACGCGGAAAAAGGGGCCAAATTACTCAATCTAACCTTGACACAACGCGGGCTGTCGGATGGCAAACCCGTGCCTATGGCTGGTGTTCCTTTCCACGCAGTCGAAGGTTATTTAGCACGCTTGGTCTCACTAGGAGAGTCCGTCGCCCTGTGTGAACAGATCGGCGATCCCAGCAAAAGCCGTGGCCCTGTCGAAAGAAAGATCGTGCGCTATATTACGCCAGGCACCCTCACTGATGAGGCCCTGTTACCTCAGCGCACCGATAAAAGCATTGCTGCAATCTGGTCTCAAAAAAAGCGTGGTAAGCTTGCTTTCGGTTTGGCATGGATGAATCTGGCCAGTGGCCGTTTTAATGTTGAGGAATGCGACGAAGAAATGCTAGATGCGTTACTTAGCCGCATTGAACCAGCCGAATTACTACATGCTGATAGCCAGTCTTTTGCCGAATTACTCCCGTCAATTAGTCATGCCAAAGCAGCGGATTGGCATTTTGAATTAGATAGTGCCCGCCACTTTTTATTAGAACATTTTGGTATTGATAGCCTGGCTAGTTTTGGCATCGACGATTTACAGCTGGCCATCTGCGCTGCGGGCGCTTTACTGCGTTATGTGAGTGAAACCCAATCTAGTGAACTCAATCACATACAACATATTCAACAAGAGCAAAGCTCGGAATTTGTTATTTTAGATAGTGTCACACGAAAAAACCTCGAGCTGACAACAACACTCAGCGGCGAAGACCAACCCACCCTGTTTTCTGTAATCGATCACTGCTGCACACCGATGGGAGCACGTTTGTTGCGCCGCTGGGTGCATCATCCTTTACGTGACAACCATACCATCCATCAGCGCCAAGAACGTATTCAAGCCCTGCTCACGCCACCAGCAGATCTACAAACAGCTGACTTTAATGCAGATAGTTTGCAAGCCGCACTAAAAAACTTTCCCGATATAGAACGTATTGCCACGCGGATGGCTTTGATGTCTGTGCGCCCGCGCGAGCTCTCTAGCCTACGCCAGGCACTAACTGTTTTGCCCGATCTACAAAACCAATTACAACAGCACTTCGATCCGGCACTATTTCAGCCCCTGGTAGAGCTTTTGGATGTAGACCCCGAACTGCACGCACTACTGCAGCGTGCCATTGACGAAAATCCCGCCGCTATGATTCGGGACGGTGGTGTGATTGCTAACGGCTATGATAGCGATCTGGACGAGCTCAGACAGCTATCCAAAGACAGCGGCTCATTTATCGCCCAACTAGAACAACGCGAACGAGAGCGCACTGGCATCCAAAACCTCAAAGTAGAGTACAACCGCGTACATGGGTTTTTTATCGAGGTCAGTCGCGCTCAATCCGATCGCGTGCCCCAAGAATACCAGCGTCGACAAACCTTGAAAAACGCCGAACGCTACATCATCCCTGAGCTCAAAGAATGGGAGGACAAGGTCCTGTCCGCTCAAGAACGCAGCTTGGCTAGAGAAAAGCAGCTCTATGATGAATTGCTGTTGAAATTACAAGCTTATGTTGGTGCCGTGTCAGGGGCAGCCCAGGCATTATCTGAACTCGACGCACTGGGTGCGTTGGCGCATCATGCCCATAAACACAATTGGGTCCGCCCTGAACTCAGCAATTTACCCGAAATAGAGATCATACAAGGCCGACACCCAGTAGTTGAACACACCATCGAACCATTCACGCCCAATGACTGTAGCATGCACCACGAACGGCGTTTGCTATTGATTACTGGACCGAATATGGGGGGCAAGTCCACCTATATGCGCCAGACCGCGCTCATCGCGCTATTGGCACGTATGGGTAGCTATGTGCCCGCCCAAAAAGCGCGTGTAGGCCCTATTGATCGCATTTTTACTCGTATTGGTGCTGCCGACGATCTGGCGGGAGGCCGTTCGACCTTTATGGTAGAAATGACTGAAACAGCTGCCATATTGGCTGCTGCAACACCCTATAGCCTGGTTCTCATGGACGAAGTAGGCCGCGGGACCTCAACTTATGATGGTTTAGCTTTGGCTTGGGCGATTGCAACGCGCCTGATTCAAAATAATCAAAGCCTCACTCTTTTTGCTACGCATTACTTTGAAATGACCCGCCTCGCCGAGCAATATGCTCAATCAGTCAATGTTCATCTAGCGGCAGCAGAAACCCCCAGCGGTGTTGTGTTCTTGCACGAGGTTCGCAAAGGGCCTGCCAGCCGTAGCTACGGTATACAAGTTGCACAGCGCGCGGGCATCCCTACCGCAGTGATCAGACAAGCCACTCGAGAGCTCATGAAATTAGAAGAGCAAAAAGAAGGCTTGCCACAGTTAGATTTATTTTCTGCTAAAGAGGATGAATCTATCGATGCAGACGATGAGTCTACTGCCCTAGCCGAAAACAACGACCAAACGATGCTCTCGCCCGAGCACCTAGAAACTCTAGATGCGTTGCACAACCTCTCTTTGGATGAACTCACACCGCGCCAAGCGCTGGATATGCTGTACGAATTACAAGCTAAACTAAATTAATATATAACCAACACGCAAAAACAAAGCGCTCGATGCTATAAACATCGAGCGCTTTTATTTGTGCTACGTAGACTTAAGCCGTTAATAAAATAGGGCTATGTTAGTTGGTGTCTTGGCCCATATGCTGTATGAGCACTTGGATAATACGTCGTGCGGTATCTGTCTGCAAGACCTGACCCTGGGCATCCAAAACCTGAACCATGGTTTGTCCGGCTTGTTCGCGTACGCGGATACGCAGCTCTTCGGGAACAGAAGTATCACGGCCACCGAATAAGCGACCTATGATGTTTTGTTGTTCGATCTTGACACCGGTATCAGCATCTAAATAGCGAATAAAGAATTCGCCCGTGCTGCGGTCACGATCCTCGACCGAGAAACCTGCAGAATCAATAGCCAAACCAACACGTCGCCATGCGCGATCAAATGGCTCATTGAGTGTCATGTAGGCCTCGCCTTGGTGCTCTTCAATTTGCACCTCGGGACGACGTTGTTGCTCTTCGGCCTGCTTGACACGATCGCTAGCGGTTTGTCGATCACTGCCCAGGTACACCATCAGTCGAGCTAGCATAGCAGCGTTCAAGCCAGGATCCTCTTGGCCATAAACCCACTTAAATGTAGTTCCGTCCTGCGTGGGGGTTTCTTCCATGTGTTGGTGGCTGATGTAGATCTCGGTCTTGCCATCAACGCGCTCTAAACGAGTGCGAAAGCGCTCACGCTCGCCGCTATCAAACACCTGATCAATGATGGTTCCCAATGCACGGCGAATCCAACCCTCGGGGATTTTAGCCCGGTTTTCCGCCCAATGCGTTTGAATCACCCCAGTGCGGGGGTCCTCGCTATCGATGGTAAAGCCCTGCTGGCCCCAGAACTCGATAATTTTGGGGTAAAGTTCCTCGGGGGGTTGCTCGACCACTAACCAACGCATATCCCCATCGCGCACCACCTGCATCCCGTCTTGTTCGGGTAGAACCTCGCCTTGTTTGCGCGCTGCATCACGTTCTTGTTGGGATGCGGCATAATGCGAAAAGGTGGTCACCCCTTCGGGAGCGCGGTATTGGGCATCCGAATGCGCCTGCGTTAGATCAGGAGGGATACTAAGTGGGTCGCCACGTACCGTGCTTTTATAATCAACGCTCTCTTCGGCGCCGATTAACTCTTCGACTGTAGAACAACCCGCCATAACGCTTAACCCCAATGCCAAAGCAATTGGGGTCAAACGCATATTTATTCGAAACTTTTTCATGCTAATAAACCTGCCTCTCGCAGCGCCAGGCGCACGCGCTCATGGTATTGTTCGCTTAGGGGGGTCATCGGCAAGCGATAGCCCAATTGAATACGTCCCATTTCTGCCAACGCCCATTTTACGGGAATCGGATTAGCCTCGACAAACAACTGGCGGTTCAGATCAGCAAGCATGCCATTATATTTGCGCACCTTGGCGACATCACCATCTAGCGCAGCCTGACATAACGTGCTCATCAAACGCGGTGCTACATTGGCAGTCACAGAAATGTTGCCCTTGCCGCCCAATAAAATCAATGCAGCAGCTGTAGGATCATCACCACTGATGACCATGAAATCCTCGGGCAAGTCGCGCATCAAAGCACCTAGCCGAGCCATATCACCAGTCGCCTCTTTGGTGCCAATGATACCAGGTACCTGTGCTAATCGGAGCACAGTCTCGTTCGCCATGTCAGCAACCGTGCGACCAGGCACGTTGTAAAGCAACATAGGCAAAGGCACCGTCTCGACGATTTTTTTAAAGTGCTGATACAAACCTTCTTGGGTGGGTCGATTGTAATAAGGCACCACTGACAGCCCAGCCGTAGCCCCAACCTCATAGGCGTGTTGTGTCAACTGGATGGCCTCGCTGGTTGAGTTACCCCCCACCCCAGCAATCACAGGAATACGATCACCTGCGTGTTTGGCCGCCACCTCGATGAGCTCGGCGTGCTCGTCCATATTTACCGTGGGAGACTCACCCGTCGTCCCAACCACGACTACCGCCTTGGTGCCCTCTTGAACATGCCAGTCAATTAATTTTTTGTACGACTCAAAATCTAAGCGTCCATCTGGAAACATGGGTGTCACGAGGGCAACCATGCTTCCCTCAAAGTAGGGGGTTGCAATATCCGAAGTAGCCATTTTTAAACAGTCTCCTGGTAAGACAAATCTAAGCGAAAGGTTGAAAGCATCAGTTTAACGGATCCCCCCAAAAAATCATAAAAACCAGCTAAAAAACCCGTAAAAAAACCAAATAATGGGTTGTAATACACGCCAAAGCACGCCACTGAACAACAAAAGCAGCAAAATGAGCATCCCATAGGGCTC
>DATGSS010000057.1:0-53361 GCA_035302345.1 Paenalcaligenes sp.
AGTAGATCAGGATCAAGCCTAGTAATTGCATGCCGATAAAGGGCCAGACCGATCCGTACACCTGCCCCATGTGGACGTCTTTAGGTAATATCCCTTTAATCCAAAAGAGGACAAAACCAAAGGGTGGTGACAGGTAGGCGACCTGAATATTCACAATGAACAGTACCCCAAACCAAATCTTGTCAATGCCTAGCTCGGTGATGATGGGCAAGAACAAGGGTGTGCACAGCATGATAATGGCCCAGTCGTCCATGACGGTACCCAGTACCAGGACAATGAGCATCATGGTGATTAGGACACCTGTCGTACCACCAGGTACGTTGAGCAATAACTCTGTTAATAGATCTTGTGAGCCCAGTGAGTTAAAGATGTTCAGATAAATGTTGGCACCAATCAAAATCCAGAAACCCATACCACAAAGCTTGAGCGTGGATAGCAAAGAGTCTCGGAGGATTTGCCAGGTCAGTTGGCGATAAACCAGATTGATGAGCAGTGCACCAGCCGCACCAAAGCTTGCTGATTCGGCGGGTGTAGCAATACCGCCCCAGATTGAACCCAGGACAATGACGACCAACACAACAAAAGGCCAAATATCCAAGACCGAGCGTACTTTTTCACCTGTAGTAAAGCGTTGGTCAGCAGGCAGTGGGGGGGCAATGTCTGGTTGGAGACGGCTACGTACCCCGATGTACAGCACATAAAAGGCGGCCAGCATCAAACCAGGAATTACCCCAGCGATAAACAGGTCACCGATGGAGGCGTTGGCTAGCAATCCGTAGAAAATAAAGGGGACGCTAGGTGGGATTAAAGCGCCCAAGGCACCCCCCGCACCAATAGCACCAATAGCGATTTTGCGACTATAGCCATAACGCATCATAGATGGATAGGCGATCTGACCCATGGTGATGGTCGCAGGCGGGGTAATCCCGGTCACTGCTGCAAAAATAGTACAGACCATCACCGTACCCATCGCCAAGCCCCCAGCAATATGCCCGATGAGCTTATACACCGCGTTGTAGGCCGCGTCGGCCACTCCTGAATAACGTATTAGATTACCCATCAATAAGAATAACGGAATGGTAATCAGGATTGAGTTCCAAGGGGTGTAATAAAAGGCACTGGGAATCGCTAGTAATGAGCGAGGGGAAAATATGGCCGCAAACAGCACCGCCGTGCCCCCTAGCCCGAATGCAACGGGCAGGCCCATAAACAGGACCAGGAACATGACGATGAAATATAAAAGGGTGATTAATTCTAGGCTCATTGGGCTACTGTGTCCTTCTTATCATTGTCAAAAACTAATATAGGCAATGAATGGCTAACAGGTGCAAAGTTAGAGGAAGGTAGGCGTCCTACCTTCCTCCAGCCCTGGTTAATTACTGATTTTCTTCAAAGTAGCGCTGCCAGAGTTCTACCCCTTTAGCGTTTCTCTCGGAAAGTTCGGCGACTTTAGGCCATACTTCTTCGATGGACTTTTCGCGCATGCGTTGTACTTCGTCATCGGACATTTTGATAACCTCGCCACCTGCGTCGAGGAGAGCTTGTAGGGCTTCTTCAACGGCTTCGGCGTGCATGGCACTGGTTTCAAAGTAGGTTTCTTCGAAAATGCCTTCGATTTGTTTTTGTTGCCAAGGGGTGAGCTCGTTCCAGGCGTCAAGGTTTACAAAGATCTCTTGGTGCTGGGCGGGGTTCCAACCAGGCAAGCTGGCATATTTAATGACTTCTTGGAAGTTCATGTCCTTAATGCCGCCGGTATCCCAGTAGGTACCTTCGATAGCGCCCAGACGAATCGATGTGTAAATATCCCCAGCGTCCATGGAAACAGGAGAGCCCCCCATTGCCTGGTGGAACAGAGCTTGTGGGCCCCCTGCACGCATTTTCTTGCCTTGCAGATCTTCGAGTTTCTCAATGGGGAAGTTGGAGAACATGGCGTTGGGCCCCTGGTTTGTCCAGCCGACCCAATGCAGATTACGCTCGTTGGCAGCTTCTTGGACGAGCTCGCCAATGCGGTAATCAGGGTTGCCCCACATGGCATCCCAAGCTTCTTCGGGGCTGCTAGCACCCATGGCCAGGCCGTAGGCCAGCATCCCTTCAGGCATTTCACCGCCATATACGGTCGCCCAACCTGCGTAGCCGTCTGTCATGCCAGCAGCAGCAGCGCCAAACGCTTCTGAGCCGCTGGTTAGTGAACCCACGGGTTCAACGCGAATTTTTACGGTACCCTCGGTGGCCTCTTCGACTGCTTTAACCCAAGGTAATAAACCTCGGTGCCAGCCTGCGTCAGAGCTGTCAAAGGCAGGTTGAAAAGTCCAGGAAGTTACTGTGTCTGGGGGCCCATCGTCATCGGCAGCAAATGTGACAGGGCTAAAAGCAAGTGCAACTGCAGCAGCGGCGATGGCCGGTGCAAAGAGAACTTTTGGTCTCATGGTATTCCTCCGGATGGTAGGTTGTGTGAAAGATTGAGTGTTGCCCATTTTGTTGTTAGTCAGTCGTTGATTGCTTACAAAATGCGGTTTTCAGATCGCGATAAAACTTACGTATGGCAAGCAATAAGACCACGCAAGCACTCAAAGGAATAATGGTTTTGATGGGGTAAATGGGAATGCGGACTGCGGTCGGCGTCATTTGATTGAGCTTGATAGAAATCAGAGCGCTTTGATAGCCCTTCCAAATCAGCACCCCCAAGAACATAAAAGTGAATACAGCTGTGATGACATCGTAAATGGCTTTAGTACGCGTGGAAAAATTGGCATAAAAAAGATCCAGTCGGATGAACTCTTCGTTCTTGTAGGCAAAGGCGCCGGCCATACAAGCCAGCAGTACTAGTGCTGCTTGTAAAGTGGTGCCTATCCACAATGAGGGCGAGTTAAGCACGTAGCGAAAGTAGACGTCAGTCAGTGCAAATATCATGCAGTACAGAATAATCAGGACACCGAGAAACCCCATAAGGTTGGTGACCCAGTCCAGTAGTCTGCTGCTAAACGCTGATATTTTCATATGTGTCCCCAGCTTTTGGCGAATAGCCTCTTATAAGAAATACGTGTCGCTAGTGTCGTTAAAATGGTTATATGCTTATAAGAGGCAAGAATAAGTTTAAGTTTTGATTGAATTCAAGTATAAATATAGAAAACGATACGAATAGTTCCTACTAGTGAAATCCCTATCGTTTGCTCAGATATGCGCTATTTTCCAGATGTTTTGCGGCTTTTGCGCGAAATGCCACTGTTTTATGAGCTCAAGAACAGGGTTAAATAATTTTAGGAACTATCATTTATCTGGTGTTTTTGGTAATAATGATATTTTTTGTTCCAAAAATCATTAACTCAGGCACAAGCTCAGCTGTGCTGGTGTTTGAATCGATTTGTTTTTAGTTAATTGGGTGGGGCTGTGAAAAAAATTCCATTGACAGTTGTGGGCGGGTTTTTAGGCTCTGGCAAAACTACGTTATTGAATAATTTGCTGCAGACTACGAGTGGGCGTCGCATTGCCGTGCTCGTTAATGATTTTGGGCCCATCAATATTGACACCCAGTTAATCGCTAAACACGAGGGCGAGACCATCAGTTTAACCAATGGTTGCATTTGCTGTTCTATTGGGTCTGGACTAGATGCGGCTTTAATTGATGTGTTAAGTCGAGATCCCCAACCTGACTGGGTGGTCATTGAATCTAGCGGCGTTTCAGATCCCGCGCCTATTGCCAGTGTTGGGTTGACTGAGCCCAGCCTCAAATTAGCAGGTGTTGTCACAGTGATTGATGCTGAGCAGATACAGACGCAGGCAGCGGATCCTTTACTGCACGACACGATTGCAGCTCAGATCAAAGGCGCGGACTTATTGGTTTTAAATAAAACAGATTTGCTAGAGGCTGAGCCTTTGGCCGAGTGCCGCGCGTTTATAAAGCAACGCTACGGAGCCATCCCCACCTATGAGACGACTCAGGGACGGGTTGCAGAAGAGCTGCTTTTTGAAATTGATGATACACCGGTGCTGGCTCGTGAGGGTGCGATGGAACATCCACCTGTCAGCGATCACCCCTTCGAGACCGCTTTATGGACCGGCCAAGGGGTGCTCTCTGCAGATGAGTTAATGGCCTATTTTCGGCGGTTACCACGCGGAGTATTCCGTGCCAAGGGTTTTGTGCATACGGACTATCACGGTTGGGTTTCCATACAGTTTGCGGGCCGACGCTTGCAGTTTATAGCAGTGAATGATGTCGATGCAGCGGGCCTTGATCAGAATCAGATAGTGTTCATACAAGCGCCAGATGCTATGGATTTAACCACTTTGGAGACGGATTTAGACCAACTTGTGGTCGCATCCAATGAGTAAATTCAGGATAGAAAGATGACTTCTACTACCTTGCAGGTGGGCTCGCACAGCCCCAATGATATAAGTGCAAAAAAGCCTGATGAAGTGAAATCAGGGATTCCTCAAGAACCCTCACGCTGGTACGGTATTGTTTTAGCCGCAATCGTAGCGGTCATTGCTACTGTGTTGGGGGGGTGGTTGCCCACGATAGGTGGCCCTGTTTTCGCTATTTTATTGGGATTGGGTATTCGTAATACTATTGGCGTCATGCCTGTCTGTCAGCCAGGTTTAACCTTTGCTTCTAAGGCAGTCTTGCAATGGTCCATTATTTTGCTGGGTTTTGGCCTCAGCTTTAGTCAGGTAGTACGTGCTGGTGTTGATTCATTGTGGGTAACCATTATTACAATTGTAGCGGCCTTTGTGACGGCTTATGTGCTGGGGCGTTTACTTGGGGTAGGTGACAAACTACGCAATCTCATTGGGGCGGGTACCGCTATTTGCGGGGGCTCAGCCATTGCGGCTGTAGCACCTATTATCGAGCCCGAAGAGCACGAAACCGCATTGGCTATTTCCACTATATTTTTATTTAACGTGGCTGCTGTGCTGGTCTTTCCTTTTTTTGGGCATGTGCTCAACATGACCGATTTAGGTTTTGGCTTGTGGGCTGGGACTGCAATTAACGATACATCGTCTGTGGTTGCTGCGGCATATAGCTTTAGCAATGAGGCGGGTGACTACGCAACCATCGTGAAATTAACTCGGGCTACTTTCATTATTCCAATTTGCTTGGTATATGTTTACCTCGAGGTTCGTCGCAATCGCAAAGCTGGCGGTCGTTTGAGTATTCGTCGTCTCATTCCGTGGTTTATTATTTGGTTTGTTTGCGCATCTTTGGTGCGCTCAACCGGGTTACTGCCCGCTGAGTTGCTTAGCATCTTATCTCATGCCGCCAAATTTTTGATGGTATTGGCTTTAGCCGCGATTGGCCTGTCTAGCAATATGCGTACGATGGCCAGGGCGGGTTGGCAACCACTGGTCTTGGGGCTGGGTACTTGGTTTGCAGTGGCAACCACCAGCTTGGGGGTACAGAACTTCAGCGGCGCGTGGTAATCACATCGTAATCTGTTAAAAAAGGGGCGAGCACATAATCGTATGTGCTCGCCCCTTGGTTTTCTTGTGGTTTTTTAGCTGTTGAGTTACTTAATCAAAAAAGTTCGTCACACTGCCATACATCAACGCCAAACCAATCAATACTAAAGAAACAAAGGTTATTTGGCGCATGGTGATTGGACGTACTGGGGGCGGAAAACGCTGCGCAAATATCGTTGCCGCAGCCACACAGGGCAATGCCAATAAAGAGACTAACAGTGAGTTCTCGGGCAGCCCGGTAGCCACTACTTCATAGGCAGTCCGTGAAAATGCTGTACATGCAAAAATCAATAGCAGCATATTGCGCGTTTCTACCAGTGTGAACGGCTGGCGGTACATATGAAAGATAATAGGTGGGCCGGGCATGCCAAAAAGCCCGCCACATAAACCAGAAATAAAGCCGATACTGAAAAAAGCGCGCAAGCGTGACAAAGTTTTTCGTTGGCGCGGGCGCAGGGCAAAGATGACGCCACTATAAACGATGATCAGACCCAGCAAAAACTCCAGAATGTATTTGGCCTGGACATTTAGATAGTTCAATAACAGCACACCCAAAATACTCGAGGGCACCACCCCCAAGAGGGTGGTGTTCGTGCATTCCCAATGAATATGATGGATATGGTTGCGTAACGCCAATCCGCTGTTAGCCAGACTGATAATGCTGACGACAGTGGCAATAAAAGGCACGCTAGTGAGTTCTAGGCCGCTACTGATACCGATGACAATCATCGCCAGCCCAAACCCCGTCACCGTTTGAAAATAGGTGCCCAGTGCGACTATAAACAATAGAAAGGCGGTAGCAAAGACGCTCATGGGCTTTCCTGTTGCTGCGCCTGCAAGGAGGTGATGGCCAGCACATTGAATACATCATCGGCACTGCAACCCCGAGACAAGTCGTTAGCGGGTTTCGCTAGACCCTGTAGTAGGGGGCCAATTGCAATGGCGCCGCCTAGGCGCTCGGCAATTTTGTAGCCAATATTGCCTGCATTCAAGTCTGGAAAGATAAAGACGTTGGCCTGCCCAGCGACTTTGGATTCTTTGAGTTTACGGGCTGCAATGTCCGGAATAATGGCAGCATCAAACTGCACATCACCGTCAATGGCGATATCAGGCAAAGCAGCACGGACTTTTTCTGTGGCCTTGAGGACTTTGGTCACCATGGGGTGATTGGCGCTTTGTGCGGTCGAGAAACTGAGCATGGCAACACGTGCGGGCTCGGGCAATAGTTCACGGGCACTTTGAACTGCTGCGGTTGCGATGGTGGCCAATTGGTTCTCGTCAGGATCGACTACGAGAGCGCAGTCGGAAAAGATTACAGCGCGCTGGCAAGGGTGATGGGGCTTATCGAGCACCATCAGAAAGAAACTAGAAACCAAATCATGACCGGGTGCCGTACCAATTAACTGTAACGCAGTGCGGACGACGTCAGCAGTGCTATAAACAGCACCAGAAAGCACACCTTGGACATCGCCGTGATGCACCAACATGTTGGCAAACACCAACGGATCATTGAGTTTTTCTTGGGCTTTTTCCAAAGTCATGCCGCGATGCTTGCGACGTTGTACCAGGGCATCAGCTAGGGAGGCTCGCTTGTCCGAATGTTGTACATCTTCGATTGTGAGTGAGTCTATATTCAACCCCAACGACTGCGCTGTGGCTTGTATGCTGTTGGTATTGCCCACCAGCGTGACCGAGGCCACACCAGCTTCTTGGGCGCGCACGGCGGCTTGTAAAACACGAGGGTCATCTGCCTCAGAGACTGCAATTTGGGCAGGGGATTGCTTAGCGGCATCAATAATCTGGTTTAATATTTCCATGGCTGTCCCTTATCTCAAAAAATAGAATAGTGAGTCTCGTAAATTATGAATCTATCTGTAAAATTTATTACGGTCAATAGTTTAGGTATATTCTGGTATTATTAATTTTACTTACTGGGATTATTGAGGGGGCTATGAATAAAGCAATAGAAGATGTTCCTTTTGAGTCGGTCAAAATAACGGGGGATACCCCCACCATGCGTTTGTTCAGCTTGCTCGAGCAAATAGTGTCACAGGAACGGCAATTTTCTTTGCAAGATTTGGTCGACAGCACTGATTTACCCAAACCAACTTTGCATCGTATGCTACAGCAATTAGAACAAGCCAGGATGCTGGTGCGTGATGCTGATGGGCGCCATTACTGTATTGGCGAACGACTGCGTCGATTTGCCGAAAATCTGCTGCTCAACGATACCAAGCATGGGGCTCGCCACGCCGTCCTCAAAGCACTGGTTGACGAGCTCGGCGAGAGCTGCAACCTAACCGCTTTATCGGGCAGTGAGGTCCTCTATTTGGATCGTGTCGAGACCGAGGCACCTTTGCGCTTTTATCTGCGTCCAGGTTCACGCGTGCCAGTGCACTGCTCGGCCAGCGGCAAGGTTTTATTAGCGCAAATGCCGCCTGCCCAGCGCCGTCGTTTATTGGCCCATGCGCCTATGGAGCAGTTTACCCCCAATACTATTCAGAGTCTCGAAGAGCTCGAACAAGACTGTGAACGCGTCCGCGAGCAGGGCTATGCGTTTGATAACGAAGAGTTTCTACCTGGGTTGTTCTGTGTGGCTGTATTAGTGCCCCGTAAAGAAGGCGGCCGTTCTAATTTAGCCATTGCCACCCAGGCGCCTATCATGCGCATGACCCCTGACAAGGCTTTGCAGGCATTACCCGCACTGCGTCGGGCTGCCAGTGCCTTGACAGAAATCGAGGCTCAGTACGAAAAGTGACGTCGGTTTCGCGGCACCAAACAGCGTACAAAGTCATCTAGAAAATGGTTGTCTAAGCCTTTTTCCAGATCCGCTATCAGGCTGTCGCGATATAACTGACTCAGATCTAGTCCAATACCGATAGCACAGATTTCTATGTCTTGTTGCAGGTAATGATTAACTACCTGCACCAGATGGCTGGTCAAATAGTGCTCGTCGTTTTCTAGCTGGGTTGAGCTATCCATGGGCGAGCCATCAGACAAGACAAACAGTATTTTCCGCTCGGCATCATTTTCTAGCAGGCGTTCGCAGGCCCACTCAATGGCTTCGCCGTCCACCCCCTCACGGTAGAGGTCTAATTTCATTAACGCCATCAAATCCAGATTGGCTTGCCGCCAGCTTTGGTTGGCTTCTTTAAAAATGCGATGTTCTACTTCATTTAACCGACCGGGTTGCGGCTTGCGCCCGGTGGCTCGCCAACGTCGATAAGCACGGCCTCCATTCCAAGCCCCAGTGGTAAAGCCTAATACCTCGGTTTGTGCTCCAGCGCGTTCTAAAGCATAGCTGAGTAAATCGAGCATCAAGGTGATGGTCGTGGCATGTGCTTTCATCGAACCCGAACAATCGACTAAAAAGGTGACACAGCAATCACTGACAAGTCGCGGCTGTGGCTGCCTAAATAAGCGACGCTCGGTGGGTGAGCTGACTATCTGACTGAGTCGCCGACCATCGATGAGCCCTTCTTCTTGGTCCCAAAGCCATTGGCTATCGAGTTCGTCCAGCAGCGCTTGGCGGATTCTCTCCACTAACAGGTTAAATTGAATGTGTTGATGGCTGATGAGCTCGTTGATTTCTTGCCGATACTCACGCAGTAAAGCGTCTCGGACAGTACGAGCAGGATAGGTCACTGCGTCAAATTCGCGTGTAAATACCCGATAACGTCCTTGATGTTGTTCTAGGGTTAGGCTTTGGGTATGTGCAACGATATCGCCGCCCATTACCTCATCAAAGTCCATATCCAGTATCAGCGCAAAGTCATCCAGCTGTTCTTCTTCGTCCTCGGTGTCTTGGTCTTTTATGTCTTCTTGTGCAGCTTGGGCACTTTCGACACTATCGGCCACAAAGGCGGCAATTTCTAATGCTGTCTCTGCGTAGGCCTCTTGGTCATCGCGCCGATGCTTGAGCTCATAAATAAAGGGGCCTAGCGGCTCGGCTAAGGCGGCCCGTGTGTGTTCAATATAGTCTAGTGTCTCGGGCAGCGGCGGGGCTTCCATCAACCGTGACCAACACATTTGCGCTACGGTATACATCAGGATCCCCAGCTGGCTGTCCGTATGTCCTGCGTGATGAAAGCCAGCGGACCAATAATAAAAGCGGGTGAGTAAATTATGTCGTGACCCGGGCAAATTAGTAGGCACCAAACTTTCTGTACGCAGGGATTCGAGCCAATCAAAAATTAATCGGGCAACGGGTCCTTCGGGCATCAGTTGTTGGTGTAACTTGGGATCGCTATGTTGTATCCGCAGCGCTAAGCCGTCAGCCAGACCACGTAAATACTGCAGTTTTTCCTTGGGTAGTGTCTGCAAATGCGGTGCCAAATGCACCAGTGGCTGGTTGCCGCTAAAGAACCATTGCTGCCGTACATGCACCTTTGGATCTTTGCTCAAAGCGCGCAATGTGGCAGCGCAAAGCTCGCGGATGCGGCGCTGTTCACGGAGTTCAAGGGTTGGATTGGTCATGGCCTGGCACCTTAGTTGGTGTTTTTTGTCTGTCCCACAACGAGCTCTTCGTCAAAGCTACGCTGGTAAAGTTCAGCGATGATGGCATGCTCGGACTCATCGCATTTATTTAAAAAAGATACTGCAAACGCTTGTTGTTTATCTCTAAATATGGTGCAGTTTTCTGCCCATGTAATAACCGTGCGTGGTGACATGAGGGTGGAGATATCCCCTGCCGAGAAAGCATTGCGAGTCAGATTGGCCAAAGTCACCATGGCCTCGATGTCTTTTTTATTGTGCGCCTTGGCCGGGACGCGCCCTAATACGATGGCGACCTCTTCTTCGGGGGCCAGATAATTAAGATTGGCGACGATGTTCCACCGGTCCATCTGAGCCTGGTTTAAGCGATGTGTACCATGATAAAGACCCGCAGGATCCCCGAGCCCTAATGTATTAGAGGTAGCAAAAATACGGAAGTAAGGGTGAGGGTGGATGATTTTATTTTGATCGGGCATGGTAAAACGCCCTTCTTGCTCTAGTATTTGTTGAATCACAAACATCACATCAGGGCGGCCTGCGTCGTATTCATCAAAGATCAGTGCAATGGGTCGTTGCAGTGCCCAGGGGATGATCCCCTCTTGGAATGCGGTGACCTGTAGCCCATCTTCGATTTTAATCGCGTCCTTGCCTACCAGATCTAGTCTGGAGATATGGCCATCCAGGTTCACGCGCACGCAGGGCCAGTTTAAGCGGGCAGCAACTTGTTCAATATGGGTTGATTTACCCGTACCATGACGTCCCTGAATCAGTACTCGGCGATTATTATTAAAACCTGCCAGTAGCGACAGCGTGACTTGGGGGTCAAAGCGGTAGGCTGGGTCAACAGCGGGTACGTATTCACTAGGTTCAGCAAAGGCCATCACTTCTTTCATGATGCTGCTAAACCCGAAGGTTTCCTTAATTGAAATCATACGTTCTGGTTTGGATGGCATATTTTCCATGATACTTACCTCTCCGTTGGCTCTGATTAAAGAAGTAGAATTGTTGTTAGATGGTGGTTTTCAGCTTCTATTTTACTGGTAATAAAGAAAATTTCTGGGTATTTGCTTAGGGTTTTCCAGAGAATATTAGAAAAAACGGCACAAATAGTTTCGTTTTATGCTGATCTTATGGTATTTTTAGACTTGTAGACAACCGCATCTCAGATTGCGGTAGCAACGTAGGTAGATCGATAAATCGGCATTTATGCCGTATAGAAATGGAGTTCAATAATATGAGCCAAGGTGCAGATAATCGTAAAGTTGTCGAAGGCATGACCACCATGACGCCTTCGGAAGCTTTTGTTGAGACATTGGTTGCCCAAGGGGTAACCGATATGTTCGGGATTATGGGTTCCGCCTTTATGGATGCAATGGATATTTTTGCACCCGCAGGCATCCGCTTAATTCCCGTGGTACACGAGCAGGGTGCTGCTCACATGGCTGATGGTTACTCGCGCGTGTCGGGTCGTCACGGTGTTGTTATTGGGCAAAACGGTCCCGGTATCAGTAACTGTGTCACCGGTATTGCCGCTGCTTACTGGGCACATAGCCCCGTTGTGATCATCACACCCGAAGCCGGTACAAACACCACAGGACTGGGTGGTTTCCAAGAGTGTAACCAGCTACCCATGTTCCAAGAGTTCACCAAGTACCAGGGGCACGTAACAAACCCCACTCGCATGGCTGAGTACACCGCGCGTTGCTTTGACCGCGCTATTTCTGATAGGGGCCCCACCCAGCTGAACATTCCACGTGACTACTTCTACGGCGAAGTAACATGTGAAATCCCCAAGCCTCAGCGCATTGAGCTAGGTCACGGTGGTGAGCACGCCATGCAAGAGGCCATCGACCTATTGAAAGAGGCCGAGTTCCCGGTCATCATTTCCGGCGGCGGTGTTGTTATGGGTGATGCTTTTGATGAGGTTGTTGCATTGGCAGAGCGCTTGGGCGCCCCTGTAGTCAACAGCTATCAGCATAATGACTCTTTCCCTGCTAGCCACCCCTTGTGGTGCGGTCCTTTGGGTTACCAAGGTTCCAAAGCTGGGATGCGTCTGATCTCGCAAGCTGATGTTGTGCTTGCATTGGGTACACGCTTAGGGCCCTTCGGTACCTTGCCACAATATGGTATGGACTACTGGCCCGAAGATGCCAAGATCATCCAAGTTGACGCCGATCACAAAGTATTGGGTCTGGTGAAAAAGATTTCCGTTGGTGTTTGCGGTGATGTAAAAGCCTTTAGCAAGGCCATCACAGAGCGTCTGAGCAGCGAAACACTCAGCAGCGACGGCAGCAAAGAACAGCGTGCCAAGAAAATCGCCGAAGAGAAAAAAGCCTGGGAAGACGAGCTAGATAACTGGACACACGAAAAAGACCCCTATAGTCTGGATGTAATCGAAGAAGCCAAGAGCGAGAAGCCCTTCAGTGGTGGTGAGTACTTGCACCCACGCCAGGTTCTGCGCGAGCTAGAAAAAGCCATGCCAGAAGACGTTATGATTTCCACTGATATTGGAAACATTAACGCAGTGGCTCACAGCTACTTGCGTTTTGAGCGTCCACGCAGCTTCTTCGCACCTATGAGCTTTGGTAACTGCGGTTACGCGTTGCCCACTATCATCGGTGCCAAGACCGCCGCTCCCGATCGTCCTGCTATTGCCTATGCAGGTGATGGTGCCTGGGCCATGAGTATGGTCGAAATTATGACTGCCGTCCGTCACGACATTCCTGTGACTGCTGTGGTATTCCACAACCGTCAGTGGGGTGCCGAGAAGAAAAACCAGGTTGAGTTCTACAACCGTCGCTTTGTTGCCGGTGACATTGAGAGCAAATCCTACGCAGAAATGGCCACAGCCATGGGTGCCGAGGCTATTGTTGTGGATGACATCAATGAGGTCGGACCTGCACTCAAGCGTGCCGTTGACATGCAGATGAACGAAGGCAAGACCTGCGTGATTGAGATCATGTGTACGCGTGAGCTGGGTGACCCCTTCCGTCGTGATGCACTGCGCAAGCCCGTACGTCTGCTGGACAAGTACAAAGACTACGTCTAATACTTGCTGGCATGAATCGGGCGCTTTATCTCGATAGCGTTTGATATCACTGTTTGTTAGGGTGGCTGGCAAGATGCCAGCCACCCGTACTGGAGTAATAGGATGCCACTAGAAGACCCTTTTGTATTAGCAGGTAATACATACCGTTCGCGTTTGCTGGTTGGGACCGGAAAATACAAAGATTACGAGGAAACGCGTGCTGCGATCCTGGAAAGTGGTGCCGAGATCGTTACGGTGGCCATACGGCGCACCAATATCGGTCAAGATACTGATCAACCCAGTTTGCTAGAGTACGTCTCGCCTCAGGATTTTACGTATTTACCCAATACAGCCGGCTGCTACAGTGCCCAAGATGCCGTGCGATTGGCGCGCTTGGCACGTGAGCTGCTGGATGGACATCCTTTGGTCAAACTCGAGATTTTTGGTAGTCCAACTAACCTGTATCCAAACATGCCCGAGACCCTAAAAGCCGCTGAAACACTAGTTAAAGATGGCTTTCAGGTCATGGTGTATTGTTCGGATGATCCAGTCCAAGCAAAAATGCTCGAAGAGATGGGGTGCGTGGCGGTGATGCCGCTGGCATCCATTATTGGTTCGGGCATGGGGGTGCTCAATCCCTGGAATATCAAACTCATTATCGAACAAGCCACAGTGCCTATTTTGCTCGACGCAGGTGTTGGCACCGCGTCAGATGCCGCGATCGCCATGGAATTAGGCTGTGACGCGGTATTAATGAATTCGGCATTGGCTTATGCGCAAAATCCGGTTTTGATGGCGCGAGCAATGCGACGTGCAGTTCAAGCAGGTCGTGATGCTTATCTGGCCGGACGGATGCCCAAAAAGAGATATTTAGCCCAGGCTTCGTCGCCGGCCGAGGGCATGATTGAAACAGATAGTTTGCCTGCTGCACAGTAATTGTTAGCAGGGACGCACTCACTAATCCATAAGGAGCACATCACAATGGATAAGAGACAAAAAATGCTCGAAACCTTAAAAAAATACATTCAGGCATGGAACGACCATGATATTGAGACCATCATGAGTCTGACTGCTGATGAGTGTGCCTTTTACACCATTGCTGGTGAGACCGAGCAAGGCACCGTACACGAAGGGCGTGAACAGGTACGCGCAGCTTTCGAAGCAGCATGGACCAATATCCCCAATGCTGCATGGCTTGACCCCGAGTTTTTCATCTTGGACGATAACCGCGCCATGAATACCTCATTATTCCGCGGCACTGACCTAGAAGGGGGCAAGCACGAGGCGCGCATGGTTGATTTATACACCTTTTCCGGTGACAAAATTGCCATCAAAAGCGCATACAGAAAAAATAGACCTGCAGTGAAGTAGAGGTAAAGACATGACAGCATCAGATAAAGGGCAAGAACTAAATCAAGGTCAGGCCACGCCTGCGCAAACGAGCTACGATCCTGGTTATGATCCGATACTCGATGCCAACCCGGGTGTGGGCACCGATTACGCGCCGACCTACTGGATCGGCACTGCGGGTGCTCCTCCCGAGGATGACGGCCCAATTACCCACGATGTTGAAGTGGATGTTGCCATTATTGGTGCTGGCTTTACTGGTCTGACAACAGCGATCTATTTGGCCCAGGAGCACGGCATCAAAGCCACTGTGCTAGAAGCTAATCGTACTGCGTGGGGCTGCAGCACCCGCAACGGCGGACAGGCACAATGTGCATCTGGGCGCCTCAAGCGCTCGCAATGGATACAGCGCTGGGGCTTGGATGTTGCGCTCAAAATGCACCAAGAATGCGTTGAGGGCATGGAGAATTTTAAAGAATTAATCAAAGATATCGACTGCGACCCGCAGCCTGGTGGGCACCTGTATATCGCCCACAGAGCACGGGTCATGCCCGAACTTGAAAAAGAGGCCGAGCTCCTGCGCAATACCTTTGGTTATAACGCACGTATTTTAGATAAAGATACCGTGCGTAACGAATGGGTGAATGACCATGAAGCCCACGGTGCGATGCACGAGCCCGAAGGGATCGGTATTCACGCTGGTAAATTGGCTTTTGGGTATCTGCGTAAAGCACGTGCCTTAGGGGCTACCGTCCATCCTTCTAGTGCCGTGCTAGGCTGGGAGACCCGCGGTGGATCGCACTATTTGCGTACACCTGGCGGTGTTGTCAAAGCCAAAGCAGTGGGTGTGGCGACAGGTGGTTATACCTCTAATAGCCTACACAAAGAATTCAAAAATAGATTAATGCCTATTTTGTCGAACTCTATTGTCACTCGTCCATTGACTGACGATGAGATCGAGGCGTGCAAATTTCACACCCGTCAAATTTTGACCGATACGCGTGTCCTAAGACACTACTATCGACTATTGCCTGATAATCGTTTGCAGATTGGTAGCCGCAGTGCAATCACAGGCAGACATGCTCCAGAGCAACAGTACGAAGACCTTTTACGTGCTGGCATGCATCGCAAATTTCCTGCATTAAAAGGCATCGAACTGGAATACTCCTGGTGGGGTTGGGTAGACGTCAGCCATGACATGATGCCGCGTATCGTGCAACCAGATCCTAACCAAAGCATTTATTACGCTATGGGTTATGGGGGCAACGGGGTGATGTATTCTGCGCAGGCGGGTAAACGCATGGCTGAATGGATAGCAGGTCAGGGTCATAAGTTAGACTTGCCTATTTTCGAAGGGCGCTTGCCTTATCCTAATGTTATGAATGCCATTGAATCCCCCATCTTTGCGCCGTTCCGCCGCATAGGTCAGCGTTTCTTGTATCGCTGGTATCACCTCAAGGATGAAGTTTTTTAATTTTAGTGTTCTTTAATGTCGTTGCTATCCGACATTTGATTGACCTCCAATTTGCCCATCGCTTTTGTGATGGGCTTTTTTTGCTCTCTATCGGTCTGTGAGCGCTGCTTATCGCTCTGCGAGAGTTATTCTCTCAATGTCTCGCTGTCGCTCGAAACATTTCTAAAATAGCTCTCTCCGACTGTTTTGGAGTGCTGGCTGCTGTAGAGGTTTGTTTCTGTCGCAGTGAGCCTCTGTGTGCCGCTCTGCAGGATTTGTTTTTTGATATCTCGCTTCGCTCGGAACATCTGCAAAACAATTCCTTTCGTGCGTTTTTAATAGGTAGTTTTTTGGGGTGTTTTACATGAGGGGTAGTTGGGGTTGGTTTTTGATTTCTCTTAAGACTACGATGGTGCGGGTTTGGCGTACGGCGGGTAGGTTAAAAAAGAATCTATGTAGAAATCGGTCGTATTGTTCTGGGTCGGGGACGACTATTTTGAGTAGGAAGTCTGCGTCTCCGGTGACTGCGTAGCAGGCGACTATTTCCGGTGCGTCCATGACTGCTTGTATAAAGTTTTCTACTCGGTTGGATGAGTGCCGGTCTAGGCTAATTTGTGCAAACATGCAGCTTTGCAGTCCGACTAAGGTTCTATCTACGGCGGCGTGGTAACCGGTGATGATCTTTTTTTCTTCTAGGTTTTTGATGCGTCTCCATACGGGGGCGACTGATAGCCCTACTTGGTCGGATACTTGTTGTACGGATGCTTTGGCGTTGTTTTGCAAAGATTTCAAAATTTTTAAATCAATCTTATCCATATTTCCTCCTTTAGCAAATGTTTATTCTATTTATTAGGGATTTTACGCAATAAAAAGGAAAAAAAATAGCGCGCCGTTAGACGTATGATGGATCTAAAGGAGGTTGTTATGCGTCATTCGGTTAATTTAGAGTATGAATTAGATCAAAATATACTGGCTGATTCGGGGCGCATTTTCCTTACGGGTACTCAGGCGCTGTTGCGTATGTTATTGAGTCAATCCCAGCGTGATAAGGCGCAGGGGCTCAATACTGCTGGATTTGTTTCTGGTTATCGGGGTTCCCCTTTAGGTGGTGTTGATGCTACTTTGTGGCGCCATGAACAAGAATTACAAGCAGCCAATATCCGTTTTCAGCCTGCTATTAATGAGGATTTGGCTGCGACTATGTTGATGGGGACGCAGCAGTTGGATACGCATCCTGATAAGGATGTCGATGGTGTGTTTGGTATGTGGTATGGCAAGGGCCCCGGGGTGGATCGTTCGGGGGATGCTTTGTTGCATGGTCATGCTGCTGGGGCCAGTCATTATGGTGGGGTTTTGGTGGTGGTTGGGGATGATCACGCTGGGGTGTCTTCTTCTGTGCCTCATGGCAGTGAGCAGGCTTTGCGCCATTTGCGTATGCCTGTTGTCCATCCTTCTTCTGTCCAAGAGTACGAGTATTTTGGTTTATGGGGCTGGGCGTTGTCACGTTATTCGGGGGCGTGGGTGGCGTTTAAGGCGATTACCGAGACGGTTGAGAGTGGTCGCAGTTTTGAGATTCCGCCGTTGCCACAGTTTTCCAATTTAGATGCGCCGTCACAGCATGCGCGTAGCTATGATGCGCGTCCTTTTTTGACGCCCGAGATCGAGCAAAATATCGAGTCACGTTTGCGGGCTATTGAGGAGTTCGCGCGTGCTTATCCTTTGGATCGTGTTTTGGACCCGGCGCCGGGTGCGCGTTTGGGGGTTGTCAGTAGTGGTAAGGCTACGTTAGATGCGTTGCAGGCTCTGGAGGATTTGGCTTTAGAGTATGGGGTGCAGTTTCCTGCTATACGTCATTACAAGGTAGGGCTGGTTTGGCCGTTAGAAGCGCAGGGGTTATTAGATTTTGTTGAAGGTTTGGATCATGTTTTAGTGGTCGAAGAGAAGGGCGATTTTATTGAGGCTCAGCTCAAAAGCTTGCTTTATGGTCGTGTTTGTCAGCCTTCTATTGTAGGTAAAAGGGATTTTGACCAAGCGGCTTTGATTCCTTCTTCTGGGCAGTTGAGTCCTTCTATAGTCAAGCGTGCTTTATTGCGCTGGCTAGAGCATTGTGATGATGGTTTTTCAGTGCAAACTGATGCTGTACAGCAATCAATTGTGAAGCCGACGGTCAGGCCATTGCATAGTTTTGGGTTGACGCGCCGTCCTTATTTTTGTTCTGGTTGTCCGCATAGTACTTCTACTCGTGTTCCCGAGGGTAGTCAGGCGTTGGCTGGGGTGGGTTGCCATTACATGGCGGCTTGGATGGATCGTAATACGCAGGGGCTTACTCAAATGGGGGGTGAGGGGGCGGATTGGATCGGTGCTTCGGCTTTTATGCAAGGTGCGCATATTTTCCAAAATATGGGCGAGGGGACGTATTTTCATTCGGGTTATTTGTCTATTCGTCAGGCGGTGGCTGCCGGGGCCAATATTACGTATAAGATTTTGTTCAATGATGCTGTTGCCATGACCGGCGGGCAGCCTGTGGATGGGCCAATTTCAGTTCCGCGTATTTGTCAGCAGGTGATCGGGGAGGGCGTGGCCAAGGTTGTTGTTACTACGGATGAGCCCGAGCGCTATAAGAATATCGAGTTGCCTAGTGGTATTCAGGTGCATCATCGCCGCGAGTTAGATTCATTACAGCGCGATTTGCGCGAGATTCCCGGAGTAACTGTTTTAATTCATGATCAGACTTGTGCTGCTGAAAAGCGGCGCCGGCGCAAGAAGAATCAATTCCCCGATCCCGCGCGACGCATTTATATTCATCCCGAGATTTGTGAGGGTTGTGGGGATTGTGGTGTGCAATCTAATTGTTTGTCGGTGGTGCCTTTAGAGACTGAGTTAGGTCGTAAACGCGCCATTGATCAATCTAGCTGTAATAAAGATTACAGTTGTGTCGAAGGATTTTGCCCAAGTTTTATATCAGTTTTAGATGCTGAGCCCCGTAAGGCGGTGGGTATGGATACGCCTACGTTACAGCGTCATTTGGATAGTGCTTTACAGCATGCTGCTGCGCCTGAAATTTCGTCGACTGATTGTAATTTAATCGTTGCTGGTATCGGTGGTACAGGGGTTGTGACTATCGGCGCGATTGTAGCGATGGCTGCTCATTTAGAATATCGGGCTTCCTCTGTGCTGGATATTACTGGGTTGGCGCAAAAGGGCGGGACTGTTATTAGTCATGTGCGTTTAAGTGCAGGTGATGAATTAGTCGGGCCTGTGCGTATTGACGAGCAACAAGCTGATGTGGCTATTTGGTGCGATAGTGTTGCGGCGACAAATCCTGATGCAGCACGTAGTGTGCGGCCTGGTCATACACAGGTGTTTATTAATAATTATCTGGCACCAACTGCCGAGTTTACAGCACAGCCTGATGTGAACATGCCGCGTCAGGCATTGGTGGAGCAACTTAGTGACCATGCTGGCGAAGAGCAGAGTCGCTCTTTAGATGCTTATCATTTGGCGGAGCGTTTATTAGGCGACAGTATTCTTTCCAATATGCTGATGTTGGGTGTCGCCTGGCAACGTGGAGCGATTCCATTGCAGTATGAGGCCATCGAGCGTGCGATCGAGCTTAATGGGGTTGCGGTGCAGGCTAATAAGTTGGCTTTTCAGGTAGGGCGTGTATGGGCTCATGACCCTCAGGTATTAGAGGCATTGCTAGAGCCTGCAACACAGTCCATGGCTGCGACAGGTCTGCGTCCGGAAACGGTTCAGTCTGCGTTAGACTTGTATGTGCCGCGTTTGGTGGCATATCAAAATTCAGCCTATGCAGAACGTTTTCGTACGTTGATTAAAACCCTCGAGGAGGCTGAACAACGTATTAAACCCCAAGCTCAAGAGCTCACTGTGCAGGCTGCACATAGTTTGTATAAACTGATGGCCTATAAGGATGAATATGAGGTTGCGCGGCTTTTCTCTGCCTCATCATTTATGGATTCATTGCAAGAGCAGTTTGAAGATGGCTTTACACTCAATCTGCATTTGGCACCGCCGTTCATTACACGATTAGGTAGTGATGGTCGCCCGCAAAAACGTCGTATTGGGCCTTGGGTATTACGATTGATGCCTTGGTTAGCACGCGCCAAGTTTCTTCGCGGGACGGTGTTGGATATATTTGGGTATCAGGCTGAGCGTCAGATGGAGCGCACTTTACGCGATGAGTTCATTGCGCAAATACGGAAAATCACGGAATGCCTAACCGAGGACAACTATGAATATAAGCTGCAATTAGTTCGTTTGCCCCAAGATATCCGTGGTTTTGGACCGGTCAAAGAGGCTGCAGTTGAGCGCTATCGCGCGCGTCAACACGAATTATTGCAAAGCGAGCAGGACGGCGGCGACTGGCTAGGGGTCGAGCAACCTGCGTAATTATTGTTTTTGCCTACCGCGTGTAGCGGTGTGTAGCGCATAGTCAGTTGTATATACAAGGGCTTAGTATTAATTACTAAGCCCTTGTTCCTTTTCAGGGTTAAGCTGGACAGAATTGTTTAACCAGCGTTATCCAATAAGAAGCCCCTAGGCTCAGGGCGTTATCATTAAAGTCGTAATAGGGGTTATGGACGTTGGCTTCATCACCTGTTTCTGATGTTCCCATGACAATATAAGCTCCGGGGCAGGCCTGTTGCATAAAGCCAAAATCTTCTGAACCCATTCTTTGCGGGCTGTTTGTGTTGACACGCTCCTTGCCTGCCACTGTTTGAGCAGCGGCGATGGCGTGCTGGGTAGCCTGCTCTTCATTGACGGTAGCAGGGTAACCTTCGATGTAATCTAGTTGTACGGTGGCGCCCGTCTGTGTTTGAATGCCTGCGCAGATTTCCTCAAAGCGTTTTTTGGTCTGAGTACGTACATCTTCGGAAAAACAACGGCATGTGCCGCGGATAACAACAGTTTCTGGCAGTACGTTCCAGGTGTCTCCACCTCTGAATTCTGTCACGCTCACTACTAAGGGGTTCAAAGGATCGTTGTTTCGGCTAACGATTTGCTGTAAAGCCAATACGAGCTGAGAGCCAGCGACGATGGCATCAGTGCCGGACTGTGGATAGGCGGCGTGAGCGCCTGTACCGGTTATTTCAATAGCAAAAAAATCTGATGCGGATAGCATGGGCCCAGAACGGATACCAAAATGGCCAAGAGGCATGCGCGGTGCGTTGTGTAGCCCAAAGACTGCGTCACAGGGGAAGCGTTCAAACAGGCCCTCTTCGACCATCACTCGGCCACCCCCCTCATTTTCTTCGGCGGGCTGGAAAATAAAATGTACGGTGCCTTTAAAGGGGCGATGTTCAGTGAGGTAACGGGCTGCTCCTAAGAGCATCGCAGTATGACCATCGTGACCGCAGGCATGCATTTTGCCAGGGATTTTAGAAGCATATGGTTTGTCGGTCAGTTCGTGGATGTCTAATGCATCCATATCTGCACGCAGGCCGATGGTCGGTCCTGCCCCATTTTTTAGTGTGGCCACCAATCCAGTCTGGGCGATGCCAGTTTCTACTGGCAGCCCCATATCACGTAGTGTTTCTTCTACTAACTTCGAGGTGCGGACCTCTTCAAATGCGGTTTCTGGATGCGCATGGATGTCTTGGCGCCATTGTTCCATTTGACGCTCTAATTCTTGTGAAATCAAATTTTGGTTAAAGATCATTGTGTTGTCTCATCCTTTGTTGCTGTAAGTACTCCCCATTTTCCCTGATTTTGAGAAAGGGTCCAATGCATTAACCTAAACTGTATTGTTGCAAAATACTCAACGGAGGATCCATGAACAACACTCCAGATACCAAACGTTTATTCTATTTTCAGCAGGTGGTGCTCAGCGGTTCATTGCGCGCAGCAGCTGAGATGCTGGATGTGGATGCGTCCTCTATTAGCAGAGCTATTTCGCAGCTAGAGGCAGAAACAGGATTAAAATTGTTGGCCCGCCAAGGACGAGGCGTTATTCCTACTGAAGAGGGGCTTATCCTAGCAAATTATGCTCAGCAGCAAGCTGAACTAACACGGCAGCTATATCAACGCATTAATGAGCACAAGCTCGCACGCCGTGGGCAAATCGCCTTGGGTTTGGGTGAGGGGATGCTTGATTTATTCTTTTATCCGGTAATTACACAGTTCATGGCTCAAAATCCTAGTATCAAAATACAATTGGTGGTCGCCGGCTCGCAACAGCTCATAGATGGCTTATTAGAAGACCGTTTAGATATGGCATTACTGTATCAAGCAACCCAGGATGTGCGATTACGGCGTCATCATCTTTGGACTTCATCCCCCATACAAACAATAGTGCATAAAGAGCATCCATTGACAGGCATTCATCGTCCTTTAGTATTGGCTGATTTGTTGCCGTATAAGGGGGCCACTTTACAAAAGCATTTCGGCCTGCGTGAATTTATTCGCCAAGCCGAACAAGATGAACGCGTACAGCTGCGTTTTGATTTCGTTACCTCTTCTTATCGGGCTTTGTGGCAGTATGCTTATGCTGAGCTAGGTTATATTTTGAGTGGGACCTCATTCGTGCATACTTATCAGCTGCCAAATTTAGTGTTGTTGCCGATGGCTAATCAGATCTTTAATTCATGCGGTATCGAAACCGTGACCCGTCAAGGGAAATATCTAAGCCCTGCTGCCGTCGCCTTATTAGAGCATCTTAAAAAACAAGTTCCTGCTTACGCCACGGTCCCTGATGCAGCTAAATTTGCATGAGAATCATCTATAAATAGGGTATTGTTTTTATCCTCATACTTAGACTCAATCAATTGGTGCATTTAATGCATCAATTTTTGTCTCTTGCGATCATTGTTTGCGGTTTAGGTGCTTTTTATACTCATTAAGAATAATCAGTCAATAAAGGAGACTCGATATGTTTAGGAGACAAACGTTTGGGTTATTTGCATTGCTACTTTCTATGCTGTGTTTTTTTTCAGTAGCACAAGCAGCAGATAATTACCCCGATCGAAAAGTAGTTTCGTTGATTGTCCCTTATCCAGCGGGCGGTGCCAGTGATGCATCAGCTAGGATTTTTAACGGTCCTATAGGGGAATCATTAGGTCAAACTGTGATTGTTGAGAACATTGGCGGAGCCACCGGTGCCATTGCGGCAAATCGACTCCTATCTTTGCCAGCCGATGGGTATCAAATTTTTCACGGCTCGCCTAATGAGTTGATATTGCCTTCATTTGTGAACAGTGCTGTAGATTATGAGCCCGAGCAATTTGAAATGACGCATGCTATTACTGATGCAACATTGGTTGTCTTAGTTAGAAAGGGGTTAGGGGTCGATAGTCTAGATGAGTTAATCGAACTGGCCCGTGATTCAGACCACCCGTTGACTTATGGGACAGTAGGCACGGGTTCTTTGTACCACTTGATTGGTGAAAAGATTAGCCAAGATATTGGGGCGCCTTTAGAGCATATTGCTTATCGTGGTGGCGCTCCAGCCTTGACAGATTTAGCTGCGGGGTCTACGGATTTTGCTATTTTGCCTTTTCAGGTATCCATGCTGGGGTTACAAGACGAGGGACGTATAAAAATCCTGAGTAGTCTTAGCAATGACCTGCCTGAGCCTTTAAAAGACATTCCAACTATCAGCGAGAGTGCCATTCTGGGAGATTATGACTACAGCATTCCAGGAGGATATTTCGTAAAGGCAGGCACTCCTCTGGAAATTAAAGAAAAACTAAACGAGGCGGTAGCTTATGCGCTTGAGCAACCCGCAGTCCGTAAGCAGCTTGAGTCCGAAGGGCGTATCGTACAAAATCGTATGACAGTCGAAGAGTCACAAGCTTTGTGGGATGCCGAAATCGAAAAACTGCGAGAATTAGTTGATGATATTGGTTTTGAGCCGATTTAAATAAATAATAAATACTTTTTCAGCTAAGCCAAAAAGCCCGTGCCATTAATAGAGCACGGGCTTTTTTACTTTGAGTATCTAACGATATATGAAGATTGTTGCCGGGGTTTAGTCGCGCCAGTAATTATTGGCAGCAGCAACGGTTTGGAAATTGATGGCGATGACCTGCGAGGCAGCGGTTAATTCGCTGGCGTCCTCGGCATATTCAGGGCGCAAGCGGTGTAGTACTTCGGGGTCGGGCTGCGTGTAGCGAACGCCGCGGCGACTCAGGGCGATGGCGAGCTCATACCCCTCTTGTGGGGTGTCAGTAATAAGAGAGGTTAGCCACTGTTCAGCCATAGGTTTCTCCTTTGTCAAATATTTTTGTTTTCCAAGAGTAGAGCTCCAGAGGAGGGCTCGTGAAAATACAATTATGCCTCTGGTTTTGCTTCATTATAAAAGCCCTCAAAGTCATTTAACCTAATCTGACAATTTTTTTATGAGTATTGTTTTTAGGGCTTTTCCAGTCGGTTGTTGCGGTTTTGCAACGGTATTCACCAGGTAGTCAACCCTTAAGTCGATCCTAGGGTTTTCCCCTAGACATCCACTAGGGTTTACCCTAGAATAGTAAGTGTTGTGTGAAGAGAACAGTTTAACTTTTCTTTATAGGGTTTTTTAAATGATTGATTGCAACTTGGCAGCGTCTGCGAATACAACCTTTGCCCAAGCTTCAAGCACGCGCCAGTTGGTCGATGTAAAATGGAGATGGATACAGAACGTGTTACGTGCTATTGCAAAAATTGATCGTCGTGCTGGAAAATTCTTTACTGCACAGGCTGTGACACGAGGCCGTCAGCCGGCAAAGACCGAGTGGGGTATGCAATTAGAAGAGGGATTCCTCTAAGGTTAAAGCAGACGCGTTTACGCTGAATTTATTTAAACGTTTCTGTTAGCAGTATTATTGTTTGAGCCTGACTTGGTCGGGCTCTTTTTATTTGGGTGCCTGGATTTTGGTACGTATTAGAATAAGGTCATGGATGGTCATTGACACTTTGAGGAGACTCCATGCACGTTACATCTAAACTTCCGCATCTTAGGCCCAATATTTTTTCTGTGATGAGCGCGCTAGCAGCCGAACACCAGGGCTTAAACCTAGCTCAGGGTTTTCCAGATTTTCCACCTGACCCAGATTTAGCAGAGCGTATGCTGCATTACATTTCGACAGGCTATAACCAGTATGCACCTGGGCACGGGGTGGCTGCATTGCGTGAGGCATTAGTGGAAAAAATGCATCGCCTGCAGGGGGCGCTTTATGATTCAGAAACCGAAATAACAATAACAGTAGGGGCTAGCGAGGCTATTTTCTCTACAGTGTTGGCACTGATAGAGCAAGGTGATGAGGTAATCATTTTAGAGCCTGCTTATGATATTTATGAGCCTATTGTGACCTTGGCCGGTGGCGTGATTAAACGGGTCAGTCTGCAGCCCCAAGACTTTAGCGTGCCTTGGGATCAGGTGCGCGCGCAGGTGACGGCAGATACGCGCATGATTATTTTAAATACGCCGCATAACCCGAGTGGTACTGTGCTTAGTGATGATGATCTGCAGCAACTCAATGAGATCGTTGCAGACAGTCAAATCATCGTGCTTAGTGACGAGGTTTACAGTGATTTAGTGTATGCTCCGCTTGAACACCGTAGTGTAGCTTCGGTGCCGGCTTTGCAGGCACGCAGTGTAGTGGTGGGTTCATTAGGTAAAACTTATCACCTAACAGGGTGGAAGGTGGGTTTTTGTTATGCGCCCGCTGCGCTGATGACTGAAATCCGTAAAGTACATAGCATTAATACGTTTTCAGTGCATACCCCTTCGCAATGGGCTTTGGCAGATTTATTAAAACGTGATGCCCCTGCTGAGGGTGTTTCGACACCGGCTTCTAGTTCTGTTTTTTTGCCCAAGTTAAAGCAGTTTGTACATGAGTTACAAGGGACGTCGTGGCAATTACTCGAGCCCCAAGGCGGTTACTTCATCACTGCAGATTATAGTCAGGTGCAGGCGTTGGCAGATCTAAATGCCGAGCAATGCTGTCGCTACTTAACCACTCATTATGGGGTGGCGGCTATTCCTTATAGTGCTTTTTACGCTCAGGACCCTCATTTACCATTAATTAGGTTTTGTTTTGCGAAAACGCAGGACACTTTGGAACGCGCACTGTCTATAATTAAAGATATAGATTAGGTTTAAGTGTTCGCGTCCTATGTGCGCTCGGGACAAAGACGCGATGAGTGTATGGCCCGAGTTTAACTTCATATCAAATCAGGGGATTTGATGGCGCAGAAAAAAAGAAATATCAATTGGATTTATATCCTATTAGGTGCTTTTATCTTCTTAGGGGTGGGCGCTTGGTGGTGGCACGAATACGGTCACAGTGAGGATGAACGTTTTGCTATGAGCAACGGGCGTTTAGAGGCTACTGAGATTGATGTGGCTGCCAAGATGTCTGGTCGCCTTAAAGAGGTCTTGGTACAAGAGGGTGACCTCGTGCAGGCGGATGAGATCGTGGCGCAAATGGATCCGCGCTCACTCAATGCACAGCTGGCCCAGGCTCAAGCCCAAAAAGCTCAAGCCGAAAGTGCTGTTGAGGCAGCACGAGCACAGGTGGCTCAGCGCCAAGCTGACAAGGCGATGGCCGAAGCCACATTAGTACAGCGTGAGTCCGAGCTATCTTTGGCTGAAAAAACGTGGCAGCGTTCTCAAAAGTTGGCTGCCGAGCGCGCCATATCTGCCCAGCAATTAGATAATGACCATACTCGCTTTTTAAATGCTCAGGCTATGCTACAGGTGGCAAAAGCACAGATTAACGCTATACAGGCAGGGGTTCAGGCCGCTGAGGCCGAGGTCGCACAAGCCCAAGCCAACATCAAAGCAGCACAAGCAGCGATAGATAACTTGGAGAGTGAAATCGAGGATTTGGTGCTGCGGGCTCCACGCACTGCTCGAGTGCAACATCGTATTGCTCAGCCTGGTGAGGTCTTGGGCAATGGCGGCAAGGTAGCCAATTTGGTGGATTTGGCGGATGTGTATATGACCGTCTTTTTAACCGAACGCGAAGCTGGCCGTGTCCCCTTGGGGGCAGAGGCACGCATTATTTTGGATGCGTTGCCTCAATATGTCATCCCCGCTGAGGTCAGCTTTGTTTCTAGTGTGGCCCAGTTTACGCCTAAATCTGTAGAAACACGTGATGAACGTCAAAAGCTGATGTTCCGCACCAAGGTGCGCATTGACCCTGCATTACTCAACCAGTACATCGAGTATGTTAAGACTGGGGTCCCTGGCGTGGCCTATATTCGATTAGACCCCGAGGCAGAGTGGCCGGCAGACTTAAAAGTACAGTTACCTGACTCGGCAGCTGCTAACAACACTGCGAGCACGCAGTAATTATCGATGCAAAAGCAATTCTCTCCTGTGGTCCAAGCCAGTGGTCTGATTCACCGTTATGGGGATACTTTGGCGCTCAATGAGGTATCTTTGGATCTACCTCGTGGGGTTGTGACTGGCGTCATTGGCCCGGATGGTGTGGGCAAATCTACCTTTTTGGGCCTGGTCGCAGGGGCACGCAAAATACAGGATGGCGAGCTCCGCGTGCTTGATGTAGACATGCGTGACAAAACAGCCCGAGAAGCTAATTGCGCTCGTATCGCTTATATGCCCCAGGGATTAGGTAGGAATCTATATCCTACATTGTCGGTGTTTGAAAATATCGAGTTTTTTGCGCGCTTATTCGGCCAAGGCCGTCAAGAACGCCATGAGCGTATCAAAGAGCTATTGGCCAGCACGGGGATGAGTGAGTTTGCCGACCGGCCCGCACAGAAACTATCTGGCGGGATGAAGCAAAAACTGGGTCTATGCTGTGCGCTTGTGCACGATCCTGACCTTTTGATTTTAGATGAGCCTACCACTGGGGTGGACCCGTTAGCGCGCCGACAGTTTTGGGAGCTTATAGCGCGTATTGGGGTACGCCGCCCGCAAATGAGTGTTTTGGTTGCGACTGCCTATATGGATGAGGCCGCGGGTTTTGACTGGTTGGTGGCCATGGATGAGGGGCAAGTATTAGCAACGGGACGTCCTGCCGAGCTTTTGCAAAGGACCCGAAGCCGAACTCTGGAAACAGCCTTTTTACGTTTGCTGCCTGCCGAAAAAACCCGTGATCATCACGAGGTACATATACCTCCTTTGCCACCCAGCGATGAGGTGGTGATTGAGTCCACTGGATTGACCAAAAGGTTTGGTGATTTCACTGCTGTTGATGACGTTAATTTGCAGGTCTACAAAGGTGAAATATTTGGCTTTTTGGGATCTAATGGCTGCGGAAAGTCGACCACCATGAAAATGCTCACTGGTTTGATTCCACCGTCTGCAGGGACAGCGACTTTATTAGGACAGCCCATTGACGCCAGTAATTTGGCAACGCGACGGCGTGTTGGTTATATGTCGCAAAGCTTTTCACTATATGGCGAGCTCTCGGTCGAGCAAAACCTCTATCTGCATGCGCGATTATTTCATTTACCCATCCCTACCCGTAAAGAAACAGTCGATGCATTAGCCAAGCGTTTTGAGCTGCAAGAGGTGATGCATCAATTGCCTAATGATCTGCCTTTAGGTGTGCGTCAACGATTGCAATTAGCGGTGGCTGTGTTGCATGAGCCCGAGGTGCTTATTTTGGATGAACCTACCTCTGGGGTTGACCCCGTGGCGCGGGATAAGTTCTGGGAACTATTGGCTGATTTGTCGCGTCGCGACGGGGTGACTATATTCTTATCCACCCATTTCATGAACGAGGCCGAACACTGCGATCGGATGTCGATGATGCATGCCGGGGTGGTGTTAGATACGGGTACCCCCCAAGAACTAGTCCAAAAACGCGGCGCTCAGGATTTAGAAGAAGCTTTCATTGGGTATCTGATCGAAGCGATGCAAAGTGGCGATCTTGGTACTGATGCTGCCGATGAAATTGATGCTACTGAAACTGCTCAGGACGAGTTTGCAGATGTTGCAGAAAATGAATCAATGACTCGTATCCCTAAACGCAAAAGATTTAGTGTGCAACGCTTACTTAGTTATAGTCTGCGCGAGTCATTAGAATTACGACGGGACCCAGTGCGTCTAATGATGGCGTTGTTGGGCAGTGTGCTGCTGATGCTGGTTATGGGGTATGGCATCAACATGGATGTAGAGGATTTACAGTACGCTGTTTATGACCTGGACCAGTCCACTGTTAGCCAAAACTACAATATGAATATTGCTGGTTCGGCTTATTTTAGTGAACAAGCTCCGATACGCAGTTACGAGGATCTACACACCCGCATGCGTTCGGGTGAGCTTGCTTTGGTGGTTGAGATCCCCCCTGGATTTGGGCGCGATCTGGCACGCGGTCAAAGCCCTGAAATTGCGATGTGGATCGACGGCGGAATGCCACAACGAGCAGAAACCATCCAAAGCTATACGCAGGCAATTCATCGGCATATTTTGAACACCTGGATTCAAGAAGACTACGGCGCGTGGCCGCAGAACCCCGTCGATATCGAGGTCCGATTCCGCTACAACCCTGATTTACTGAGCCTGGTCGCCATGGTCCCAGCGGTGATTCCTATGCTGCTGATATTTATCCCAGCGATGTTAACGGCCTTGGGGGTGGTGCGCGAAAAAGAGCTGGGCTCAATACTTAATTTGTACACGACACCAGTAACCAAACTAGAGTTTTTGTTGGGTAAACAGTTGCCGTATATCGTCTTGGCTATGTTTAGTTTTGTGGCGTTGTTTCTGTTGGCCTTGTTCTTATTCCAAGTACCGTTCACCGGACGTTTTAGTACTTTATTATTAGGTACTTTTATTTATGTCATTGCGACCACTAGTGTGGGCTTATTAGCTTCGACACTGACAAATAGTCAGGTTGCGGCATTGGCGGGTACTGCCTTAGGGACGCTGATTCCAGCCATTCAGTTTTCTGGCATGATGGATCCCGTTTCATCGTTAGAGGGTGTTGCAGCTTGGATAGGACAGATTTATCCCACCACTCATTATTTGACGATTAGCCGCGGCACCTTTGCCAAAGCGCTCGAGTGGGGCGCACTGAGCGATTCATTTTATCCGTTGCTGATTGCTGTACCTGTGTTGACCTTTGCTTCGGTGCTTTTTTTAAGAAAACAGGCGAAATAAGATGAGCCAATCTCGTTCCCCTCGCTCACCCGCAAAAGCCCAAGATATAAAAGATACTTGGTGGCATCGCGTACAAACGGTCTTTCATCTAGGAATCAAAGAGTTTAGCAGCCTGGGTCGGGACGTGGGCATGCTGATTTTGATTGTTTTTATGTTTTCAGGGGTGATTTACTCGAATGCAAAACAGCGTCCTGATGCCCTAAACAAGGCTGCCATTGCGGTGGTTGACGAAGACCAATCACAGTTATCAAAACGATTGGTGGATTCCCTGCAAGAGCCTTTCTTCTTGCCTCCGCGGTTGATTAACCGCGCTGAGATCGATGCGGGGATGGATGCTGGACGGGATACTTTTGTGCTGAACTTTCCACCAGGTTTTCAGCGAGACTTGGAATCCGGCCGACAACCTGCTGTGCAGCTCAATGTGGATGCCACACGACAAAGTCAGGCGTTGGTGGGGGCGTCTTATATACAGACCATATTAGGCCAAGAAATCCAGAAACACCTCAGGCAACAGATGGAGCGTCCCTTTGTCATGGATGTGGTGCTGGTACAGCATACTTTATTTAATCCTAATGTTTATTCAGCTTGGTTTGGCGGTATTACAGGCCTCATTAATAACGTCACCTTGCTGTCGATTATATTGACAGGGGCAGCCCTCATCCGAGAACGCGAGCACGGTACCATCGAGCATTTATTGGTCATGCCTATAACACCGTTACAAATCATGATTTCCAAGGTGTGGCCCATGGCCGTTGTGGTCTTGTTAGGTAGCTTTTTTGCCCTGCAAGTCATGATCCGAGGATTAATCGGGGCGCAGCTAGGGGGCTCAACCGCATTATTTATGTTGGGTGCCTTTGTGTATTTGTTTGCTACCACCTCTATTGGGATCTACATGGGTACCCTGGCACGTACGATGCCTCAATTTGGATTGATGGCTATTTTACTGTTATTACCATTACAAATACTGTCTGGCTCGATTACACCTCGTGAAAGCATGCCCGAGCTGGTACAGTGGATTATGTCAGCCACGCCTACTTTGCATTTTGTTTCTTATGCACAGGCGGTACTGATCCGAGGGGCTGATTTTGCGATGATATGGCGTGATTTTGCCATCATGCTTGTTATCGGTTTAGTGTTCTTTGTGTTTGCCCATCGCCGCTTGAGTCATACAATGGGCTCAATGGGCTAAATCTGGGAGTTTTTTGTTATGTCAACGAATTTTTTGCAACAGTTTGCGGAATACTGGCAGGATGCGCAGCAGCGCGGTGCCTTATTTCTCGATATTTTACGCCAACGTGGGGATCAGTTTATTGAGCACACCCGCGAGGGCAAGCCACCGGTTTTGGTTTTTGAGCACGAATGCGTGCTCGATGGCCGTACCCTCGATCAGCCCGTGAATTATTCGTTGTTGCGCATATTGCCTTCGGAAGATCACCCAGTCGATCCTGATGCCAAACCTTTTGTCATCATTGACCCACGAGCAGGGCACGGCCCTGGGGTGGCAGGCTCTAAATTATGTAGTGAGATTGGGGTGGTGACCGCGGCAGGACATCCCTGCTATTTTATCACCTTTGGACCCGAACCTTGCGAGGGGCAAACCATAGAGGCTGTGGTCAAAGCCGAAAAGATTTTTCTACAAAAAGTAGCCCAACTACACCCACCCAAACGCGTAGGCAAACCTTTTATCATTGGCAATTGCCAGGGCGGTTGGGCAGCAGCAATATTGGCCAGTGTGGCGCCGGATTTAGCAGGGCCGCTGTTACTGGCCGGTGCACCGCTGGCATATTGGTCTGGGCGGGCTGGGCAAAACCCAATGCGCTATACCGGTGGGATGGTAGGTGGTGCTTGGCCCAGCTCTTTTGTTAGTGACCTGCAGGGTGGCATCTTTGATGGTGCGTATCTAGTTGAGAATTTTGAGCAACTGGATCCTGCTAACACCTATTGGAAAAAGCTCTATAACCTCTATAGCAACGCTGATACCGAGACCGAACGGTTTTTGCAATTTGAACGCTGGTGGACAGGGCATTTCCTGCTGACTCGCAAGGAAATAGATTGGATAGTGCAAAAGCTCTTTGTGGGTAACCAGCTCTCTCGGGGGCTGTTGCATAATCCGATCGGAGAGGGCTATGTCAATCTACGTAACATCCGTAGTCCTATTATTGTGTTTGCTTCCGAGGGCGACAACATCACGCCGCCGCCACAGGCGCTGAATTGGATTTTAGATCTTTATCAGGATGTCGAAGATATCCGCGAGCATGAACAGGTCATCGTGTATTGCTTACACGAAAAAATTGGTCACCTCGGGATTTTTGTGTCTTCTAGCGTGGCCTCTCGCGAGCACGAGGCGTTGGTAGGCGCATTAGACCTAATCGGTTTATTACCTCCGGGTCTATACGAGGCTAAAATTGAAGACCTGCATCCGCATATGCCGCATTCCGAATGGATTCAAGGGCGTCACCTAGTTACTTTTGTGCCTCGTGAGCTAGATGATATTCGGGCTTTGGATGATGGCCGTACCGATGAGCAGGGCTTTGAGGTGGTCAATCGCATTTCCGAGGTCAACCAGCACGTTTATGATTTGGCCGTTTCTCCTGTTGTGCGTGCTCTTAGCACGGGCTTTAGTCCAAAATGGATGCGGGCGATGCACCCAAATCGTATGGAAAACTACCTGTGGTCCAGCCTAAATCCCATGGCGGTCTACACCAAAATGGCCGCGCGCACAGCGCGATTAGAGCGCACCCCCATTTCTGATGACAATATTTTCCTGGCTTGGGAGCGTCTCATGGGCAATGCGTTGGTCAACAGTTTAGATGCCTACAAAGATATTCGTGATCAAACCATCGAAGCGACTTTTCATGCTTTGTATGACAATCCTTATTTGCGGGCTTTAGTCGGTTTGGATGCGCCCTCAGAAACCGAACGGATAGTACAGGCAGATGATTCGGCGTTGCATAGTGAGTTGCGTGAATTACGTCGCGAACTCGCGGCTTTGCAGATAGAACAAGGTGGACCGGTAGAGGCATTTGCTCGTGTCTTGATTTATATGGCAGGCGAGCGGACCTTTATTGATGAGCGCGCATTTAATATGCTGCAAAACCTAGCCGCACATGCCCGCCATCAGCTGCATTTGCCCAGTCAAGAAGAGCTGCGTCCAATCATGCGTCGGCAGTGGCGTATTGTGCGCGCATATCCCGAGCAAGCCATTGATGCGCTGCCGATATTGGTACAGGACCATGCGGCTCGCCAGTCTATTTGGGCGGCTGTTTCCAAAATTGCCGAGCTGCGTGATGTGCTAAACATGGACGAAGGCGTCCATGCACGATTTGATCATGTTGCGCGGGTTATGGGGCTAACCAGTCAGTGGTCGCCTGGAGTCCGCGAGTCATTTATTTGCCCTGAGGCAGTGCAGGAACCCAAGCAAGCAGCTCTAGACATACCACGTGCAACAGCGACAGAGGCTGTTGAAACCGTGGCATCTAAAGCACCAGTCACCAAGGCGGCAAAGAAATCGGCTCAAAAGGCGGGTAAAAAAGCGGGTAAAAAGGCGGGTAAAAAAGCGGGTAAAAAGGCAGCCACTAAAGCAGCTAAAAAGCGGGCTACTAAAGGGAGTAAAAAAGCTGCCCAAAAAACGAACGCGACTAAGACAGCCCCAGCAGCGAAAAAAAGCACTTAAAAGCGATCCTGTAACCTCGAATTGGAGGACAAGTCGCTAAGAAAGGTGGATACGCTATGGGGTCGTCTTGAGTTTGGCTTGGGTCGCCCAACGCTCTAGAGGTAATGGAGGGTTGGGCTGATAGATGCGCTGCATGACGTGTTTTAGCTCGCTATAGTCAGTGATCCCAGGCCAACGATAAGGGATAATATGTTGCCATTGCTCTTCAGGATCGAGTTCGGCCACCGCAAAACGGAAATTATTATTGCCAGGGCCCACACCCATGCGTAAATCAGTCACAACTAACACCCCATCGGTGGGGTCATAACGTAGCCAGCCACCGCTAAACCATTCTAGGCGTTGTAGCAGCGCGTGATCCTGTACCCATTGTGAATAGTGGCGTTGGTGGGGGACACAGAGCGCCTCTTTGGGGCCTGAATCCAGCAGGCTGATGATGATTTCGCAGTCTTCATCCGCTTGGGTGCGGACAATAACACGCCATAACAGACTATTCATGGGCATCGGGGCGCTAAAAACATCGACAACCTCGTGTGTGGCCAGGATTGGGTGCTCTTTGGCGCGATGTTCAGCCCAAACCTTGGCGCCCACCGTCCAACCCAGATAGGCGGTGCTCAAGATCAAACCCCAACGCATCAGTCCTTGTATGCTGGGTCTGGGTCGGAAAAATAGCCCAGCAAATGCCCCTACACACAAAGGTAGGGTATAGAGGGGATCAATAATAAATATGCTGGACCATGTAGTAGGGATAGCCTTCGTAGGCCACCATAACTGCGTACCAAAACTAGTAAAAGCATCTAGTAACGGGTGTGTAATCAGACATAGCCATAAGGCTAAAAATAATCGACGAGTACTATATTCGGTGTGGGGCCGCCAGAGTCGCCACACTACAGTGAGCACGATGGCAAAGGCCGTCAACACAAATAAAGAGTGGGTAAACCCCCGATGGTAGGTCATGCTGCTGATGGGGTCAGCGTAGCGGACAAAGACGTCTAGATCGGGCAGAGTAGCCAGTGCTGCTCCTATAAATACTGATTTACGGCCCAAGAAACGATGCAGGGCCACACCGGTGATACTGCCGCCAAGAACCGCCTGGGTTAGTGAGTCCATAAAATTTGTAAAAGGGGTTCGTCAATGTAGGCTGAAATTTAAACGATCAAGCATGGTGTGTGCAAGTTTATTTGCACTGTATCTAGTTGGGAATGAGAAGGAAATTAAATTTAAGCATCTGCGTCGTGTAACGCGCCAATAAAAATGTGTTGTAGATCACGCATAGCCATGCCTTTAAAAGAAAAATCAGCGTATGATCGTCTTCGTCAGGGTCTTTGCAGGGAAACATAGTGATACGAGCAGGTCTCTTGATACCGCATTGTTTCCATAGGTAGGTACTTGTTAGGTTTTGTATATGTCACGTTATTTGATTGCAGCGCTTTATCACTTTGTAGCGTTGGATGATTATCAGGAAATGCAGCCCGCTCTTCATGAGGTCTGCACGCAGCATTCTGTGATTGGCACATTATTATTAGCCCCCGAGGGAATCAACGGCACCATTGCTGGCTCTCCAAAAGGGGTGCAGGCCGTGTTGGATTACCTCCGCTCTGATCCACGTTTGGCAAAGCTTCAGCATAAAGAGGCGAGTAGCGAGCAGGCCCCTTTTTATCGTCTAAAGGTGCGCCTTAAAAAAGAAATCGTCACTCTGGGTGTTCCAGAATTGCGCACTGCAGAATGGGTGGGCGAGTACGTTCCCCCACAAAAATGGAACTCACTCATTAGTCGCCCTGATGTGGTTGTTGTAGATACGCGTAATGATTATGAGGTTGGTATTGGCACCTTTAAGGGTGCTGTTAATCCACAAACTGACAGCTTTGCCGATTTCCCTCAGTGGGTAAAAGAGCAGCAACAGCCGGGTGGGGTGCTCGAGGGCAAGCCACCTGTAGCGATGTTTTGCACAGGGGGGATTCGCTGCGAAAAATCCACCGCCTATTTACGCACTCAAGGTTTTGATGAGGTCTATCATTTACAGGGTGGGATTTTGCAATATCTGGAAGATATCCCACCAGACCTTAGTATGTGGGTAGGCGAATGCTTTGTCTTTGACGAGCGTGTGTCTGTAGGACACGGACTGCTACGGGGCAAGTATGAGTTTTGTCGGGCTTGTCGCATGCCGGTCAGCCCTCAAGAACGTCAAATGCCCCAGTTCGAGGCGGGTGTATCCTGTCCCTATTGTCATGGCAGTCACAGCCCAGATAGGGTCAAACGTTTGCGCGAACGCGAGCGACAAATGCGCATTGCTCAGCAACAGCAAATCGCCCACGTGGGTGCAGATTTAGATGCGCTAAAAGCAGAAAAAAACAGACAGCAGGCCAGCGTTATCGAGGCACAAAAAAACAAATCCGCTGCGGGGCAGCACCACCCAGCGACGAATTAGTTGATTAGTTGTTAAAACGGGGCCGCAAGGCCCCGTAGTTTTATTCCTGGATTTATTCCCAGTTTTGTTTCTAGATTTATACCTCAACTGGGTACATGCCTGGCGTGACACTGAAAAAACCAGCATCGACGTGCGTAATTTCACCGGTGATACCCGCAGCGAGGTCAGACAGTAAAAAAGCTGCTGTATTGCCGACGTCTTCGATGGTGACGTTGCGACGCAAAGGAGAATTTGCAGCAACAAAGTTGAGGATTTTATTAAAGTCTTGGATACCGCTGGCCGCTAAGGTACGTACGGGTCCTGCGGACAGACCATTGGCGCGGATGCCGCGAGGACCTAATGAGGCAGCCAGATAACGGACGGAAGCCTCTAGCGAGGCTTTTGCTAATCCCATAGTGTTGTAGTGTGGGACGGCTTTTTCAGCTCCTAGGTAGGTGAGTGTCAGCACAGAGCTAGGACGCCCTTCTAATAACGGTAAAGTGGCTTTGACCAAGGCTGGGAAGCTATAGGCAGACACCTCGTGCGCTACTGTAAAAGCCTCGCGAGAGAGGCCCTCGAGAAAATCACCGGCAATAGATTCACGGGGCGCAAAGCCAATCGAGTGGACCAGGCCATCGAGACCGTCCCAATGGGCTCGAATACTGTCACCGAGTTCGTCGACCTGTGAGTCATCAGTGACATCCAATGGCAGTAAAAATTGGGCATCCAGTTCTTCGGCTAGCTTTTCGATACGAGACTTAAAGCGCTCGCCAACGTAAGTGAGCGCAATTTCCGCACCCTGTTGTCTACAGGCTTGAGCAATACCGTAGGCAATAGAACGGTTGGAGATAACTCCTGTAATAAGAATTCGTTTTCCGCTTAAAAAAGCCATGGTGCATTTTCCTTGATAATTTGAATGTTTATAACGATTGATTGGGTATGATTAAGCGCTTGCCAAGCGGAATATTATGGCCGCGCAAATTATTTGTTTCTTGGAGTTCTTGCACCGAGGTATTAAACCGACGCGCAAGGCTATAAAGCGTATCGCCACGTTGGATCGTGTAGTGGCGTTTTTCGGGCTGTTTTTTTCTGGAGGTCCGACGCTCGATATCATGACCACTGTTGCTATGTTGCACCTCGCGGGCAACCATGCGTTGCGTGGTCTTCTGTGTGGTACTGCTTGTGCGGATCTCGGCTTGTTTTGTTGAGGCTGCTTCGATTGAGGGCAGCTCTTGGAGTGAGGCAACTTGTACACCCAGAGGTTCAGAGTCGAGTGTATCAGTGTCTTTTGTCTCTTGAGCAGTGACCAGCAGGACTTGCTGATCGGTGATTTGTTGGCTATTTTTAGCTAAATGGTTGATATCCCGTAATTCAGTCAGGCTCATGTCGAACCGTTCGGCGATTTCTGACAAACGTTCGCCAGGGCGGGGCTCGTAAACCTCCCAGCGACTCAGGCGCCCTTCGTAGGTTTCCAGGTTTTCTGCAAAAAGACGTGCATTTTCTTTGGGCAATAAAATAATAGGCCGATCCTGAGGAATGAGATCACGTGTATAAGCTGGGTTTAGAAACATGAACTCATCGAGTGGCATATCTGCCAATGTAGCAGCGACCTCGACATCCATGTGACTGGGTCCACGGACAGTGGTGAAATAAGGCTCGTTATTAACCCTGGGTAGCTGAATGTTATAGGCTACTGGGTTATGAATGATGTTTTTAATGGCTTGTAGCTTGGGCACATAGTTACGCGTTTCGTCAGGCATTTTCAAAGACAAATAATCTGTGCCTAGACCGGCTTTTTCATTTTTTTCGATCGCTCGTCGTACTGCCCCTTCGCCCCAATTATACGAAGCTAAAGCTAAATACCAATCGCCCTGAAAATCAAACAAATAGGATAAATAGTCTAGCGCAGCATGGGTCGAGGCGACAGGATCGCGACGCTCGTCTAGCCACTTATCCTGACGTAAGTTGTAGTGCTTGCCCGTGCTGGGGATAAATTGCCATAACCCCGAAGCGTGGGCTCTGGAATAAGCAGTAGGGTTAAAAGCGCTTTCTACAAAGGGCAGTAATGCCAGCTCAGTAGGCATGCCACGTCTTTCAAGCTCATCTACGATAAAATAGAGGTACTTGCTGGCCCGCTCGCTCATGGTCAACACCGAGGTTGCGTTTTGGGCGTAATAGCGTGTCCACTGATCGACCAATGGAGTGTTTAGGTTCGGGACAGCAAAACCGCGCCGAATACGGACCCAAACATCATCCGGGTCTTGGGTCAGATCTATGGTATGCGGGGTATCTATGGCAGTGACAAAATCGTCTTTGTCAGCAGCCGGCTGTACAGCACAGGCCGAAACCAGGACCATGAGTACGAGCAGCGAAAAACGGGTGATGAGTGGCATGGCGGTCAGTGGTTATTTTTCCATTCTCTAAGAGCTGCAAACACATCGCTGTCTTGGGTCAGCTCGGCTGCTGCATATCGGCTGGCTGCTGTGATGATGCTTGGCTCGCGGGTACGTAAAAAAGGGTTGGCATCGAGCTCTAGTCCCAGACGCGAGGGCAAGGTGGGCTGTTCTTTTGCCCGTAGTGCCTCTACTTGTTGGTGATAAAGCTGTAAATGATTGTTGTCAGGTTCTACATCCAAAGCCCATTTGATGTTGCTCAGGGTGTATTCGTGTGCACAGCACACAAGAGTATCGGTAGGCAACGCAGCGATTTTGTCCAATGAGGCCAGCATTTGCTCAGCGGTGCCCTCGAAAAGGCGGCCGCAGCCGATGGAAAATAAAGTATCACCGCAAAATAAAAAGGGTTGGTCGCCTTGGGGCCCAGTGCTGAAATAGGCAATATGCCCGGCAGTATGTCCGGGGACATCGAGCACTTGGAACTGCAATTGTAGGACAGGAAATTCTATTTCGTCATTGTCCTGGAGGGTATGATCACAGTGCGGTATATTTTCCCGAGCTGGCCCATACACGGTAGCATTGGGGTAGACTTGTTTGATGGCCTGGATCCCTCCGACATGATCCGCATGATGATGCGTGATCAAGATAGCCTGCAGGTCCAGGGCGTGCTTTTGTAGATAATGCAGTACCGGATCAGCCTGGCCCGGGTCTACAATAAGGGCATGGGTGTCGTCGTGCACAATCCAGATATAGTTGTCCTTGAAAGCGCGCACCGCACGTAGTTGTAATCCTTTTAAGGCCGATTGTACTAATACGTTTATCATAGTCATGGAGGTTTTGTGACAGAGTTGTGCAGCCTCACGGCATGGCTCGAGACAGCTATCGGGCGTCATGTGCGTGCTCTAGAGCAGCGCCAAATCAAAAGCTTGGTATCGAATGTCTTTGGGTACCATGCAGTGCAGGTCAGCCTGCCTGATTGGGATTTGTTGCGCACCAGTCGCATCATGCATAAATGGTATACCCAACAGCAAGTAAATCCAAGTAGGCATAGTGCTGATCTGCTCGCTACGCAGCCCGAGGCCTTGCCTTTCGAGACTCAAAGTATTGATCTTATCCTACTTCCCCATGTATTAGAAAATGCCTACGATCCTCATCAGGTCCTCAGAGAGGTCGAAAGAGTGCTGGTTCCCGAAGGTCGAGTCATCATTACAGGCTTTAATCCCCTTAGTTTATGGGGGCTGCGCGAGCGCATGGTTGGGATTGCACCGCGCTTGCCAGCACCGGTTGCGCATTGGGTTTCCCCCCATCGCGTTAGCGACTGGTTAGAATTATTGTCTTTTGATATGGAAGAGTCTTTTCTGGGGGGCTATATCCCCTATTGCGAAGAGCGGCGTTGGATTAGACGTTGGCAGTTTCTGGAGTATATGGGCCGTCGCTGGTGGCCTATAGGTGGGGCAGTTTATGTCATACGCGCGGTCAAGCGGGTCAGCGGCATGCGCATGGTCGGTTTAGATTGGAGTCATACCAAGCAACGCCAACGTGGGCGTTCAGTAGCCACTAATAAATCACACAGATGTCATTTAGGTGATATAAGCAATGAGTAAACAAGTCGTAGAAATCTGGACTGATGGTGCATGCAAAGGTAACCCCGGAGCGGGGGGCTGGGGTGCTTTATTAAAATATGGTCCGCATGAAAAAGAAATTTACGGAGGAGAGGACGACACCACCAACAATAGGATGGAGCTGCAAGCCGTTATCGAGGCGCTGACCTTGCTCAAAAGATCTTGCACAGTGACAGTACATACAGATTCGCAATATGTCCAAAAGGGAATGACAGAGTGGCTCGAGGGTTGGAAGCAACGAGGCTGGCGCACAGCCAGCAAACAAGCTGTTAAAAACGCTGACTTGTGGCAAAAATTAGATATACTTTCTACCCAGCATGAGCTGACTTGGAAATGGGTGCGTGGTCATGCTGGTGATCCGGGAAATGAGCGCGCAGATGCACTAGCAAATATGGGGGTTGAGTCCATCGCTCAGACACGAGAATGAAAAAGAAACACATTATTTGGTTGCTGCTGATTGTGTGTGTGGCAGGGGCGGCATTTTATGTTTACAGCGCTCGACACGATGTAGCGCTAGCGCAGCAGGCCACAGATAAGACTACGACAACCGCAGCCAACACGACCCAAGAGACAGATACAGCGACTGAAAAAGGCCCAGCCGACATGGATGCTGTGGCCGAGGATACGGCTGCCGAAGAGGCGGTGGCTGTCAAGGAAACAGCAGCACCCGCCGCTCAAGGAGATACGGGGCCACGCGTAGATGTGGTAGCGGCTTTGGCCCAAGAGTTAGGGGTCGAGGTACAGGCAGTGGGCTCTTTGTGGGCACGCGATGCGGTGATGCTACGTGCCGAGATCACTGGCAAGGTGGCCGAAATAGATTTCAAAGAGGGCTCTGCTGTTGAACAAGGCCAGCTGCTTTTGAAGATTGATGATAGTTTATTGCGTGCCGAACTCGACCAAGCACAAGCCAATCTACAGCTAAAACAAAGTCAGTACGCACGGGCTCAACAGCTGACCCAAGAGGGGTTCATTAGTGCCCAAGCGCGCGATGAGGTTGCTAGCGAGCTAGCAGTATCACAAGCCCAAGCTAAACTGGCTCAAGCACAACTAGATAAGACCAGCATACGTGCTCCCTTTGATGGTGTTTTAGGGTTCAGATCGGTTTCTATTGGGGATTATGTTGCCCCAGGGACGGATTTAGTTCGGATCGAGGCCATCGACCCACTGTTTGTCGAGTTCCAAATCCCAGAGCATTATTTACCCATGGTTAAAGAGGGCACCCCGGTGACCCTGCGTTTTGATGCTTTGTCGGGCGAGTTCTTTCCGGGGCAAATTGACGTAATAGCACCAGCTTTAGATGCCCAAGGGCGTGCAGTGCGCCTGCGAGCACGTATTCCTAATTCAGACATGCGTTTACGTCCGGGGATGTTCGCACGGGTGCAAGTACATCTCGAACAGCATGAGGCCGTCATGATTCCCGAGTCAGCCATCGCCCCGTCTGCTGGCGAGCAGTACATTTTTGTGCTTCAACCTGATCAAACCGTACGCAGACGCAGTGTGAAAATAGGAATTCGCCGAGGCGGATGGGTTGAGGTTTCAGGTATAGAGCCTGGTCAAGAGATTTTAATCACTGGGCTTCAAAAGGTGCGCGACGGTGCAAAAGTACAAGCAGTAAGTCGCACTGTGGCTTTTGAGTAAAAGCGCAATTTTATGCATATTTCAGAGTTTTGTATTCGGCGACCCGTATTTGCCACAGTGCTATCACTGCTCATCGTGCTGATAGGGCTGGTGTCTTATGACCGACTTAGTGTGCGCGAATATCCGGCTATTGATGAGCCCGTGGTATCGGTGATTACGAATTACAAAGGGGCTTCTCCGGATGTCATCGAGAGCCAGGTTACTAAACCACTCGAGGACCAGCTTTCGGGTATCGAAGGGGTCGATGTTATGACCTCTCGGAGTCGCTCTGAGCGCAGTATTATCAATATTAAATTCGATCTTAGTCGCAGCCCCGATGCAGCCGCAGCTGATGTACGTGACAAGGTCTCCAGGGCCCGCCGATTTTTGCCCGATGAGGTCGAAGAGCCCATCATTAACAAGGTTGAAGCCGACTCCACCCCCATCGTCTATGTCGGGGTCAATATGGGTGATCTCAGCCCCATAGAGGCTTCAGATTATATTAATCGTTATTTAAAGACTCGATTTTCAGTACTGCCAGGAGCAGCAGAGATACGCGTTTTTGGTGAGCGTTTACAAGCCATGCGCATTGATTTAGACCGCACACGCATGGCGGCTTTTGGCCTGACAGTCCAAGACATCGAGAGCGCTTTACGTGCGCAAAACGTCTTGATACCAGCGGGCCGTATCGAATCCGTAGATCGCGAATTCTCGGTAGTATCATCGACTGACTTACAGACCCCCCAAGAATTTGCAGACATCATCGTTAGTCATGTCAACGGCTATCCCGTTCGTTTGGGGGATATGACCAATATTTATTTGGGACCCGAGGACGAACGTGTGATGGCACGTTTTAATGGCGCGCCCAGTTTGACCATTGGCGTGACCAAACAATCAACTGCCAATCCATTAACCTTGTCAGCAGCCGTGCGTGACGAGGTCGAAGAAATCAATAAAAACTTGCCGAGCAACATGCAATTGCATATTTCCTATGACAGCTCGGTGTTTATCCAAGAATCCATTCACTCGGTTTTCAATACCATCCTCGAGGCCACCTTATTGGTCACGCTGGTGATTTTGTTTTTCCTGCGCAATATCCGTGCCAGCTTGATTCCATTGGTCACCATCCCGGTATCGCTGGTTGGGGCCATGGGCTTGATGTATGCCTTTGGGTTTTCCATCAATACCCTGACTTTATTAGCAATGGTGCTAGCGATTGGCTTGGTGGTGGATGATGCCATTGTGGTGTTAGAAAACATATTTCGTCATATTGAGCAGGGTGTACCGCGTTTTCGAGCTGCCATCCTAGGGATTAGAGAAATCACCGGGGCAGTTATCGCGATGACTTTGACCTTGGTGACGGTATTTGCGCCATTGGCTTTTGCAACAGGGCGCACGGGTCGCTTATTTATTGAGTTTGCCTTGACTTTAGCGGGTGCCGTGATGGTTTCAGGCTTTGTTGCCTTAACCTTAACGCCTATGATGTGCTCCACTATGTTGCGGCCCATTAAAAAGCCGGGCCGTTTATATTTACTAATTGAGCGTGGTTTGCAAGGGCTGACCAAAGGCTATAGGCGTTGGTTGGTACGGGCTTTGAGGCTACGCGTGCTGGTGATTTTGGCAGGCTTGGTCGTGGCTTCGGCCAGTGCTTACTTATTTACTTTAATTCCCAATGAGCTCGCCCCTACAGAGGACCGAGGGGTGATCTTTGGTATTGTCAGCGCGCCCGAGGGCTCGACCTTGGATTACACCTTGAATAGCGTAGAGCAGATTGAAGCACTCTACGAAGCCATGCCCGAGAAGGAAACCTACCAATCAGTCATTGGTTTTCCTACTGTGACTGATTCATTTGCTATTTTGCGTCTTAAGCATTGGGATGAACGCGATCGCTCACAGCAAAGTATTGCTCGCGAATTACAGCCGCACTTTGAGGCATTACCCGGGGTGCGTGCATTTCCAACAAATCCGCCTTCTTTTGGCCAGCGAGCAACTTCCAAGCCTGTGCAATTTGTCATTATGAGTCAGGCACCCTATAGCGAATTGGCCGAGATGGTTAAGGGCTTTACTGACCGACTTATTGGCTATGAAGGTCTGCAAAACGTAGATACTGATTTGCGCTTGAACACCCCCGAGCTGCGTGTTGAGATTGATAGAGATAAATTGGCGGATGCAGGTATTGCTGTCGATGTGGTTGGGCGTACACTCGAGAGTCTGCTGGGCGGACGACAGGTTACACGCTTTGAAAGTGACGGCGAGCAATACGACGTCATCGTGCAGGTCGATAAGCAATCACGTGCGACCCCCGGTGATATTAGCGACATTTTTGTGCGTAATCGTGCCGGTTCAATGGTGCCCTTGGGTAGCTTTATTTCAGTCGAGGAAACTGTCGCTCCGCAGTCCCTAAACCACTTTAACCGCTTGCGTGCGGTCATTGTCGAGGCTTCGGTTGCTCAGGGTTTTGCCTTGGGCGAGGTCTTGGACTACATGCAAGAGGTGGCTGATGAGGTATTACCGCCCTCTGTACAGACTGATTTAGAGGGTCAATCACGCGAGTTTCGTGACTCATCCGGCAGTATGTATTTTGTATTTGCTATGGCCTTGGTCTTTATTTATCTCGTCATGGCCGCCCAATTCGAAAGTTGGCGCAACCCTTTTATTATTATGTTATCCGTGCCGTTATCCATGACAGGTGCATTGTTTGCGTTGTGGTTTAGCGGTGGGACGTTGTCTATTTATAGTCAGATTGGGTTAATAACTTTGGTGGGCTTAATTACTAAGCACGGCATCCTGATTGTCGAATTCGCAACCCAGCTACGTGCCCAAGGATTCAATGCTTATACGGCTGTCGTACGGGCATGTGAAATGCGCCTACGCCCCATTTTGATGACTACGGGGGCGATGGTTTTAGGTGTTTTACCACTAGTATATGCAACGGGGGCAGGTGCGGAAAGTCGACAGCAGATTGGTTGGGTCTTGGTCGGTGGCCTGTTGTTTGGTACGGTATTGACTCTATTTGTAGTGCCCGCGGCTTATACCTATATCGCCCGTGCCCCGGTCGTGCGCGAGCAGGCGGACGAGTAACTAATACAGTTGCCAGAGGCTTTAGATACGGTTAGCAGTACTGCATTTTGTGTGTGGCTAGTTAGCGAGCCCGACCATCAATTTATTAATGCTAATTACGGAGGCATCTATGCGTCAGGTGATCCTGGATACAGAAACGACAGGCTTGGACCCCGCCCAAGGGCACCGAATTGTTGAGTTTGGCGGGGTAGAGCTCATTAAGCGCCGCTTAACGGGCAACAATTTGCACCGTTATGTTAATCCCGGGCGCGATAGTGATCCAGAGGCATTAGGCGTACACGGCCTGACTACCGAGTTCCTCTCGGAATACCCGCCCTTTGAATCCATCGCTGCAGAAATTGTAGAATACGTAAAAGGCGCCGAGGTCATTATTCATAATGCACCTTTTGATGTACGGTTTTTAGATGCCGAGCTTGAGCGCTGTGGTTTTAAACCATTTGAACATTATTGCGGCAAAATCACTGATTCACTGGCTTACGCACGCGGATTGCATCCGGGGCGTCGCAATAGTTTGGACGTGCTGTGTGACCGCTACGGCATTTCTAATGAGCATCGGGTACTACACGGGGCCCTCTTGGACGCCGAGCTACTAGCAGACGTTTGGTTGGCCATGACACGAGGCCAAGAAAGCTTGGTGATGGGCTTTAGTAGCGATACCGAAGAAGTAGGGGAAATACAGGTGGCTACCAAGGGTGATGCTCAATCCCTGCCTGTCATTCAGCCCAGCGAGCAAGCCATCGAAGCCCATAATTTATACTTGCAGGGCCTAGAAAAAGAAGCAGGGCAACCACCGCTGTGGAAAAAACTGTTTCCCGCGCAATAATAATGGGCGACGAACGTTATTCGTGACTGCCGCGGCCGACCACAAGATAATTACAAATGCGCCAAATGTGATGACTGCTGCGTTCTAACCAACGCAGCGTTTCTGTTTTAGGCAGGATACTACCGGTCGTGGATACCCGGTCAGGGTGTTTGAGTAGCTCACGACGGCTTTCTACTGTCAATTCTCGGATTTTGCTCGCGTTTTCTTGGATATTTTCTACCCAGGTATCGTCAGCAGTGTCCTTGCTATAGCTTAGGGCCTGTTCTATTTGGGGCAGGGTGTAATCAGCCGTTAAATTAAGGGCACCTAAATCTACTGTATCTTGATGCTCAAATACGCTCAGGGTGCGCGTATTTAGGCGCAATAGATGATCAACTGCGTGCAGCTGAGCGATGCGCTGCTGGCTTAAGCGCTCATCACTAGCATCTACCTGATTGCGTGATATAAAGTTAAAAAGCTCTTCTAGGGAGTGCTGGATATGATGGAAGAAATCAAGGGGGCCCGTTAGATTGTTTTGTTCAAGTGCTTGTTTGTGTTTTTCAAAGAGTTCTTGGGCAACATGTTCTAAAGTACGTTGTGATGCCTCTAAAGCAATATCAGGCATGCCTAGCAAGCTGTCATCCAAGTGTTGCATCTTGAAGGACTCTTTTTCAGGTAGCAGCCTCTCGACTAAGCGTGCAAATTGACGTGTAAAAGGCAAAAAGAGCAGTGCACCTACCATAATAAAAAAGGTATGGAAGGCGGCTAAAACAATGGCACTAGGCTGTATGCCGAGCAGCAGCACTGATTGATTCACTACGTATAGAAATAGTGGCATCAGTAAAATCGCAATCAGGCCAGTAATAAGGTTAAAAAGAATATAGGCCAAAGCGGTACGTTTGGCAGCGGTTGTTGCCCCGATAGTAATAAGGGCGCTAGTTAGGGTGGTACCTATGGCAGCCCCGACAACGACTGCGGCACCTTGTTCAAGGTTGATGGCACCCGCATCAAAGGCGGTCAAAGTGGTTGCAATAGCCGCTGCTGAGGATTGCAGCAAGGTACTGAGTAACAAACCTAACAGCATAGTAAACAGGTGTGCCCCAATGCCGCCGATTGGTAATGCCGCTAAATTAAACATATCGGCACCATCAGTCATGCTTAGCTGCAAAGTACGCAAGCCTAGAAATAAAATCCCAAAGCCTGAAAGCGACAACCCTAAGTCTGTCCAGCGTCCCCGCCCGAGTAGCTGTAGTAATGCCCCGATACCAATGAGTGGCAAGGTATAAAAGCTAAGATTCACCTTGAGGGCTAATCCCGATACGATCCAGCTGGCCGCAGTGTTGCCCAGGCTGGCGCCAATGACCACTCCAATGGCTTGTACAAAAGGTATAAGACCAGCACTCACAAAACCAATCAACGTAATCGTTGTGGCAGTGGATGACTGCATCATGGCAGTTAAAACGGCACCTGAACCAAAGGCACGCCAAGGAGTGCCGGTAAAGCGCACGAGTCCGCTTTTTAATGATTGTCCTGCAAAGGCGACTAGCCCTCGAGACAATAGCATCATACCGATCAAAAATAGGCCAACACCCCCAATAAGTGGGAAAAGCACCTCAAACATAGGTATTCATGGGGTAAAATTAGGGAGGATAGAAGCTAGATTTTATCAAAGTTGGTAGATCAATGGGTTTGAGTCTGGCCTTAGGGGTTTATACGGGATTTTTATTTTAGCTATTGAAAGGAACGAACGCTCGTTCTAATATAAATCATGAGTACAAAAACTAGTCGCTTATTTGATTTTGGGGGGGACAAACAGCAGCAGGTCCTGCAAACTGCCTTGTCTTTGTTCAGTCAAAAGGGTTTTTTTAATACTTCCGTACACGAGGTGGTGGCTCGAGCAGGGGTTTCAGTAGGCTTTATTTATCATCATTTCAAGGATAAGCAGGGGATTGCGCGCGCTTTATATGATTATTTGTTGCAGCGCATGAATGCCTTATTAGATGATATCGAGTTACAGCATAGTTCGGCACAAGCACGTTGCAGAGCCGTTATTTACATGTTGTTCGAGTTGACCGAGGCCGAGCCGGAAACCATGTCTTTTATTATTCATGCCCGCCACCAAGAGTTTTTACCCCAAGAAAAACCCATTTGTTCGGCTTCTGCTTTTGTACGTATGCGTCATTTTGTTAGTGACGGATTACAGGCAGGCGAATTGACGCCCATGGATTCAGCACTTGCCAGTGCGCTAATGTACGGGGCGGCCATTCGATTGTTATGTCTACGTTTGGATGGCGTTGTAGAAGACAGTCTTTTCTATTATTTCGAGCCGCTATGGGCGCAAGTATGGTCGCAGCTAAAAGCTAATTAAAAATAGCTACTCTGAATCCAGCAGCTCGATAAAATTTAGAACGAATGTTCGTTCTAATTGTTTCAACAAAGGAGAAACTATGGCACACCATATTGTTATCGTGGGTGGGGGAATTGGCGGTACGATGACCGCTAATCATCTAGTAACCAAGCTTTATCCAGAAATCCGCACGGGCAAGGTGCGCATCACCATGCTTTCTAATTCGCCCTGGCATTATTATAAGCCGGCATTTATGTACGTAGCGTTTGACCGTTTTTTTCTGGACGAATTACGGCGCCCTCAGCAAACTTTGCTGCGTCCCGAAATAGATTTTCAGGTAGAAGAGGTGGTGCATTTTGATTTAGATGAACAGTACCTAGAGTGCAAAAGCGGCAAACGTGTCGGTTACGATCATCTGGTCATTGCGACAGGCTGTGTACCTGCTCCGCACAAGATCGAAGGATTAAAAGAGGCAGGCAACCATTTCTACCAATATGGACCTGCGCGTGCGCTGGCTAAACAGCTAATGACTATTGAGAAAGGACGTATTTTTGTTACTGTAACCTTTCCTAAAACACATAATGTTCCGCACCAGTGTGGGATTGCACCTATTGAGACCACGCTGATGTTGGATGATTTATTGCGCCAGCGAGGGGTGCGTGATCAAGTAGAGATTGTTTACACCTATCCTACGGTGTCACAATTACTGCGTAATTGCTTGTTCATGCAAGAGGATACCTGCGAAGTACTGCCCCCCATTTTTGATGAAAAGGGAATCAAGCATCAACGTGGATTTACATTAGCACATGTGGATCCGGATAAAAAAATTGCTTATAGCGAAGAGGGTGGCGAAGAGAATTTTGATATTTTGATGTCGACCCCGCCCATTGAAGCCGTTCAGGCAGTGCGTGATATCGGCATTTCTCAGGCGGCTGACGACGAGGGTTGGCTACCGACGCACCATGAGACCATGCAGGTACTCGGCGTAGAAAATGTCTATGTGATTGGTGATACGGTAGATCTACCCATTTCAAAAGCAGGAGGATCCTGCCACAACCAATCACCTGTACTGGTCAACAACATAGCGTCTGAAATTCGATATGGAACGGTATCTGATGCTTATGACGGCCGCGTCGTAGCTATTGCACAAATGGGTCTAGATAACGGTATGCCACTTTGGTACGACTACAAAGACGATGTACAGCCGACACCTCCGACCAAGATAGGTGGGCTGATGCGCAAAGGCTTCAATCGTGGGGCGTATTGGGCTGTAGCACGGGGTTTAATTTAATAAGGAGGTATGGCAATGACACAATCCAATGATAATTATCTTTCTATTGATGAGGACAAGCGCTTGCCTCGGGATCTAGACGCCATGATTCAGGATGATGCGACCTTAGCTGGTTTACAAGAACTGATCGACAAGCTCGAACCACTGATTGCGGGTGGGCGGTTGCATAAACTAGTGGATATCGCCTCTGTCGCTGCTGATTTAGTGGATATGAGCGACAAATATATGGTAGAAAAGCTTGCCAAGGCGGGCGAAGATTTGATGGGCGGGACTTGGGCCGTAGGCAATGCCGCACGCATGGCAAGTACTCAGTTGCGTAGTATGGAACAAACGCCTAGCTTGATTGGTTTGTTGCGTTTGGCGCGCGAGCCCGAAGTACGTCGTGGCCTGACCTTTTTATTGTTATTTGCATCAGTAATTGGGAAAACGCATCAATATCAGGATTTAGATTACACTGCAGAATAAATTTTAATAGCAGGGGGCAGGCCCAGTCACCAGTACTGGGCCTGCAACTAAATTTATTCTTGGCTACCCTGCGCTCCTTGTTGGCGTTTTTGTAAAGATTGCGTCAAACGGTCAAGCAGCATGGCCAAGATAACCACAGCAATACCCGCTACGAAACCGTCACCAGGACGTAGTCTTTGAATGGCACGCCATACCTCACTACCCAGGCCATCCGCGCCAATCATGGCGGCAATGACGACCATCGAGAGGGCCAGCATAATGGTTTGGTTAACCCCAGCCATAATAGTTGAAAGGGCCAAAGGCAATTGGACCTTGAATAACTTTTGGCGGCGTGATGAACCATAAGCATCAGCAGCTTCAATAAGGTCCTCGGGAACCTGGCGAATACCTAGAATAGTTAGACGAATCGCTGGTGGCATCGAGAAAATTACGGTTGCAAAAATAGCTGAGACCGAACCAATTCCAAAAAAGGGAATGGCTGGAATCAGGTATACAAAGGCTGGCATAGTCTGCATAAAATCCAGCAAAGGCATGACCACGCGGTAAATGCGCTGTGACAGTGCTGCGATAATGCCGACCGGGATAGCAATAATGACTGCTACGATGGTGGCTAAAACAACCAACGTGAGGGTTTGAATAGTCGCAGTCCAGAGCCCCAGATTCCAAATTAGACCTAAACCCAAGACTGCGCCTAATGCCAGACGCCATGTTGAGACGCGCCAGCACAAAACCGCAAAAAGAGCAATAAACAGCCACTCGGGAACAAAAAGCAATACATCGTTTAGCAGATCAATGCCGCCCTCGGTGATGCGAGCGATACCACGCGTAATACCCGAGTATTCACGAGTCAGAAAATTAAGCCCGTCTTCAATCCAACGAGACAATGGAATTGCGGGAATCATACTCATGCCGGCACTCCTTCGGTTGTTTTCTCTTCATCTGCACCGTTGTTGTTTTCACCGGCCTTGGCAAGCTCTTCGAGAACAGCGCCTTTTACAATAACTCCTTTCAATTTACCCTCATCATCTACGACGCCTAAAGGCAAGCTACGGTCATCAAACAGACCAAAGACTTCGTTGAGTGGCTTGTCAGGGTCAATGGTTGGGGCCTCACGGTCAATATAGTCAGCGATGCTGCCAGCATCATCACGCAAAGCGCGCTTGAGCTGCTGGGCAGAGATCAAGCCAACCAGTGTGCGATCGCGTTCGAGCACAAACATTACGTCAAGTTCGCTCTCGCGCATGCGACGCGCAGTATTTCGAGGGCCATCGTTGGGACGTGCCGTAGCGCGGACAGGGCGCATTGCGCTGCTGGCGGTCAAGACACGCGTTTTATCAACCCCCTCGATAAATTTGGCTACATAATCATCGGCAGGCGACGTGAGGATTTCTTCGGGGGTGCCATCTTGGACGATTTCGCCATCCTTGAGCAAAATAATACGGTCACCGATATTAAGTGCCTCGTCCAAATCGTGGGTAATAAAAATAGTGGTTTTTTGTGTGCGGTACTGCAGCTCTTGGATTTCTTGCTGCATGTCTTTACGGATCAGAGGGTCGAGAGCAGAAAAAGCCTCGTCCATGAGAAGCACACTGCCATCAGTGGCCAACGCCCGTGCCAAGCCGACACGTTGTTGCATCCCGCCCGAAAGTTGGTTGGGATATGCATCCTCCCAGCCTTCGAGCCCTACTTGTTTTAATGCCTCAAGGGCTATTTTTTCGCGTTCTGCTTTGGCCATATGTTGTATTTCAAGGCCAAATTGCGCATTTTCTAATACGGTACGGTGTGGAAATAAGGCAAAGTTTTGGAACACCATGGAAAAGTATTTTCGGCGGCGTTCGAGCAATTTCTGATCTGAAAGCTTAGTTAGGTCTTCGTCGTTGATTAGGATCTCGCCTTCGGTGGGCTCGACCAACCGATTAAGACAGCGAATCAAGGTGGATTTACCTGAACCGGATAACCCCATAATCACTAGCAATTCGCCGTCGTACACATCAAAGTTGATATTCGACAGCGCTAAGGTTTGCCCGGTTTTAGAGAAGATCTCTTGGCGTCCCATGCCTTGGTTGCGCATTTTAATGCCTTGCCGCGGTTGGTTACCAAAGACTTTACTGAGATTACGGACTTTTATTTTTATCCGTCGGTCGGATGTCATGAAAGTATCATCTATAAAATAGTTAAAGGATGCGACCGCATGAAAATATCACGCAGCGCATCCCAAATAAGTCGCTATGACTCAGGAATCAAGTTCGGGTATGAATTACTGCCCGAGCCATTCCTTAACGCGATCTTCGTTGTCAGCTAGCCATTTTTTGGCGTTCTCGTAAGGGTCGCTGCCAGCTTCTTCGTTTAGTAGCATGACCTCTTCCATATCGACTGGGGTCCACTCAAAGCGCTCTAGAATTGCGTAGGCCTCGGGATTATCTTCGGCGAAGCCTTTGCGAGTAATTGTGTGGATTTGTTCTGCGCCGCCATAGACGCCCTTGGGGTCATCCAGATATTTCATGTCCCAGCGTGCAAACTTCCAGTGGGGGGTCCAAGCAGTGACTACGATGGGCTCATCGTTATTCACAGCGTTGGCCAATGCTGCCGTCATGGTGGCATCGCTGCCATCGCGTAGACGTAGACTCAGGTCGTAATCCTCGACCACGTCTTCGGTCAGCCCTTGTAGGCCTGCACCAGGATCAATACCAATGATTTCGTTGTTAAATAGATCGGCTGAATCGTTGAGCTCGGTAATCGAATCAATCTCGACGTAGGTGGGAACGGCTAGACCAAGTTTGGTGCCATCCAAATTAACGCCGGCATCGACAATATCGTCTTTGAGTCGCTCGTAGTATTCTTCGTGAGTGGTGGGCAACCAAGCAGCAAGGGTGGCATCGGCATCACCCGAAGCAACTGCTTGCCACATGGCTGCTGCTGAGAGGGCGCTGGTCTTGACATCAAAACCGGCCTCTTCGAGCAAGGCACGCATCACGTTAGTTGATGCTACCTCGGAGGACCATTCGACATAAGCCAGATGCACGGTACCTTTGCTGTCGTCTTCAGCAACGGCTTGGGCGCCGACCATAAGACTGAGACTGGCAAAAGCGGTCACAGTCAGACGTCTAAAGTTGCGCCAGAAAGGATTAGTGTGCTGCATAATTTGTCCTGTAATGATTAGTTATCAAATGATTTCAAGTCCAACCTTAACACGACGCGGACAAGAAAAAAAGACCGTTGCCGTCTAAGTGGCAAAGGCTTGGTTACACATATAGTCATATAAATCAGAGGTGTGCAGCTACATTTAAGGTATTGTAACTGGATTTTCCGTTGTTATTCTTAACCATTGGGTTAAGTGGTGCGCTCCCAGTGCAAAAGGGCTTTTTTATTCTGTAATCCGCCCGAATATCCCCCTAACCCGCCGGATTTTGCGACTACACGGTGGCAAGGGATCAAAATAGAAAAAGGATTTTTGCCGCAGGCAGAAGCTACGGCACGTACGGCTTTGGGGCGCTCGCAGCGCTGTGCTAATTCGGTATAGGTGATAGTTTGCCCAGCAGGAATAGTGCATAACGCATCCCAGACCTTTTTTTGTAATGCTGTGCCGGGCAGCTGCTGAGGTGAGACTGGGATTGGGCCTGCTTGATATGGATCCGCGAAATACTGATCAAGCCAACGCACAGCTGTGTCAAAATAAGCGCGCTCAGCCTGGCTTTTAGCAGGGCGGGCAGTAGGTACATGCAAGGCCGGCAGCTGTTCCGCGGCCGAAGCAAAATAAGCGGCATGCAACGCATCTTTGTGTGCTTGTAGTCGCACTAACCCCAAAGGACTGGCGTA
>DATGSS010000058.1:0-36963 GCA_035302345.1 Paenalcaligenes sp.
TACAAAGACCATTTTTTGCTAAATATGATCCTGAAGCGACTTGGCTCAATGATCTCAAACCTGCCTTTGGCGAGGATAAATTCTTTTTTGAAGATGAGTATGCCCAAATGGCAGGAGATGGCAAAATCATTTATTAAATAGATTGTTCATCTATAATTAAAATAAATAAACCCCGCTCATGGCGGGGTTTGTTGAATGATTTACCTTAATTGGTAGCGCTTTACGCGTTGGTCTTTATGCCTCACTCATCTCACGTTCTGCGGCGCTGGCAAGGAAAGCCGAGCGGCTTTGCCCACGCGATTGGGCTGCTCTATCAATGCGCTCTATTAGTTCTTCTGGCATGCTGATGTTGATGCGCTTAGAGCGGGGGCGGACTTTGGATAAGTTGATGTCGACCATCATCCAGAACCCATCTTTTGAGTAGTCTTCATGGCCATTCCATGCATCGGGGGAGCTGGGGTTAGGGATGGGCTCGTCATCAGCGCCAAAATGAGCCTCCACAGCTTCTTGCGCTGCTCGGGGCAGGGCGTCAATAGCATCGGCAGCGGCAAAGCAGCCAGGGATGTCTGGAAAGATAGCACCGTAAGCGCTCCCTTCATCTTTATGTACATAGATTGGGTATAGCTTTTTCATATCCTCTCGCTTTATCTTAGGCTTGCTTGTCTTAATATGTTGCGTACTGTACCGATGGGCAGGTCTTTTTTGGGATGTGGAACAGTGACCTTGCCCTTTTTGGTTGGGTGCTTGAACTGGTGGTGTGAGCCTACGGTATAGACCAAGTACCAACCATCCTCTTTGAGTTGTCTGATAAGGTCTTTGCTATTCATTGTGTAATTATACACAACGAGCATGCCGAAACGTGAGTTTTTAATACTTAATGCCCGCCATAAGCAGGTTTTTTTATTGGGAATCGAATGGGGTTTATAGAAGTGGATTTAGAAGGGGGTGGGTGCAGTTGCTCATAAAATTTGATTCTATGGCATCAATAGCTTTCAGACAAATAAAAAAACCGTTGAAAATCAAAGGTTTTGAGCCTATGTTTTCAACGGTTTTCAGAATCTGGTGCGAACGGAGAGACTCGAACTCTCACACCTCTCGGCGCCAGAACCTAAATCTGGTGCGTCTACCAATTCCGCCACGTTCGCGAAAAGGAAAATTATAAGCGTAATTATATATAATTGCAAGTCAGGGGTAAAATACCACAGTTTGTGTTATGGTTTGGTGTTTTTGGTGGTTATGCGGAATTCGCTAGGTTTTTTACCGCGTTTTTCGGTAAAATAACCAGTTAATCTAATTTTTTTACGGAATAAGGTCACACATGCAGCCCGAGGTTGAAGTTCTAGACGGTTTAGGGCGCCGAATCAATTTAGAGATTTCGGTTGCCGATGTAGAAAAGGAAGTGCAAGCACAATTGAGACAGGTTGCGCGCACTGCAAACATCCAAGGCTTTCGTCCCGGTAAGGCCCCGCTCTCTGTGATCGAGCGTCGTCATGGTCCTGGCATTCGTTACGATGTTATCAATAACGAATTGGCCAAGTCTTTTGATGAGGCTGCTCGTGAGACAGGTCTGCGCATTGCCGGTTCGCCTAATATTGAAAGCAACGAAGAAGCCACCAATGACGAAACTTTGGCTTTCCATGCCACTTTCGAGGTTTATCCCGAGATCACGCTGCCTGATTTAGCTGAACTCGATGTTACCCGTTCTGTAACAGAGGTCGGGGACGCTGAATTAGAGAAAACCATCGATGTATTACGTCAGCAGCGTGCCGAGTACGAGCCCCGCGAGGATCGTGCCGCACAAGATGGTGATCGTGTCACTTTAGATTTTGTGGGCAAAATCGATGGCGAAGCCTTTGACGGCGGTAGTGCTGACGATTTTTCTTTCGTCTTGGGCGAAGGTCGTATGTTGCCTGAATTCGAAGAGGCAGCTATGGGCATGAAAGCTGGCGAGGAAAAGACTTTCGAGCTTAGCTTTCCCGAAGATTACGGCGGCGAAGAGGTTGCCGGCAAAACAGCCGAGTTCGAGATCAAGGTCAGCGAGGTTGCCGAGGTCAAGCTCCCCGAGTTTGACGAAGAAATGGCAAAGCTGCTGGGCCAAGAAGACGGCGATGTCGAGGCACTGAAACAAGAAATTCGCGACAATGTAACTCGCGAGGTCAAAGCACGTACGCAAAACCTGACCAAACAAAGTGTGATGGATGCTTTGCTAAAGTCCGTGGAATTCGATGTACCCAGCGCTTTGATCGATCACGAGATCCAACAGCGTATTGCCGCAGCCCGCAACGAGTTGCAACAGCGTGGTGTTCCCAATGCTGATAGCATGGAACTGCCTGGCGAGATCTTCAAAGAAGAGGCCGAGCGTCGTGTACGCCTAGGTCTGTTAATCGCCGAGTTAGTCCAACAAGCCGAGCTCGAGGCGACTGACGAACAGGTACGCGAACGCGTCGAAGAGTTTGCACAAAACTACGAGCAGCCCGATGAGGTGGTTACTTACTATCTGTCTGAGCCCCAGCGCCGCGCTGAGGTTGAGGCCATCGTTCTTGAGGACAATGTTGTTCAACATGTGCTCGCGCATGCTAAAGTAAACGATGAGCAGGTGGAATTTGACCAACTCATGGAGAGGAACTAATACTGATGTCTTCTCGTTTTATTGATTTTTATGCTTCTATGTATGGTGGGCACGCCGTCGAGCCGAGTAATCTCGGCTACGTGCCCATCGTCATCGAGCAATCAGGGCGCGGCGAGCGCTCTTATGATATTTACTCGCGGTTATTGCGCGAGCGTGTGATTTTCTTGGTGGGACCGGTCAGCGATCACACTGCTAACTTAATCGTTGCGCAGTTGTTGTTTTTAGAGTCCGAAAACCCTGACAAGGATATCTCACTGTATATCAATTCTCCTGGTGGTTCGGTGTACGCAGGTATGGCGATTTACGACACGATGCAATTCGTTCAACCCCATGTCTCTACGCTATGCACAGGGATGGCCGCTAGCATGGGGGCTTTCCTGTTGGCTGCTGGCGACAAGGGCAAGCGTTACGCACTGCCCAACTCTCGTATCATGATTCACCAGCCTTCTGGTGGTGCCCAAGGCCAGGCCTCTGATATCGAAATCCATGCCCGTGAGATTCTCGAATTGCGCGAGCGCTTGAATCAGATTTTGGCTGATAATACTAACCAAACGGTTGAGCAAATTGCTCTGGATACCGAGCGCGACCGCTTTATGTCCGCCGAGCAGGCTGTTGAATACGGCTTGATCGATCAGGTCCTTACACATCGTTCTGACAGCGAATAAGCATGTTTTGCCTGGGCGCTTTCGCCTGGGCATTGCTTAGTTAGCTTGCCAAATGGCTTTGGATGGCGGTGTGGCTTACATTAAATAGAGTACTATGTCTGAGAAAACGGCTGCCGATAAAACACTGCACTGCTCCTTTTGTAATAAACCAAAAGACGAGGTTGATAAGCTCATCTCTGGGCCTGATGCAGTCTATATTTGCGATGAATGCATCACTTTATGTGCAGAAATCATCCAAGATCAAGTATTAGAAGAGGCCCGCGATACGCTTAAAAACGAATTGCCGACTCCCAAAGAGATCAAGGCTTTTCTCGATGAATATGTCATCGGCCAAGAAGAACCCAAGCGCAACCTTTCTGTAGCAGTTTACAATCACTACAAGCGCATACAGTTTCTGGGCCTCGAGGATGATGAGGTCGAGCTGACCAAAAGTAATATCCTTTTGATTGGTCCTACTGGCTCGGGGAAAACTTTGCTGGCGCAGACTTTGGCGCGCTTGCTTGATGTTCCTTTTGTGATGGCTGATGCGACCACTTTGACCGAAGCAGGTTATGTTGGGGAAGATGTTGAAAATATCATTCAAAAGTTACTCCAAGCCTGCGAATATGATGTCGACAAGGCACAACGTGCGATCGTTTTCATTGACGAAATAGACAAGATCGCCCGCAAAGGTGATAACCCTTCGATTACACGTGATGTTTCCGGCGAGGGGGTGCAGCAGGCGCTGTTAAAAATGATCGAGGGCACAGTAGCCTCTGTCCCCCCACAGGGGGGCAGGAAGCACCCCAACCAAGACTTTGTGCAAGTTGACACCACTAATATTCTTTTCGTAGTAGGTGGGGCTTTTGCGGGGCTGGAAAAGATCATCCAAGAGCGCACTGAGAAATCCGGGATTGGTTTTTCAGCAGCGGTACATGCAAAGTCTGACCGCGGTGTGGGCGAGCTCTTTACCGAGGTCGAACCCGAAGATCTGATTAAGTTTGGCTTGATCCCCGAATTAGTTGGGCGCTTGCCGGTCATTGCTACCTTGCAAGAGCTTGACGAGCACGCTTTGGTGCGCATCCTCAGTGAACCCAAAAATGCCTTGGTCAAACAATTCCAAAAACTCTTTTCACTCGAAGAGGTCGAGCTCGAAGTCGAGCAGGGCGCATTGCAAGCAATGGCTCAGGCGGCTATTGACCGTCGGACTGGGGCACGCGGTTTGCGTTCTATCATTGAAAAAGCATTATTAGAAACCATGTATGAACTACCCTCACTCGAGGGTGTGGTAAAGGTAATCTTGACCGATAAAGCGGTTAAGGGCGAAGAAACTCCCAAACTTGTTTATCATGATGGTAGACAAGAGCCCGCCCCCTCAGGGGATCATGTGGCCGCTTGAGTGCCGGGTAATGGCCATTAAACAGTCGTTTGAATGCAGGCCCTTGAAATTTCCGCATTCGCCACAATCTGTATATTAGAAGCTTGAACTACAAGGGGAAGCTAACCATGCTTCCCCTTGCAGTCTACAGATTATATATAAGGAATGAGTTATGTCTGCGAACCAGATCTTATCTAAGGAACCCATGGAGCTACCTCTATTGCCATTGCGCGATGTGGTCGTGTTCCCCCACATGGTGATTCCGTTATTTGTAGGACGGCCACGCTCAATCAAAGCACTCGAGTTGGCCATGGAAAATGGGAATACCATCCTCCTGGTTGCGCAAAAAACTGCCAGCAAGGAAGACCCCACACCAGAAGACATGTATGAGATCGGCTGTGCAGCCAGCATTTTGCAAATGCTCAAATTGCCAGATGGTACCGTCAAGGTGTTGGTCGAAGGGGTCGAGCGTGCAAAAATTCAACAAGTCGTTGATTCCGATGAACATTTCAGCGGCTTAGCGGTGACCGTCGGTGGTACCGAAATTAGTGCTGCTGAGGCCGAAGCTTTACGTCGCGCTGTGATGGCGCAGTTCGAGCAGTACGTCAAATTAAACAAAAAAATTCCTCAGGAAATCTTGACATCGCTAACCGGCATCGAAGAACCCAGCCGCTTGGCGGATACCATTGCAGCCCATCTGCCGCTCAAGCTCGAGCAAAAACAGGCAATGCTTGAGCAGTTTAATACCGTCGAACGCTTAGAGGCTTTGCTCGAACAGTTAGAGACCGAGATTGATATCTTGCAGGTCGAAAAAAGAATCCGCGGGCGCGTCAAAAAGCAGATGGAAAAAAGCCAGCGCGATTACTACCTTAACGAGCAAGTAAAAGCTATCCAACGCGAGCTAGGCGAGGGTGACGAGGGTGCCGAGTTAGAAGAGCTCGAAGAGCGCGTTAAAAATGCCAAACTGCCCAAAGATGCACGTAAAAAGGCCGAATCTGAGTTAAAGAAACTCAAATTGATGTCGCCTATGTCGGCCGAAGCTACCGTGGTCCGTAATTATTTGGACACGTTGTTAGATTTGCCTTGGCATAAGCGCAGTCGCGTGAGTCGTCAACTAGATAAGGCACAACAAATTTTGGACGAGGACCACTACGGTCTCGAAAAGGTCAAAGAGCGCATTGTTGAGTATTTGGCCGTGCAAAGTCGTGTTAGCAAGGTTAAAGCTCCTATCCTTTGTTTGGTAGGGCCTCCTGGGGTGGGTAAAACTTCATTGGGTCAGTCTGTTGCTCGTGCGACCAATCGAAAATATGTACGCATGGCCTTAGGTGGTGTGCGTGACGAGGCCGAGATTCGTGGTCACCGCCGCACCTATATTGGGTCCATGCCCGGCAAAATTTTGCAAAACATGACGCGTGCTGGCGTGCGGAATCCATTGTTCTTGCTTGATGAAATCGACAAAATGGGTGCTGATTTCCGCGGTGATCCTTCATCAGCATTACTCGAGGTTTTGGATCCCGAGCAAAACCATACTTTCCAGGATCACTACTTAGAAGTGGATTTCGACCTGTCGGATGTCATGTTTGTTGCTACCAGCAACACATTGAATATCCCGCCCGCTCTGTTGGATAGAATGGAGATCATCCGTCTTTCGGGCTACACCGAGGATGAAAAACTCAATATTGCACTCAAGCATTTGTTGCCCAAACAAATGGAAAATAATGGCGTACGCGAGGGCGAGTTAGAGATCACCGAAGATGCTATTCGCGATATTGTGCGTTATTACACTCGTGAGGCTGGAGTCCGTTCTTTAGAGCGTGAAATCGGCAAGATTTGTCGCAAGGTTGTGCATCGCGCATTACTTGACGATGAAAAAGCTAAAGCCAAGGCCGAGTCCGAGGATAAAGACCAAACAGACAGTGCAGAAGCTACAGAAAGTGCAGAAAATACTGAAAAACGGTTTTCTGTCACAGTTACCCGTGATAATTTGAACGACTTTTTGGGTGTACGCCGCCATACCTATGGTGAGGCTAAATCCGAAAATAAAGTCGGACAAGTGACAGGTTTGGCTTGGACCGAAGTCGGTGGTGATTTACTGACCATCGAGGTGGCTGACATGCCAGGCAAAGGACGTGTTCAGCGCACTGGTTCTATCGGTGATGTCATGAAAGAGTCAGTTGAAGCAGCTCGCACCGTTGTTCGTGCACGCTCTCAGCAGTGGAGTATTGCAGATCCGATCTTTGAAAAACGTGATATTCACGTGCACTTCCCAGATGGCGCAACTCCTAAAGACGGTCCTTCTGCAGGGATTGCAGTAACCACGGCCATTGTTTCATCCATGACTGGAATCCCCATTCGAGCTGATGTAGCCATGACGGGTGAAATCACATTGCGTGGCGAGGTCTTAGAGATTGGCGGCCTCAAGGAAAAACTGTTAGCAGCTCAAAGAGGCGGCATCAAAACAGTGTTAATCCCTGAGCAAAACGTCAAAGATCTGGCCGAGATTCCTGATAATGTGAAAAATGCGTTAGAAATAATCCCAGTTCGTTGGATTGAAAAGGTACTAGAGGTTGCTCTAGAAAAAATGCCTACACCGCTATCCGATGAAGAGCTAGAACGGATTACAGCCGAGGCTTTGGCGGCAAGTGCGGCCAAGCGTCCTGATACAGCAGGCGGCCTAACCAAGCATTAATGAAATTTGGCTAACTAAAAAGAGCCCCTGGGCTGTCAGCCTAGGGGCTCTTTTCATTGGTCACTGATTTAGTTATTTACTGGATTGTGTGCATGTGAGGATGCATCTGAATGTGCATATGGGTGTATCAGCTATAAACCGAGACTAGGAGTTAAGTGCCCAATCGCGAATTAGACCCACGGCAACACCCTCGATTTCGAAATCATCGCCTGGGGCAACATGTATGGGTTGATAGTCTGGGTTCTCAGAATGTAGTTTGATGCGCTGACTGTTTTCATCGACCTCGATGCGTTTGACAGTAACCTCGTCACCTAAGCGGGCGACCACAATCTGTCCGTGGTGGGCATCAGTGGTCTTTTTAACAGCTAGCAGATCGCCCTCGAGGATGCCTGCGTCGCGCATACTAAGTCCGCGCACCCGCAAAAGATAATCGGGTTTGCTTTGGAACATGTGTGCACCAAAGCTGAGCTCTTTTTCTACATGCTCTGCCGCGAGTACTGGGCTGCCAGCAGCGACACGACCAATCACAGCTAGATTTAAATGCTCGGACTGTGGCTGGGCATGAGGCATAGGTGCTGAATCAACCGAGCCGCTACCAACATCTGTGTCCTCAGGTTGGGCTCGATCAGTCAGGCGGATCCCACGTGAGGTGCCTGCAATGAGCTCGATCACGCCTTTGCGTGCCAATGCTTTTAGATGGTCCTCTGCCGCATTAGGAGAACGAAAGCCTAATTTGCGCGCAATTTCTACGCGGGTAGGGGGGTATCCATAAGCAGCAATTTTCTCTTTGATAATATCCAAGATCTGCTGCTGACGCGGGGTGAGTTTGACGGTCATGACTGTGTATCTGCTCAGTAACTGTTTATAATTACAGTTATTGTCGCCAACTTTATTGTATAAAGCAAGCAACTAACACATGCTTTTTATGGCTTTTAGCGATTTATGATATCAGTCCTGTTTCCTTGAACAAAAAGTGTCATAATGGAACGAGGTATTCAACAAGTATTCTTATGAAAGATTTCCAAAAAGGTTTCAAGCAGTTCCCAAATAGCCCGTTTCGTTTGTATCAGCCGTATCCTCCGGCGGGCGATCAACCCAAAGCTATTGATGAGTTGGTCCAAGGCATTGACGATGGTTTGATGCAGCAAACCCTATTAGGGGTGACGGGTTCAGGAAAGACTTATACGATGGCTAATGTCATTGCTAAAACGGGGCGTCCAGCCATTGTGTTGGCCCCCAATAAGACTTTAGCTGCGCAGTTATACGCTGAGATGCGCCAGTTCTTCCCTGAAAACGCTATTGAATACTTCGTTTCTTATTATGATTATTATCAGCCAGAGGCTTATGTGCCGGCTCGTGATTTGTTCATTGAAAAGGATTCTTCTATCAATGAGCACATCGAGCAAATGCGGCTTTCAGCGACTAAGAGCCTGCTTGAGCGTCCAGACACAGTGATTGTAGGTTCTGTATCGTGTATTTATGGGATTGGTAATCCTAGCGATTACCACGCTATGGTACTGACATTGCGCCAAGGCGACATTATGGATCGCCAAGAAATTTTGGCCCGTTTGGTTGCGATGCAGTATGAGCGCAATGATGCAGATTTTGTGCGTGGTGGATTCCGCGTCAGGGGCGAGGTAATCGATGTGTTCCCAGCAGAACACGCGGATTATGCTTTGCGTATCACTCTGTTTGATGATGAGATCGAAAACCTCGAGCTATTTGACCCGTTAACGGGCCAGGTGCAGCAGAAAATACCGCGCTTTACAGTTTTCCCGGGTTCACATTTTGTGACCCCTCGCGACACTGTGCTCAAGGCGATAGAAACCATCAAGGAAGAGCTCCGCGAACGACTTGATGAGCTTTATGCACTGGGCCAACATGCCGAGGCACAACGTCTCGAGCAACGCACGCGTTTTGATCTCGAGATGCTCAATGAATTGGGTTTTTGTAAAGGCATTGAAAACTATTCGCGACATTTCTCGGGTGCTGCACCCGGTGAACCCCCACCCACATTAATAGACTATTTGCCTGCAAATGCTTTGATGTTCATTGACGAGAGTCACGTCACCATGGGGCAGCTGGGCGGGATGTATCGAGGTGACCGTTCACGCAAGCAAACCTTGGTCGAGCACGGCTTTCGATTGCCTTCAGCGCTGGATAACCGCCCTTTAAAGCTTCAAGAATTCGAAGCACGGATGCGTCAAACTGTTTTTGTGTCTGCCACACCTGGACCTTATGAACTCGAGGGATCAGACCAAATCGTCGAGCAGGTGGTCCGTCCTACAGGTTTGGTTGATCCAGCTGTTGAAGTGAGGCCTGCTATGACGCAGGTGGACGACCTGTACGAGCAGTGCGTCATTCGTATCGAGCGCCAAGAACGCGTGCTAGTGACAACACTCACCAAGCGGATGGCCGAAGACTTGACCGAGTATCTCAGTGAAAACGGTCTCAAAGTACGTTATCTGCATTCTGATATTGATACTGTTGAGCGTGTTGAAATTATCCGTGATTTGCGTATAGGCACCTTTGATGTATTGGTTGGTATTAACCTATTGCGCGAAGGCTTGGATATCCCCGAGGTTTCACTGGTGGCCATATTGGATGCCGACAAAGAGGGTTTCTTGCGCTCAGAACGTAGCCTGATACAGACCATCGGGCGCGCTGCACGTAATATACACGGTCAAGCAATTTTATATGCGGATCAAATGACTGATTCAATGCGACGTGCAATAGAAGAGACAGAACGACGTCGCGAGAAACAGCTCGAATTTAACCAAGAGCATGGAATTACTGCTCGCGGTGTGACCAAAGAGGTTCGGGATCTGATTGATGGTGTGATGCAACGTGCTGATATGCAGGTAGAACCTGACGAATTGCAAGTATCTCCTGAGGTTCTTAGGGATGAAAAACAATTGGCAAAAGAGCTACAAAAACTTGAAAGAAAAATGCTAGAACACGCTAAAAACCTTGAGTTCGAGCAGGCAGCCCAGGCTCGCGATGCACTAAATAAACTCAAAGATCAGGCCTTATTAAGATAAAAGCTCTTCGGTGTAAGCGAAGTTTTTGTTATACTGGACCAAATTGGTCTTGATTCACCTGATAGTCCTATTTCAGGTTTAATTGAGGCAGAGTGTATTTGTAGTTTGTCCAAAAGCAGTGGGCGTTGCTTTGATTTAAGGAATTTATCATGCGTTTAACGACTAAAGGCCGTTTTGCTGTCACTGCGATGATTGATTTGGCTCTGCGCCAACATAGTGGTCCAGTCACCTTGGCAACAATTAGCGAGCGGCAGAATATCTCGCTATCATATTTGGAGCAGCTATTTGGCAAATTGCGCCGACACAAATTAGTCGACAGCACACGCGGGCCTGGTGGTGGCTACAGCTTGGCTCGCTTAGCCCGGCATATTACTGTGGCCGATATTATTTTTGCGGTAGACGAGCCCATAGATTCAACTTATTGTGGGGGATTAGGCAATTGTGAGATTGGCCCCAACGGTGAGCGCAGCAAATGTATGACTCATGATTTGTGGGCTGCACTGAGCCGCAAAATGGTAGACTTTTTAGACTCTGTATCATTACAGGATTTGGTAGATAAACAAAGGATGCGCTTACTAGAAGAGTCCGTGCGCAATCAGAAAAAAACCAAGCGTCGCCCCGTTAGTGGGGTTGAAGCCATTCAAAAGCGTTCGAGCACTTCGGTGTAACCGTGTCCGCCCAAGCCCCTGATTATTTCATTTCAGGGGCGCTTCAGTATAAAATTAACCTCTGAGTTAACCACTGAATGCAACGCAAGGATTAGACGCTACACATCATGGAAAAAACTAAGATTAGTGACGTTATATATTTAGACTATGCCGCGACTTGTCCTGTGGATGAGCGCGTTGTAGCGCAAATGTTGCCTTGGCTACACGAGAGCTTTGGCAACCCTGCATCCAGCAGTCATGCTTATGGTTGGCAGGCCGAAGAGGCAGTTGAGGCCGCACGCGCCCAGGTGGCCGCCGCTGTCGGTGCCCAGCCACGCGAAATTGTCTGGACATCGGGTGCGACCGAGTCCAATAACTTGGCTATCAAAGGGTACGCACGTGCCCAAGCTCATCGGGGTAAACACATCATTACGGTGGAAACAGAGCACAAGGCGGTTCTGGATACGTGCGCTGCTTTGCAATCAGAGGGCTTCGAGGTGACCTACCTGCCAGTGCAAGAAGATGGTTTAATCCGTCTGCAGGATCTCGAGCAGGCATTTCGACCAGATACCATCCTGGTTTCCATCATGGCCGTTAATAATGAGATTGGCGTGATACAGCCGTTGGCTCAAATCGCACAGATGTGTCACGAGCGTGGTGTGACTTACCATATGGATGCTGTACAGGCGATTGGCAAGATCGATATCGATGTTAGCCAAATCCCAGTCGATATGATTTCATTTTCATCGCACAAGGTTTATGGCCCCAAAGGGGTAGGTGCATTATATGTCCGCCGACGCCCAAAAATGCGGCTCGAGCCACTAATCCACGGCGGTGGTCATGAACGTGGTTTTCGATCTGGGACTTTACCCACACATCAGATTGTTGGTATGGGCGCAGCTTTTGAATTGGCAATGCAGTTACAAAAAGACGAGGTTGACTATATTCGTCAGCTACGTGAACAGCTAATGCAGGGCCTAGCTAATATTCCTGGTATTTATCTCAATGGTTCCTCTACGCATCGTGTGCCGCACAACGTTAATATCAGCGTGGATTACGTGCAGGGAGAGGCCCTATTATTAGCATTACAAAATATAGCGGTCTCCAGTGGTTCTGCATGTTCATCTGCAGTGATGGAGCCTTCCCACGTGATTCGCGCGTTAGGGCGCTCAGATCCTTTGGCGTTTAGTTCTATACGTCTTAGTTTGGGGCGCTTTACGACTGCCGAGCAGGTGGATGCTGCCGTACAGGAACTGAGCACGCAAATCGCACGATTACGCGAGCTGTCCCCACTATGGCATGATGCGATAGCGGCACAAACGCCGATGGCACACTTAGAGCATTCTGTAGTGGGGTAATTTAATGAAAAACGCACAGATTACACGTCGTTTCCATGCCCCAAGTTTTGCAGTTACCGATACTGATACATCGGGTCAGGATACGCTCAGTTTCAAAGTGGGTGGTGTAGACCAGGGGGCCATCGTGCAAATTTGGCTGCATTGTCACGGGTCGCGTTTGGCTCAGGTACGCTTCAGAGCCTACGGCAGTCCCACACTAATAGCCTTTGCTGATGCCTTGTGTGAGGCTTTAGAGGGGCTATCAATAAACTCACTACATGAGTTCCAACTGATCAGCTTGCAACAGCAATTAGAGCTACCTAATACGGAAATTCATGTGGTGATGTTATTTAATGAGCTTTTACAAGATTTGCAACAAGGCATTTCGGCAGCCGCTGATAACGCCAAGGTGCCTTAAACCATTGATTTTTGGATGCTTCTGTTTCCCACAAACACCGCGGGTCGACTTGCATCACAAGCTGTCAGCCCATACACTATTTAGTAAACGAATTCACTGAGAGGGTTCTATGTCGATTCAACTTACCGATAAAGCAGCTAAACACATCCAGACTCATCTACAAAAGCGTGGATCAGGCATTGGCATGCGTTTAGGCGTGCGCATGACAGGTTGCTCTGGTCTAGAGTATGCGGTTGACTTTGTTGATGAGTTCAACAAAGAGGACCATGTGTTTGAAAATCATGGCATCAAGGTTTTTGTCGATCCCAAGAGCCTACCTTTTGTTGATGGCACCGAGATTGATTACGCCAACGAGGGAATGAGCTCGGGCTTGCGCTTTAAAAACCCTAATGAAAAAGCAGCGTGTGGCTGTGGCGAGTCCTTCACCGTCTAACGCCATGCGCCTTTGGTGACATGGGTGATACCAGGCGCATTGCTCGGATGTCACCGCTAAAACCACTGTAGCAGTGCGTCTAATCCGTTCCCCAAGATTTGCAATAGGGTGATTAGACGCTCAAAAAAATGAGAGACCAGCTGGACGAAATCACTTAATGCAGTCATTTCGTTCAGCTGGTCTTTTTAGTGGATGGAGCATCATGGTAAAGCAGTCATCACTGATGCTGGACACGTATGATTAATCTTCTTTACGTAGGTGAGGAAAGAGGATTACGTCACGGATACTAGGGCTGTCGGTCAGTAACATGACGAGACGGTCTATACCAATACCGCAGCCTCCTGTGGGTGCCATACCGTACTCGAGTGCGCGTATGTAATCAGCGTCGTAGTACATGGCTTCTTCGTCACCTGCGTCCTTGGCCTCGACCTGTGCTTTAAAGCGCGCGGCTTGATCTTCAGGGTCGTTTAATTCCGAAAAACCATTGGCGAGTTCGCGCCCGGCAATAAACAACTCAAAGCGTTCAGTGATGGCGGGGTCTTTATCCGATGCACGTGCCAAGGGAGAAACCTCGGTAGGATAATCAATAATAAATGTAGGCTGCCAGAGTTTTGCCTCGGTGGTTTCTTCGAACAAGGCTAATTGTAGGGCACCTAAACCAGCGTGCATGAATTCAGGGGCGCTAAGATCGACTTTGAATTTCTCTAATTCAGCCCGTAAGAACTGCTCGTCTTTGAGTTGCTCAGGATTGTATTCAGGTGCGTATTTGCAGATGGCCTGTGCAATTGTGAGGCGGTCAAAGGGTTGACTCAGATCGAGGCTGTTGCCTTGGTATTCTAGGGTTGAGGTACCGCATGTACGAACCGCGGTGTCACGAATCAAGCTTTCTGTGAATTGCATGATCCAGTCATAATCTGTATAGGCCGCGTAAAACTCCATCATTGTAAACTCTGGATTATGCCGCGGGCTGACCCCTTCGTTGCGAAAGTTGCGGTTGATTTCAAAAACCCGTTCAAACCCCCCTACGATGAGCCTTTTTAAATACAGCTCGGGCGCCACGCGCATATACATATCCATGTCTAAGGCATTGTGGTGCGTGATAAAGGGTTTGGCGGCTGCACCCCCTGGAATGGGCTGCAGCATCGGGGTTTCAACCTCGAGGAAGCCGTGCTCGCTCATGAGCTGGCGCAAATGCATGATGGCTTGGCTGCGCAGTAAAAAGGTTTTGCGCACATCCTCGTTCATGATGAGATCGACGTAGCGTTGGCGGTAGCGTATTTCTTGATCGGCCAAGCCGTGGAATTTGTCGGGCAGAGGACGCAAAGATTTAGATAACAGTTCGATTTCAGAGACTTGTACAGTGAGCTCGCCACGGTTCGTTTTAAACAAAGTCCCTTGGACACCCAAGATATCCCCGATATCCCAGCCTTTGAACTGCTCGTAGCATTCTTCGCCGATTTGGCGTTTATCTAAATAAATTTGAATGCGTCCGCTGCTGTCTTGCAAGGTGGCAAAACTCGCCCGGCCCATGACTCGCTTTAGCATCATGCGGCCAGCAATGGTCACCTGGACTTCCAAGGACCCGAGTTCTTCTTTTTCTTTGTCAGCGTATTGATCCTGTAGTTTTTGGGCCTGCTCGGTAGGTTTAAAGTGATTAGGGTAGGCAGTGCCTTGGCTACGGATGTGACCTAACTTTTCGCGACGTTCGGCGATAAGTTTGTTTTCACTGACGGGGTGAGTATCGTTTTGGGTGCTCATAGGGATAAAACAGAAAGATTAAAGGTGTTGGCGAATATCATCAATGACTTTGGAGCCGAAGCCGTCACTGAGTAAATAATCAACTATGCTACGTGCGGTTTCCGTGGGGGATTGTAACTGCTGTTGCTCGTGGAGTTGTAAAAACCGCTCGATGGGTGGGAACTTGTCTGCGCTGTGGCCGCGAATTGTGCCCTGCATATCGGTATCAATGACACCCGGTGCCAGTGAGACACAACGCAGCTGAGGTTGTTCTTGGTTGAGTACCTGTGCATAGTAATCCATGGCAGCTTTGGTGGCCCCATAGACAGCCCAGCCTGGAACAGGTCCGCGTCCAGCCCCAGAGGATATCAGGAGCATGCGTGCGTCGATGTTCTGTGGCAATGTACTTAATAAGCTCGCGTTGAGCGCTATCACACTGCTGATATTGAGGCGAAACGCCTGATCGATTTGATTGATATCCGTGAGCTGTGTGCATAAACCCATGGGTGTGACTTGCCCGGCATTATGAATCACTGAGAGTTTATTGGGTTGATGCTTTTGCAAAAGAGCCTGGAGCTCGGATTGCAATTGAGTGATTGATGCGGGGTCGTGCATATCAGCGCGCAAATTTAGTAATTGATTGCCGCGTTCGCTGGCCGCTTTGATAGGGCAATCGCGGCGCGCGATATTTACGAGCAATTGATTGTCGTATGACACATTAAAATTATCTAATAAGGCGAGTCCTAAACCGGTCGAACCACCGGTAACAATAACAATATGATCCTGTGACATGATTACAGTCCTTGTTTTAGGCTGGCTTCGATAAAGGGGTCTAAGTCACCATCGAGCACTCGTTGCGTGTTAGATATTTCAACATCGGTACGCAAATCTTTAATACGGCTCTGATCCAATACATAAGAGCGGATTTGGTGGCCCCAGGCGACATCGCTTTTAGCGTCTTCTAGTTTTTGTTGTTCAGCCATGCGTTCGCGCATTTCTAATTCATAGAGACGCGATTTGAGCATTTGCATCGCTTCAGCGCGGTTGCGGTGTTGGGAGCGGTCGTTTTGACACTGCACTACGATACCGCTGGGCATGTGTGTGATTCGTACGGCCGAGTCGGTTTTGTTGACGTGCTGACCCCCCGCGCCGCTGGCCCTATAGGTATCCACGCGTAGGTCAGCCGGGTTGATTTCTATCTCAAAGCTATCGTCAATTTCGGGATATACGAAAACACTACTAAAAGAGGTGTGTCTGCCTTGGCCCGAGTCGAAAGGGCTTTTGCGCACTAATCGGTGGACTCCGGTCTCGGTGCGTAGCAAGCCATAAGCGTAATCGCCCTCGACTTTGATGGTGACCGATTTAACACCGGCAACATCACCCTCGGAGTATTCCAAAATCTCGGTTTTAAAATCTTTGTGCTCAGCATAGCGCAAGTATTGTCGTAATAGCATGGATGCCCAGTCCTGGGCCTCGGTCCCGCCGGCGCCAGCCTGAATGTCTATAAAGCAATTCAGTGGGTCAGCTGGATTAGAAAACATGCGACGAAATTCGAGTGCAGCCAGCCGTTCATCCAGTGTCTGTAGGTCTTGGGCGACAGCTGTCAAGATTTCATCATCGCCTTCTAGCAGGCCTAGCTCAAAGAGCTCGCCGGCCTCGTCCAAGCCCTGTTGAATCTCATCAATCTCAAGAACAACGTCTTCGATGCTTTTCTTTTCGCGACCGAGTGCTTGGGCCAGCTCGGGATTACTCCACAAGTCGGGGTTTTCGAATTCAACCAAAATCACTTGTAAACGATTGTGCTTTTCGTCGTAGTCAAAGATACCTCCGTAAATCTGAGCATCGCTCTTGGTACTCTTGGAGGTGAGTTTTGATTTGAGTGCTGCTTTCTAGTTCCATAGCGCTAATATCCGAGTGAGAAGTAACTAACAACAAAGATACAGTGTCTGCATCTGGATGCGGTAATTCATCAAAAAATGCGAGACAGCCAAGTTTAAAACGGACAAAAACATAAGCGCAAGATGGGCTTATGTTTTTGTAATAACTGACCGGTGGGGCGGTTGGATAGGCGTGTTAGCTGCGGCGGGGTCGATCGTTGGACTGATTACGTTTGGGCAGATGACGGTATGTAATCCGACCTTTGGTCAGATCGTAGGGGGACATTTCTAGTGTTACTTTGTCACCCGCAAGAATGCGAATGTGGTGTTTGCGCATACGGCCACCAGAATAAGCGATTACGGCGTGGCCATTATCCAGCACTACACGATAACGAGAATCGGGGAGTACTTCGGTTACTGATCCTTGCATTTCTATCAAGTCTTTAGACATAGGCAAAATCCTCATAAAATGAAACAAAAACTCAAGCTTTATACGTGCACGTACGCCTGCCTGTAATAGGCACCAAGCTGCGTGTAATTGATAGCGGTTTAGGCAATAAATTGCGAGCGGTAAATGATGTAGGCGCGTACACAGTTATATCAGTGTAGCGATGTGATCGTTTTAGGTGTGTTTTTCACTGCACGTATATCCGTATTATTTTAACAAATTGAGCATTTATTGTCCAATTAATAAGGTAAATGCTTGTGTTTTCTCGTGTCAATGTTAGTTTGGGATTTTCCACTGATAAAACCGCCTCGCTGAACATGAACCAAAGACTGACTCCTGCTACGTTTTTGCTCCTTGTAATTCCTACTTTTCTGTGGGCTGGTAACGCAGTGGTGGGCAGGCTAGTCGCTGCATCAATTCCTCCGGTTACGCTTAATTTTTTCCGCTGGTCTTTGGCATTTGTGCTTTTGCTTTTTTTTGCGCGCGAGGTATTAGCGCCCAAAAGCGCATTGTGGAAACACTGGCGCTATTATCTCAAGCTGGGTCTGCTAGGGGTTGGTCTTTATAACGCGCTTCAATATATGGCACTTCACAGTTCGAGCCCGATAAACGTGACTTTAGTGGGCTCTAGCATGCCAATTTGGATGCTAATTATTGGGCGCTTGTTTTTCCATGCAGGCATCAATCTACACCAACTGTTCGGTGCTTTACTGTCGCTGTGTGGGGTTTTGATTATTTTGACCCGTGGGGACTTTGGGCAACTATTGTCATTACAGTTTGTCGCGGGCGATTTGTATATGCTGTTGGCAACGATTGCTTGGGCCTTCTATAGCTGGTTGCTTAGCCTTGCCAAGGATCCGCCCAGCATCAAGGGTAATTGGGCTCGCACGTTATTGGCTCAGGTAGTGTTTGGCGTGTTTTGGTCGGGTTTGTTTGCAGCTGGCGAGTGGGTAGTGATTGATGCAAAAATCGAGTGGAGTCCTTGGTTAGTGCTGGCTATTATTTATGTCGCTGTGGGACCCGCGGTGATTGCTTTTCGCTGCTGGGGTGAGGGCGTTCGACGGATTGGACCTGCGATGGCTGGTTTTTTTGCTAATTTGATTCCTTTATTTGCTGCATTGCTATCGACCATTTTTCTAGGCGAGAGCCCACGTCTATTTCATGCAATTGCTTTTGTGCTTATTGTTGGTGGCATTGTGTATTCCTCGCGCTTTTCCCCAGGCGCTAGGCGCGATTAACCGGGGGGCCCGCCGTGAGGGGCAGTAGACTTCCGTGGGGCTGTCTAATTACAGTAACTACCGCACAAACATACTCAAACCGTGTAGCCATGCTCAACGATTAGTTGCAGCCGTGAACGACCATTCCAGTGGTTTTCATCTAAACGATAAGCAAGTTCTACTTGATTACCTACGGTTTGTGCCTGGTTAAACCAAATGGCCTCAAAAATTTGTCCTTCGCGCTCAAGCGTCAATCTGAGATGTTTGCCTTTTAAAACCCGCTGATTTACGACTTGGAATTGGTCTTGGAAAATAGGCGCTTCAAAACCCGTACCCCAAACAAATTTTTGTAGTAGCTGAGCTGTTTGCAATGTGCAGTAATCTATTTCCAGCGAGTGGTCTGTTTTGATCACGGGATCAAACTCGGTGCGCCCGGTGAACTCTATTACTGCATCTTCAAATGCAGCTTTAAATCCTTCGAACTGGTTGGGGTGAATGCTGAGCCCTGCGGCCATTGCGTGCCCCCCAAATTTTTGGATTAAATCGGGGTGTCGTTTGGAAATTAAATCTAGTGTATCGCGCATATGCACATCAGGAATGGAGCGTGCTGAGCCCTTGAGCTCGTTTTCATTGGCTTGGGCAAAAGCGATAGTAGGGCGCCAATATTTTTCCTTGAGGCGTCCAGCGACTAAGCCGACCACGCCTTGGTGCCAACCAGGTTCGTACACACAAACAGTGGCAGTGGGGTCGAGTTCGGATTGCTGCTCTAAAGCATGTAACGCCTGCTCGTGCATGTTTTGTTCGATGTTGCGACGCTCTTGGTTGATGGTGTCTAGCTCGTGTGCCAAGGCCAGTGCCTCGTCGATATCGTCCGTACATAGGCATTGAATACCCAGGCTCATATCGGCCAAACGACCTGCAGCATTAATTCTTGGGCCGACTGCAAAACCCAAATCAAAACTATGGGCGCGTTGTGGGTCACGGCCAGCCACCTGAAACAATGCCGCAATCCCCGGGCTCATACGTCCAGCGCGTATTTGGTGCAAGCCTTGGGCCACCAAGATGCGGTTATTGGCATCTAGCGGTACGACGTCAGCCACTGTGCCAAGAGCGACCAAATCAGCCAACTGCTCTAAACGTGGCTGCGAGTCGACGTCAAAGGCTCCACGTGCTCTGAGGGTGGCGCGTAGGGCCAGCATTTGGTAAAAGATAACGCCCACGCCGGCCAGGTTTTTGGATGGGAATCCGCAGTCGGGCTGATTAGGGTTGACGATAGCTGCTGCCGCGGGGAGCTCGTCGGCGGGTAGATGGTGGTCTGTAACAATGACCTGTATGCCAGCAGCATTGGCCGCAGCCACACCGCTAACGCTGGCAATCCCATTATCAACGGTCACGATGACATCAGGCTTGCCGTTAGGGTGCTGTAAAGCCAGTTCGACTACCTCGGGTGATAGCCCATAACCAGTCTCAAAACGATCGGGTACTAGAAAATCTACATCAGCCCCCATTTCGTTCAAAGCGCGCAGTCCGACTGCGCAGGCGGTGGCACCATCGCAGTCATAGTCAGCGACAATTAAAATACGATGTTGGTTCTCGATGGCATCGGCCAGTAGCTCGGCAGCATGTTCAATCTGATGTAAATGCGAGGGGGCATACATGTTTGCCCAGCGAAATTGAGCTTCTTTGGCATCAGTCATGCCTCGGGCTGCAAATAAACGCGCTAATAAGGGTGGCAAACCTTGTTCGATGAGTTGTTCTGTAATTTCGGTCGGTTCCGAGCGAGGTTCTAGTTTGGGTTGAGCCAACATGCTTGTCCTGTTTTTTGCTGAGTGAAAATGCGTTGTAGCCAATTACGATGGGCAGGGGCATCGCAGACGACATAGCCCTGACTGCCGGTGAAAACCAGCTTTTTGGGTGGTTGCTCTTGCCAGTGGCTATCTAGTTCGGCGAGCTGATGTAGCCATGCCCCCCAATCCTGTTCTCTAAAGCTTTGCTCGAGGCTGCGGTTGATGTTTGGTGTAGGCGTGCTGGGCTGGGTTAATTGATCGGGTGCAGCGCCCCCCATAAGCCATAACCCATTAATCACTGGCCGGCCTTGTTGCTGACGTTTTTGGTTAACAGGGTGCTGGAACCAAATCATTTGAATTTCATTGGCCCATTGGCGCCAAATGCGTCCTTGGGTTGAGGTATCCCACCAGTCTTGGACCGTAGTCTCAAAGACCAACTCTACTGTAGCAGTTTGACTGGGTAATTCCTCTGTGCAGTCGACAGCCCAGTGGGTAGGGCTCAAAGGTGTGAACTCAAAAGGGGTGTCTGCAATATAATCATCCAAGCTTTCTAATAAAGCTGCTGATTCTTGGGTTGTAATATCTAATAAACGAGCAGGTATTAGGCTAGCGCCCTCGCGGCCAGGTGCTAAATGGATGAGCTCGGCAAGCCAGAAATTATTTTTTTCCTTGATTTGCTGCCAAAAACCTTGTTGCAGTGCTAAGATTAGCGCCATACCAGCGCCTAAGGGATGGTCAGATTGGGTCTGAAAGCCGGCCTCTAGTAGCTGAAAGTGTTCGTAGGCGCTGCAGCGTTGACGTAGTGGATCATGGGCAACGCTTTGGCCACGACTACTCGCCAGCCATTGACACAGATTAGGGGCGTGCTCTTGGACAGCAGGCCACAAGGATTGAGCATGCTTGGCAGGAAAAAGACTCCCTATCAGGACTTCTGTCGAGGATGCGGTTTTATCGTTACTCATTACGGTCGATTATATTATGCGGTATGAATTTTGGGTGGGTGTTCGTTATGCCGGATTAGGCAGAAAACGACACAAAGCAGGTCAAGCTGATCGCTTCGTGTCGTTTATTGCCAGCTCGTCAATGATTGGCATCGCATTAGGTGTAGCGGCCCTCATTGTAGTGCTTTCTGTTGTAAATGGCTTTCAAACCCAGGTGCGTGACAAGATGCTTTCAGTCTTGCCTCATGTCGAGCTATTTCTACGTGATAATGCGCAGCACCAGGTATTACAGCATTGGCCTGATATCGCCCAGCGTGCCAAGCAAGACCCCCATGTCCAGGGTGCAGCGCCCTTTGTGTCAGCACAAGGGATGGTTTTACGGGGCAATAATTTGCGTGGAGTTCAGGTCCGGGGCATCGACCCAACCATAGAGGGCGAGGTTTCTGAACTGCCGGCGCAAATGCTGGATGATGGCCTCAATAAATTAAAAGATGGTCAATATGGCATTGTCCTAGGTGCTCAGCTAGCACATGCATTGGGGGTACGTGAGGGCGATCATCTCATGCTTTTAGCGCCACAAGGAGCAGTGAGCCCAGCGGGTTTCAGCCCGCGTATGCGTCAGTTTACGGTCGTTGGTTTATATTCATCCGGGCATTATGAGTACGACTCTGCGTTGGTATTTACTCATGTGGACGATGCTGCGCGTCTGTTTCGGGACAATGCACAAAGCGGGTTGCGCCTGCGCATAGACGATATGCATAAAGCCCCTGAGCGCGCCGCTGCATTGGGCCAGCAGCTGTCTACCTATGGTGTGGTGCGTGATTGGACTCAAAATAACAAGACATGGTTTGCAGCCGTTCAAACTGAAAAGCGCATGCTGTTTTTAATCTTGCTATTGATTGTGACGGTAGCTGCTTTTAATTTGCTTTCATCATTGGTGATGACTGTTAAAGACAAACAGAGCGATATCGCCATCTTACGCAGCCTGGGTGCGACGCCTCGTTCCATTGCTTGGATCTTTCTTATTCAAGGAGCACTTATTGGGGTTGTGGGCACCGGTCTAGGGGTTTTATTTGGTACTTTGTTGGCTTTTAATATAGAAACCGTCGTGCCTTGGATTGAGCGCCTGTTGGGCATTCATTTTTTAGATCCACAAATTTATTTTATTAGTACTTTGCCTTCTAATCCTCAGTGGGCTGATATTATTTTTATTTCTGTTGTGGCTTTATGTTTATCGTTGCTAGCAACCCTGTATCCTAGCTGGCGCGCTTCCAAACTGCAGCCCGCACAGGTCCTGCGCTATGATTAACAGAACAATGAAACCTACGGCATCCCAAAATACTGACATGTCACAAAGTTCGCTCGGTACACCTGAGGGGTCCGATACGCCCGTGTTGGTCGCCCAAGGAGTGAGCAAAGACTTTATAGATGCGGGTAAAACCCTGACGGTGTTGGACGATGTTCATTTGAGTGTTCACGCTGGCGAAATGGTTGCAATTATGGGCGCATCTGGTTCAGGCAAAAGCACTTTGCTCCATATATTGGGGTTATTGGATCGTCCTACCCGTGGGAGTGTTTTGGTCCGTAATCGAGATACGCATAATATTTCTGAACAGGAACTTAGCGCTCTGAGAAATCAGCACTTTGGGTTTGTTTATCAATTTCACCATCTACTGGCAGAGTTTAATGCAGTAGACAACGTGGCTATGCCGCTAATTATTCGTGGCGAATCGCGTGAACAAGCCCGGCAAGCAGCCCATGATCTCCTGTCTGCTGTAGGTTTGCAGGCGCGCAGTACTCATTTCCCTGGACAGCTATCGGGTGGCGAGCGTCAGCGTGTTGCCATTGCTCGTGCGTTAGTCACGCGTCCTTCCTGTGTGCTTGCAGATGAGCCTACGGGAAATTTGGATGCTGAGACAGCACAAGAGGTCTTCGAAGTACTGCAAACCATGAATAAGCAATTTAAAACAGCTTTTTTACTCGTGACTCATGATCGGTCTTTAGCAGATCGCGCTGCTCATCAATACATGATGCATCAAGGAACTCTAGCGCCTGTTTGATTTTGTCATCTATTTAATATCAGGCTTTGCTACACTTTAGATATGGCCGACATATTAATAGATACCCACTGTCATTTGGACGACCCCGTATTTAGCTCTGATTTTCAGGCTGTGCTTGAGCGCGCCCAAAAATCTTTGGTTGGGCCCATCGTTATTCCTGCAGTAGAGGCTCGCAGCTTTGAGCGTACCATTGCTTGCGCACACTCTTTTGAGCACGGGTATTATGCACTTGGCATACATCCTATGTATGTCCCAAATGCACAAGCTGATGATTTACAAACTCTGGAAGACTATCTACAGCGACATCTCGAGGACCCTCGGCTGGTTGCGGTCGGCGAAATAGGCTTGGATTTTTTTGTCCCAGAATTACGTCAAGAGCCTTTAAAAGAAAAGCAGCTGCACTTTTATCATGAACAATTAAAGCTAGCGCAGCGCTATGAGCTACCCGTTTTATTGCACGTGCGGCGCGCCCAAGATTTAATCTTAAAATATGCACGGCGTTTTCCGCAGGTGACGGGGATAGCCCACGCATTTAATGGTAGTTTTCAACAGGCGGAACGCTTTTTAGATTTTGGTTTTAAATTAGGCATGGGGGGCGCAATGACCTACACACGTGCCCGGCAAATTCGACGGTTGGCTACCGAGCTGCCCATCGGATCGTTTGTGTTAGAGACGGATGCCCCTGATATTCCACCGGCCTGGCTCGAGTCTACCCAAGATCAAGCACCACGCAATGAGCCCTATCATTTACAGCAAATAGCCCAGGTGTTTGCACAATTGCGTCAGATATCCATTACCGAGGCCATTCAACAAACAACGCTCAATGCCCAAGAAATCCTGCCGCGGTTAGGTGTACTTTCATAAGCACACATTGAACTGTGTGAATATACAGGCTACTGTTTTCCTATTGTAAAAACACATAAACGCTCCTTTGTTTGATGCGCTGCGCTAAGCTGTGAGCATGACAAAAGGGGCGTTTTTTTATGCATTTGGTTTTGGGGTGTTATTGGGAATAGGCGGTTTGCACCAGTTGCCCCAGATTTCTCTTGCGCTGGTGGCTTTGGGCAGCGCGCTTTTTATTTTGACGGCATTATGCGCTGTTTTTTTAAACAGTATCCCATCTTGGTGTCGCTGGTTTTTGGTCTTCGTGTGTGGTTTTGGATTGGCTTGGGCGGTGGCGGGTGCACAGATCTACACTAGGCTGCAGCAACAATTACCCGCCGCAGAGGAAGACCGTATTTTTAGGCTCCAAGTACAGGTAGAGACCTTGCCCGAAGTGCGTGAGCGCAGTATGCAATTTATTGGGCGTGTGATTGCTGCCCGTCCTAATAATGTCCCTGATACGGTGCAGGTGCGTTGGTTTGCGCCTGATTGGGCAGGACCATATCAATTACCCGAACCTTATGAGTTTCCATCTGTGCGGCCTGGTGAAATTTGGCAGATCACCGCTGTCCTACGTACACCTTATGGTGCGCAGAACCCTTATGGTTTTGATTCAGAGCAGTTTGCATTTTCCCAAGGGGTGCGTGCTTTAGCGACAGTACGTGCAAACCCCGAACGATTAGCAGCAGCGGGTCAGAACAATGTGCCTGCGTTATGGCTGGATGAACGATCAGTGGTTGCGGGGCAGCCCTTTGGATTTTCTTGGTTGGCTTGGGCGCAGCAATGGCGTGCGCATTTAAAAGACGCGATGATGCCTTTACTCAGAGATCATTATTGGGGAAAAGTAATTCTGGCTTTGACCATAGGTGATCGCTCCGAATTTACAGATGAAGACTGGGAGCTATTTAATCGTGCCGGGTTGACTCATCTCATATCGATTAGTGGTACGCACATTACTTTGGTGGCTGGCAGTATGGGGGCGCTGACTCTGGGCTTGTTGCGGCGCCTGCCTTGGGCGCGTGAGCATTTATTGGCTAAGCAACCTGCATCTTTATGGGCAGGTGGGGTAACTTTATTGGTGGCGGCCTTATACAGTGCAGTGGCCGGTTGGGGGGTTCCCGCACGACGCAGCTTCTTTATGCTGGGCATTATTATCGTGGGTTATCTCAGTCGCATTTCGCTTAGTATTGGTCAATTGTTATTGCTGGCTGCCGTGGTGATTGTGCTCTTTGATCCATGGGCGATGTTATCCACGGGGTATTGGCTGTCTTTTGGTGCCGTAGCGACTTTGTTGGCCTGTGATGCTTGGTACGGCGAAGATTTGCTGCGCAGCCAGCGCCCTGGCTTACGGCGTCGTTTGCAGTTGCTTTATCAGTTCGTACTTTGGCAAGCGGTCATAACAGTTTTGTTATGGCCTTTGTTGGTGTGGTTTTTTGCTGAGTTTTCTGTGGCATCCGTCATTTCAAATTTATACGCCATTACGATGCTAGGTACAGTGGCCACGCCTCTGTCACTACTGTTTGCACTTTGCGCAACGATTTTTGAGCATGGATGGCTGACACAGGTTTTGATGCAGCTATCTTTATGGTTGATTGAATGGACGATGCGCCCCACTGAGTGGTTAGTGGCTGGTGCGTGGGCTGCACTCGAGGCCACACGGCCACCGTTATGGGTGGTGTTGGCCAGTTTTGTGGGTTTGTCGGTGGCGATGGCGCCGCGTTTTTGGTCTGGGCAGCGTTGGTTTTGGTTGGCGGTGTTACCTGTTTTGTTTTGGCCGCAGCACCGTTTACAAGCAGGCGAATGGGCCATGGACGTACTCGACGTAGGACAGGGGCTGGCCGTGGTTATCCAGACTCGGGATCACGCCTTTGTTTATGATGTAGGCCGGCGTAGCAGTCCTTTGCATGATGAAGGGCAGCGGACCGTTCTACCTCATTTACAGGCTTTGGGAATAAAGCAGTTGGAGGGCATCATAATTAGCCATGCCGATCTAGATCATATTGGGGGTCTGCGTAGCGTTTTGGAAAGTATGCCTGTGCATCATTTATACGGCAGCTTTCCCTTTTTATCATGGTGGCAAGTAGAAAATAGGCGTCTGCGAAATGATTTAATATTTGCAGATGAGCAGCCCGCGCTGAAATTTTGCCGACAAGGGTTAGAATGGGAATTAGACGGTGTGCGTTTTCGGTTTTTATGGCCGTTGACGCCCTTGGCCGACATCGGGGTCAATAGCGCTCAGCGCAACGCATCTAGTTGTGTGTTAGAGATCTCAGGAGCCCATGACCGTGTACTGCTGTTAGGCGACATCAATGCCGAGGAAGAACGGCATATGTACCGTCAGGGTTGGTTACGCAAGCAATCGGTGGTAGTGGTTGCTCATCATGGGTCTCGCCATGCCTCAGGGCCCGAGTTAGTGACAGCTACTCAGCCTTGCTATGCTGTGGCTGGGGTTGGATGGTGGAATCGTTTTGGCCACCCACATCCTGATACGTCAAAGATCTGGTCACAGGCAAAAATCGCATTATTAAATACCCGTGATTGGGGCGCAGTACGGTTTATTTCACGTGCCTCTGGGTTGTCGTGGCGTGCACAACGTTGGCATCAACGACGTTATTGGCACCATCCTCAGGGGGTTCAACCTAATACGGCGCTACGGCAACATCTAAATTTTGGTGCTGAGCGCTGTGCTCGATCATAGGCTTATCTAATGGTCAGTGCGCAGAGATAATCTCAAGTACGTTACAATAGACAGTTTTAAACCCATGGAGCAAATTTATGGCTGATTCTAGCGCACCAGAGCAATCACCCAGATTAGATTATGTATTGTGCACAAACCCAAAAGGCTGGCATCGTATGGCGTTTTGGGAGTGGGGTGACGCGGATAATGATCACATTATGTTGTGTGTGCATGGGCTAACGCGCAATGGCCGTGACTTTGATGCGCTCGCACAGCGTTTTAGCGATCGTTATCGGGTGATTTGTCCAGATATGGCCGGCCGTGGTCAATCGGATTGGTTTGATGATCCCGATCTTTATAATTTTGCTCAATATGTAGGCGATATTGCGACCTTGATAGCGCGCTTGCAACCGCGTCGTATTACATGGGTCGGTACTTCTATGGGGGGGCTGATTTCCCTTTCCTTTGTTTATATGCTCATGCAGGTAGCACGCGGTCCTCTGCAGGTTACAGGCCTGGATGCATTGTCCCCAGAATGGCTCAGGCAAAAAACACTGCCCCTAGATAGGTTGGTGTTAAATGATATTGGCCCCGAGCTTGCCTTGGGTGGTCTGAAAACTATCGCATCCTATGTCGAGCAGGTGCCCACCTTTGATACCTTTGAGCAGGCAGAGAACTTTGCTCGTGAGCACTGGACTGGCTTTGGTCTAGAAACTGACGAGCAGTGGGCGGCTTATACGCGTCATTATTATGTGCAAACAAATGAGGGGTGGCAGCCTCATTATGATCCAGCCATTATTCGAGCTTTTGTGCGTGGTCTGGATTACCCCATGGATGAGAGCCAAAAGTTTTTATGGTCGGTATATGCAGGCTTGAGTATTCCTACTTTGGTGCTGCGTGGGCAGCATTCGGATTTATTGACCAAAGATACCTATGAGCGCATGCTGGCCGAGCAACCTCTGGCACAAGGCCACGAGGTGCAGCGAGCCGGTCATGCCCCAAGTTTACTGTTTGATGATGAGCTACAGCTCATTGAGGATTTCCTCAGCGCGTAGAGCATCACAAACATGCGGTTTGAGCCCTGCTTACAGTCTCTGTGATCGGGGCCATGCCGCATTCAGTTGAGATTTTCTATGCTAAATGTTGATTTACATTCCCATTCTACTGTTTCAGATGGCACCCTCAGCCCCGAAGAGGTGGCCCAACGTGCACATGCACATGGCGTGGATGTGTGGGCGTTGACCGACCACGATGAGGTTGAGGGCTTGGCACCCGCGCAAAAGGCCGCTGAGTCTTTGGGTATTCAGTTTATACCTGGGGTCGAGGTCTCTGTGACATGGTTAGATAGAACCGTTCATATTGTGGGTTTGGGCATCGATTATTCCAATCCCGATTTAATACAGGCACTATCCAAGGTGCGACAAGGGCGAACTTTGCGTGCACAACGTATGGGCGAACGCTTAAAAGAGTTAGGCATCGAGGGTGCTTACGAAGGGGCTTTATCCTATGCGACCAATCCGGAACTTGTCAGTCGTACTCATTTTGCTCGTTTTTTAGTTGATCATGGTCACAGTAAAAACATGAAAGAGGTTTTTCGCCGTTATTTAGGTGACAATAAAGCTGCTGACGTTCCCATGCAGTGGGCGACACTCGAAGAGTCAGTGCAGTGGATTAACGACGCCGGCGGTAAAGCAGTGATTGCTCATCCGGGCCGTTATAAATTTACTGAGCAACAATTTGATTTGCTTTATCAGCAGTTCAAAGAAATGGGTGGCGTGGGTATCGAGGTAGTGACAGGCAGTCATCCTGAGCGCGAGTATGCACACTTTGCGGCAGTAGCACGCCGTTTTGGTTTTGAGGCCTCTTGTGGTTCTGATTTTCACTGGCCACGACAGGGGCGTATGGATATTGGCAAGGCGCCTCCCTTGCCACGTGGTTTGACCCCAGTGTGGCATGATTGGGTTCTCTAGGAGTTTGTGATGAGTAAAGCTTTTGTAAACGAAGACGCCCAGGATTACGATGACGACGTAGAAGTCGAGGCCATCAAATTACCCAAGGGCACTAAAAACTATATCACCATCCAGGGCTACCATCAGTTGCGGGGCGAGTTACGCCATTTGCTCGATACCGAGCGTCCACAGGTGGTAGAAACTGTTAGCTGGGCAGCATCGAATGGTGACCGGTCTGAAAATGGTGATTATATTTATGGCAAGAAACGATTGCGCGAGATTGATCGCCGATTGCGTTTTTTGACCAAACGTTTAGAAATTGCCGAGGTGGTAGATGCAGCTCTGCAGCCTAATCGAGACCAGGTGTTTTTTGGAGCCACGGTAACCTTTATTAATACCGATGACGAAGAGCGTACGGTGACTATTGTCGGTGTCGATGAGGCAGATCCATTAAATGGCAAGATCAGTTGGATTTCTCCAGCGGCACGCGCATTGCTGGGTGCACACGAGGGTGATAGCGTGACTTTACGTACTCCCGCGGGTGTGGATGAGCTTGAAATACTCGAGGTCCAATACCCTGATGAACCTTTTCAGCCCCCACAAGATTAGTAATACTGACTTTTTAGCAACATGTATTCACTAACGAGCCCAGCTTTAGCGCTAAAATGCTGCTTGAGCTTGGCTCTTTTTAAATTCCATTCGTCCGTTTATCCTTTTCAGACCTATCTTCATTCAATATCGTGACCAGCATCAAAATTCTCCCCGGCACCCTTCAATATTCAACTGTCCAAGAGCAGCGTATCATTCAACACTGTCAGGCACTGGATTTGCCCGTGGCAAATGTTCAAGTATTTGCCGAGTATTTTATCGAGACCGATACGGCAGAAATTCCGACGGCCCAGTGGCAACGATTGCAAGCTTTACTCAACCAAGATCAAAACGGCTTTGAGCCCCAGAAAATCGATAAAAATGCCATCCAAATGCGTGTTATTCCACGTTTGGGCAGTATTTCTCCATGGTCGAGCAAGGCAATGGAGATTATTAAAAATTGCGGTATCAAACATGTACAGCGTGTTGAGCGTGGCCTGCGATTTGTTTTTACCTTGGAAAGGGGGTGGCTCAAAGGAACCCGTATAAGTCCCGAGCAGCAAAAGCAGTTGGCCGGGCTTATCCACGACCGAATGACTGAAACGGTGGTCGATGTGGATTTTGATGGGCAGCGACTATTTGCACCGCGGACGCGTCCGACCATGGTGAGTGTGGATGTGCTCGAACAAGGTCGGGCAGCCTTGGTAGAGGCTAATGAACAAATGGGGTTAGCGCTTTCCGAGGATGAGATTGATTATTTAGTCGCGGCATTTAAAGAAAAAGGGCGTAATCCACACGATATTGAGCTAATTATGTTTGCTCAGGCCAATAGCGAGCATTGTCGACACAAAATATTTAATGCTAGTTGGGTCATTGATGGTCAGGCTCAAGACAAATCCCTGTTTGATATGATCCGCGACACCCATGCGGCGCAGCCCGAACGTACTGTAGTGGCTTATGCTGATAATGCAGCAATCATGCAAGGGGGCGAGGCTGAGATTTTTTATCCTAGCTTGGATGAAACGCGCTGGGCCGAGTATCACGCAGAAAAACGTGTGATGCATACTCTGATGAAAGTCGAGACCCATAATCATCCCACTGCTATTTCTCCTTTTCCAGGCGCAGCTACTGGTGCTGGGGGTGAAATTCGGGACGAGGGGGCGACAGGAAAAGGCGCAGGTCCCAAAGCAGGCTTGACTGGGTTTACAGTTTCTCATGTGTGTATTCCCAATGCCGAACAGCCCTGGGAGCACAGTGCTATCGGTTTTCCGTCACGCATGGCTAATGCCTATCAGGTGCTCCAAGAGGCACCTATCGGGGGTGCTAGTTTTAATAACGAATTTGGACGCCCCAATGTACTGGGTTATTTGCGTAGCTTTGAGCAACAGGTGGGCGATGTTTATTGGGGTTACCACAAACCCATCATGATTGCTGGGGGGTTAGGTGCCATTGATGACCAACAAACCCATAAAGATCCTTTGCCTGTGGGGGCGCTGTTAATCCAACTAGGTGGCCCAGGAATGCGGATCGGCATGGGGGGTGGGGCGACTTCCAGTGTGACCGCTGGGGTTAGCGCCGAAGAATTAGACTTTGATTCGGTGCAACGTGGTAATCCAGAAATGCAACGCCGTGCCCAAGAGGTCATCGATCGCTGCTGGCAGCTAGGCGGGCAAAACCCTGTGTTGGCAATCCATGATGTGGGTGCCGGGGGATTGTCTAATGCTTTCCCCGAGTTAGTTGATGATGCACAGCGAGGTGCAATTTTTGAATTGTCCTTGGTGCCCGTTGATGAAGAGGGGCTGTCCTTTGCAGAGATATGGTGCAATGAATCCCAAGAGCGCTATGTGCTCGCAATCTTGCCCAACGATCTAGAGCGGTTCAAAGCAATTGCCGAGCGAGAGCGTTGCCCATGGGCGGTCGTAGGTGTGGCCACAGAAGAGCGTCAACTGCGAGTGACCTGGGGGGTAGATTTACCGGACGGTATTGCTGCCCAAGCAAAGCCCCCATACGAGCCCGACCCCGTGGATATGTCTTTGAATTTACTGCTGGGCAAGGCACCTGGCATGGTTCGTGATGTTACCCGTGGCGAACCTATTAAACTGCAACCTGATTGGACGATCGTCGAGTTAACGGACGCGATGGAGCGCGTCCTGAGTCATCCTACAGTGGCAAGCAAAAGTTTTGCCATAACCATTGGTGATCGTAATGCCGGCGGTTTGGTAGCACAGGATCAAATGGTGGGGCCTTGGCAGGTGCCTGTAGCAAACAGCGCAGTGACACTCGCAGATTTTCAGACAGTGCGCGGCGAGGCCATGGCAATGGGCGAGCGCAGCCCCGTGGCTATTTATAACCCCCCTGCGTCAGGGCGATTAGCTGTTGCCGAGGCACTAACTAATCTTATTTCCGCTGACGTCAAAGATTTTCGTGATATCAAACTATCAGCTAATTGGATGGCTGCCTGTGGCGGCGATGCTCAAGACGCTGCTTTGTACGACACTGTTCAGGCAGTCAGCCAGTGGTGCCAAGAGCTCGGCCTATCCATTCCTGTGGGCAAAGACTCTTTGTCTATGCGCACTAACTGGAGCCAAGACCGCCAAGATTTCGAGGTGGTTTCTCCGGTGTCATTGGTGGTAACAGCCTTTGCCCAAGTTGCAGATGTACGTCAAACATTAACGCCAGCTTTATGCACTGACCAAGGTGACAGTGTGCTGATCCTGATTGACTTAGGCCAGGGTCAACAGCGCATGGCTGGTTCGGTACTGAGCCTGGTCTATGACCAAGCAGGCGGGCAAACACCTGATATTGATGATGCGCAATTATTGCTCAAGTATTGCCAAGCCATCCGAGCTCTGAATGACCAAGGTCTCATCTGGGCCTATCACGATCGTTCTGATGGTGGGCTGTTAGCAACGGTGGCCGAGATGGCATTTGCAGGGCGCACTGGGGTCGCTTTGAATATCGATATGCTAACCATTGATCCTTATAGCCAAGACTGGGGTGATTATAAAATTCGCCCTGAGCAGGTCGAAGTACAACGGGATGAACACACGATCACCGCGCTCTTTAACGAAGAGCTGGGTGGTGTGATTCAGGTCCCCGCTGACAAACGAGATCACGTAATGCAGCAACTACGCGAATGGGGCTTATCACAACATAGTCATGTGATAGGTGCGCACAGCGACAGCGATCTATTCACGATTTTCCGTGACGGTAGCTTTATCTATAGACAACCATGGACAGAGCTTTCTAAACATTGGGCTCGTTTCAGCTATGAGATGTCCCGCCGTAGGGACAATCCCGAGACAGCCCAAGCAGAATACGAGCTATGGCAGCAGGCAGACTTACCCGGGTTATCCGTTGATGTTGACTTTAATCCACAAGAAAACATTGCGGCACCCTATATAAATGCTGGTGCCCGCCCACGAGTTGCAGTGCTTAGAGACCAAGGCATTGGTAGTCAAGCAGAAATGGCATGGGCCTTTGACCAAGCCGGTTTCCAAGCGGTTGATGTGCCCATGACTGATTTACTAACGGGCCGCCAACAGCTAGCAGATTTCAAGGGCTTGGTAGCAGTAGGTGGCTTTAGCTATGGGGATGTACTAGGTGCAGGGCAAGGATGGGCCAAATCGATCTTGTATAACGCTATGCTAAGCGATCAGTTCGAGGCCTTTTTCCAGCGCAATGATAGTTTTACTTTGGGTATTAGTAATGGTTGTCAGATGCTCACGCATTTGCAATCAATTATCCCCGGCGCAGAACATTGGCCGGCGTTTAGTGAAAATATTTCACAAGCATATGAGGCCCGATTGGTGATGGTTAATGTTGAGAATTCACCGTCTATATTTTTACAAGGATTCCAAGGGGCTCGGTTACCTGTTGTCGTCTCACATGCTGCTGGGCGCGCAGATTTTGAATACCAAGGCAGCCTCGATCATGCTCATATAGCCCTCAGATACGCGGATGGGCAGGGCAAGGCGACTGAACACTACCCATTTAATCCTTGCGGCAGTCCTCAGGGAATTGCAGGGCTAAGTAATGATGACGGGCGCATTACCTTGTTAATGCCACATCCCGAGCGCAGCATACGTAACGTGATGCTGTCTTGGGCGCCAAAACGCTGGGGGGCAGCAGATGAGGGCGGAGCACAACGTGCAGATGGTGGTCTGACCCCATGGATGCGCTTTTTTTACAACGCGCGACTCTGGATTGATTAAAAGTTTTCGCGTATAATCTTGTTTTGGCTGGAGCGAATACAATGCACTTAGTACAGAAAGCACTAACATTCGACGACGTCTTGTTAGTGCCTGCTTATTCTGAAGTCCTTCCTCACGAAACCAATCTTCAGTCTCAATTCACGCGCGATATTCAGCTAAATATCCCCCTTGTTTCTGCAGCTATGGATACGGTTACCGAGTCCAAGCTTGCCATTGCCATGGCACGCGAAGGTGGAATCGGGGTGATCCATAAAAACATGAGTATCGACAGTCAGGCCAGCGAAGTTTCACGCGTCAAAAGGCACGAGTTTGGCATCGTGATTGACCCAGTGACTGTATCGCCTGATATGACAGTACGCGATGCGATTGAGCTACAAAAACAACACGGTATTTCTGGTCTACCTGTAGTTCAAGGCAATGAGCTCGTGGGTATTGTGACCAACCGCGATTTGCGCTTCGAAGAGCGCTTGGACCTACCCCTACACAAGGTCATGACACCCAAAGACCGTCTGGTCACCATGCGCGAAGGGGCCACCCTGGAACAGGCGCAGTCCTTGATGCATGAGCATCGCCTAGAACGCGTACTGATAGTGAATGATGACTTTCAATTGCGCGGCTTGGCAACGGTCAAAGATATTCTCAAAAGCACCGAACACCCCCGTGCCTCTAAAGATCAGTTTGGTCAATTACGTGTAGCCGCCGCAGTTGGTGTAGCCGGGGATACCGAGGCCCGTGTAGATGCGCTGGTCAAAGTAGGTGTCGACGCTATTGTTGTGGATACTGCGCATGGTCACACCAAGGGTGTCATTGATCGGGTGCGCTGGATCAAAGAAAATTATCCTGCTGTCCAAGTGATTGGCGGCAATATTGCTACAGGCGATGCTGCACGTGCACTCTACGAGGTAGGCGCTGATGCGGTCAAGGTCGGTATCGGCCCTGGTTCTATTTGCACAACACGTGTAATCGCTGGGGTAGGCATGCCGCAGGTATCTGCCATTGACGATGTTTCCAAGGCTCTCAAAGGTACTGGCGTTCCACTGATCGCTGATGGTGGTATACGCTTTTCTGGTGATGTCGCCAAGGCTCTAGCCGCAGGGGCATCTACCTGCATGATGGGCGGTATGTTTGCAGGTACCGAAGAGGCCCCCGGCGAGGTTGTCCTATACAAAGGCCGTTCCTATAAAGCGTATCGCGGTATGGGCAGTATTGGTGCCATGGTGGATGGGTCTGCTGACCGTTATTTCCAAGAATCCGGCAGCAGCGCCGATAAGCTCGTCCCCGAGGGGATCGAGGGCCGCGTGCCCTACAAAGGCAGTGTTATTGCTATTATTCATCAGCTTACTGGTGGTGTACGCGCATCAATGGGTTATTGCGGTGCGGGTGATATTCCAACCTGGCATGACAATGCTAAATTCATCGAGGTGACCGCTGCCGGCTACCGCGAGTCGCACGTTCACGATGTTCAAATCAGCAAAGAGGCGCCCAACTACCGCGTAGGTTAGAGATAGGGGTTAGCTTTTAAATTTAGGGCTGGTAACGGGTTTTAGATGGCTTGGCCACATTCTTCGTTGCCAGCCTTTTTGTTTTAGGCCTTAATAGGGCAAAAATACTCAAAGGCATGGGATGATATGACTGTCGAACAGCATCAAAGCATTGCAATTTTAGATTTTGGATCGCAATTCACGCAATTAATAGCGCGGCGCATTCGCGAGGCTGGGGTTTATTGTGAAATATTGCCAGGAACAACATCCGTCCAGAAAATCCAAGCTCTACCGCAGTTAAAGGGAATCATACTTTCTGGCAGCCATGCCTCTGTTTATGATAGCGATGCCCCAAAATTAGACACTGCTATTTTTGATCTAGCTTTACCTATCTTGGGGATCTGTTATGGGATGCAGCTAATCGCCCAACATTTTGGAGGCCATTGCGAGGGCAGTCAAAATCGAGAGTTTGGTTCTGCGACTGTGCGGGCACGTGGTCATACTCCGCTGTTGGATGGTATCCAAGATGAGCGCAATGAACAGGGGCATGGGTTACTGCATGTCTGGATGAGTCACGGAGATCAGGTCACTGAGTTGCCCAATGACTTTGTGTTGATGGCGTCTACATCTACTTGCCCGATCGCTGGTATTGCCAATAAAGAGCGCCATATCTATGGTGTTCAATTTCACCCCGAGGTCACACATACCATCCAAGGAGCGCAAATTTTACGCCGTTTTGTGGTAGATATTTGTGGTTGTGCTGGCGATTGGACCATGCCTAATTTCGTAGAAGAGCGCATCAAGGAAATCCGCAGTCTAGTGGGTGATGAGCAGGTCATATTAGGGCTTTCTGGCGGGGTAGATTCATCGGTTGCAGCTTTATTAATCCATCGTGCGATTGGTGACCAATTGACCTGTGTTTTTGTGGATCATGGTTTGTTGCGTCTTAATGAAGCACAAGAGGTCATGGCTCAGTTTGGTGAGCACTTTGGCATGAATATTATCCATGTAGATGCCAGTGAGCGATTGTTTTTGCAGTTAGAAGGCATACAAGATCCAGAAGAAAAGCGCAAAATAATTGGTGGGCTTTTTGTTGATGTATTCCAAGAGGAAGCACAAAAACTGACCGATGCACGCTGGTTAGCCCAAGGTACGATTTATCCTGATGTCATTGAATCTGTAAACACCCAAACTGGCAAAGGGGGGGTCAAATCTCATCACAACGTGGGGGGCCTGCCAGAAACACTGAATCTAAAGTTATTAGAACCGCTGCGCGAACTATTTAAAGACGAGGTACGCCATTTGGGTATTGAGCTGGGTCTGCCCGCAGAAATGGTGTATCGCCATCCGTTTCCTGGTCCTGGGTTAGGAGTGCGGATCCTAGGTGAGGTTAAACGCGAATATGCCGAACTATTACGACGTGCAGATGCCATTTTTATAGAAGAACTGCGTCAGGCTATTGATGAGGACAGCGGCCGCAGCTGGTATGACCTGACATCGCAGGCTTTTACCGTCTTTTTACCTGTTAAAAGCGTAGGGGTCATGGGAGATGCACGCACCTATGAGTATGTGGTATCGCTACGAGCAGTGCAAACAATAGATTTTATGACAGCAGATTGGGCTCCTTTACCGCATGAGCTTTTAAAGAAAGTATCAAGCCGAATCATTAATGAAGTGCGGGGTATTAATAGAGTGGTTTATGATGTTTCGAGCAAACCGCCCGCAACAATAGAGTGGGAATGATTCCGCGTCTGGCACAGCCAGGCACCTGATGGCATGAAATGCCGCTAAGCCCGCGTAATTGCGGGCTTTTTTTTGTTTGTGTTTGGCACGATCTGGCAACGGGAGGAAGCGCCAAGCACCGTTTGAGCATGGCATTAAAGCTGGTA
>DATGSS010000059.1:0-7036 GCA_035302345.1 Paenalcaligenes sp.
TCCATCGTTGAAAAACAGTATTGAAAGTTTATTCAAAGAACCCATCAACAATGGCTATGGTCTGACCGAGGCCTCGCCCACCATCACTATGGTGCCTTATCGGCAGCGTCGTGATGACCTCAGTGTGGGTTATGTCATTCCCGGGGTGGATTATCGCATCGTTGACGAACAGGGTCAGTCAGTGGCAGCTGGCGAAGTGGGCGAGCTACTGGTGCGCGGCCCCAATATTATGCAGGGCTATTACAAAAATCCCCAAGAAACAGCCCGAGTTTTGGACTCTGAGGGGTGGCTGCGTACTGAGGACTTAGTATCCGAGGGGCCTGATGGCGCGCTTTTTATTAAGGGGCGCCTCAAAGAGCTCATCATTCGCTCCGGTTTTAATGTGTATCCGACCGAGGTCGAGGCTGCGCTCAATGCGCATCCGGCCGTGCATTATTCCTGTGTGGTTGGGGTGCATTTAGAAACCGAAGAGCGGATCGCTGCATTTATTGTGCTTAAGCCCGGACACCGCCTGGGTGAACAAGCATTAGGTGAATTTACCCGAGAACGATTAACCCCCTATAAAAGGCCGCAGCATGTGGTGTTCGTCGAGCATCTACCGCTGGCCACCAATGGAAAGGTTTTACGCAACGAGGTGCAACGCATGGCGCAAGAGCATATAGCGTCCATGGCGCACCAACTGTAATTACAGCCAATGAGGGCTGTTTTAGTGAGGAGAAAAACATGCTGAAATTTAATCAACGCAATTTTATCGCCGCGGCTTTATCCGCGGCAGCAATGGCTTTTGGAATGCCTGCTGCAGCCGATAGTGACTGGCCTAATCGCGCCATTCAAATGTATGTCCCCAGTGCTGCTGGCGGCGGTGCAGATACTGTGGCGCGTTTGATCGGTAAGCACATTTCAGATCAAGCAGGCCAACCGGTTGTGGTTGAAAACCGCCCCGGTGGTTCCGGAGTGATTGGTGCCAATGCGCTCTTGAACGCCCCTAAAGATGGCTATACCTTTATGCTGGGTTTTACGCTGATGTCACAATTCCCAGCCACCACCACAACAGAACTACCCTATGATGTGGAAGAGGACTTTATTCCCGTCTCGTTGGTCGCTCGCTCGTCTAATGTATGGGTAGTCAACCCCTCGATGGCTGATGTCAATACCGTGCAAGAGCTGGTTGATTTGCTCAAAGCGGAGCCCAATGAACATAGCTATGGTTCATATGGCTATGGCTCTACCGGGCAGTTTTTAGGTGAGCAATTCAAATTAGTCACTGATACCAGCGCCGAGCATATTCCCTACAAAGGCGCAGCACCTATGATGACAGACGTGTTGGGCGGTGTGGTCAGCTTTGCTTTTCCTGATATAGGTTCGGCCCTACCCCATTTGGATTCTGATCGGGTTCGGGTATTGGCTGTCAGTGGTACAGGGGGCGAGCGCATGTCAACGCTGCCGGATACACCCACAGCCGAGGAGTTAGGTTTTGAGGACTTTGATTTTGGGGGTTGGTTTGGTGTGTTTGCAGCTAAAGACACCCCTGCCGAGGCAGTTGAGCGTATGGAGCAGCTCGTACAAGACGCCGTTAAAGACCCTGAAATACAAAAGCGTTTGGTTGGGCTCAATCTGGTTCCTGTCGGTAGTGATACAGAGGCCTTTAAAGAGTTTTTTGCCAATGATATTCAGCTCTGGTCTGATTTGGCAGAAAAGAACAACATCACTATGGATTAATTTTTAGCACTATGTCACGCTCGCATCGCAAACTTGAGTTGCCCGATCCTTCGATTAAAGATCACACCCGAGATCTAGGGGTGCGCTCGGTGAAATCGGCCCAGCGGGTACTCGAGCTTTTTGAAATTTTTGAACAGCTCGAAGAGCCCATCAGCCTAGCGGATCTCGTGCGTATTAGCGAAATCCCGCAGTCTAGTGCGTGGATGTTGGTCCAGACATTGCTGCGTATGGGCTATATCTGTCAAAACCCTGTCGATAAAACTTTTATGCCCAGTTTGCGTTTAAACATGCTGGGTGGCTGGGTTCATGACAGCCTGCTGCCGCGCAGTAATTTGCGTTTGGCCATGCGTGCTTTGTGTGAAGAGTTAAAACTGACCATTGTGTTGGGGCAGCGTACTGGGCATCACGTGCAATACGCACACGTGATGTACGGCACTCGTGATCGTAAGGACCAGGTGCCTATCGGGGTGGTGCGCCCGCTGATTGGGACGGGGCTGGGTTATGCCATTTTGACTCAGCTCCCAGAGGACGAGATTTGTGCTTTGGCGGCGTATTGCTTGGCCGAGGACAAAGAAAATATCCCCGTACAAACCCTGCGCGAGGTACTTAATATTGTCGCCGATGCGCGCAATCGGGGTTTTGTGTATTCGCATCGTTTGCAAAACGTGGATAGGGCTTCTTTTTCATTTGCTTTAACAAATGCCGAGGTAGGTAGTCATGCGGGCTTGATGGCTTTGGCGATTGCTGGCAATTTACAAGATGTAGAACAGCGTTTGGATGATATTCCCGCTGTGGTGAATGACGTCGCTGCGGAGTTTCTCCCGGATATATCCATCAATATCTCACCCACAGCCTCTTTTTTACCTATTTAAAAAAGCATGAACTATGACGATGAATCTTGATATCAGCCCAGAGGAGCAGGCCTTTCGCCAAGAAGTACGCGAATTTGCTCAGGCGCATCTGCCCGAGAGCGTTCAGCGCAAAATCCTCTATGGGGAAAAACTAGAAAAACACGAGTATGTCGATTGGCAAAAACACCTGTATCGCCAAGGTTGGATAGCCCCAGCTTGGCCGGTTGAGTACGGGGGTACGGGCTGGAGTCTGGCCAAGCAGCGTATTTTTGCGCATGAGTTGGCCCTGCAGTGCGCCCCTGAGACCATTCCCTTTGGAATCTCGATGGTGGGTCCGGTGATTTATACCTTTGGCTCTCAAGAGCAAAAGGATGAGTATTTGCCCAACATCCTCAAATCAGACACCTGGTGGTGCCAAGGGTTTTCCGAGCCTAATGCGGGTTCTGACTTGGCCTCGTTGCGTACCCGTGCCGAGGATAAAGGCGATCACTATTTACTCAATGGACAAAAGGCTTGGACCACGCACGGTCGTTTTGCTGACAAGATGTTCTGTCTAGCGCGTACCCAGGAAACTGATCGTCCACAAACAGGCATTTCCTTTTTATTGTTGGATATGGATAGCCCTGGGGTCGAGGTTCAACCCGTGCGCACCATTGACGAGGGCTACAGCATTTGCGAGGTCTTTTTCAATGACGTCAAAGTACCCAAGGAAAATCTAGTCGGTGAAGATGGCAAAGGCTGGACCTATGCCAAATTCCTACTGGGTCACGAGCGCGCCATGATTGCCCGTGTGGGTCGTTCGCGCATGCAACTACAGCGGGCCTATGTGTTGGCCGCGCATCCTGATGCCAGTGGCGAGCGCCCCATCGATAATCCGTTGTATCAGCTGCGCCTGGCTCAGATCGAGGCCCGTTTACGCGCGCTAGAGCTCACCGAGTTACGGGTGTTGTCCAACTATCGTCCCGAATTAGGCTTTGATATTGCGGATTCGGCCATGTTGAAAATCGAGGGCTCTGAGATTTGCCAAGCCCTGACCGAGCTGTTGCTGGACTTAGCAGGTCATTATGGCGTGGTCTATACCGGGCGTCATAGTCAGTCGCCGATCGGTGAAACCACGGCCCACGGCCTGATGGGTGATCACCTCTTTAACCGTGTGGCTACCATCTATGGCGGTAGCTCGGAAATTCAGCGCAACATCATCGCTAAAAGTCGACTCAACTAGTGCAAAGGATCCCCAATGAATCTTACCTATTCAGATGAACAAGAGATGATTCGCTCCAGTGTGTTCGACTATTTTGCAGCGGACTACACCTTTGAGTTTTTCCTCGAGCGAATTCAACGTACGGATTTTCCTGATCCAGCCATTTGGCAAAATATGGCCGAGTTGGGCTGGTTGGGGTTCATGGTTTCTGAAGACCATGGCGGTTTGGGCCTGGGCCCCCAAGAAGCATTTTTATTGATGGAAGGGGCCGGGGCTGCCCTGAATATCGAGCCCTTGCTGTCGACAGCGATTGTGGCTGCGCCCCTGCTGGCCCAAGGCGCAGATGATGCTCAGGTCAATAGTATTTTGACTGAGGTCATCGCTGGTCAACAAACGGTTGCATTGGCCTGGGCAGAAAAACCCCGCGGCTTTGCCCCTACTGAATGCGCGACGACCGCGACTCGTGACGGCGCACAAGGGGTGGCATTAATTAATGGTAAAAAAATACTCGTTGATAACGGGGCCGGCGCCCAGTGGTTGATTGTGTCTGCGGTACACGAGGGCGAGCTGGGTTTGTACCTGGTGGCTGCTGATAGCGACGGTGTGAGTCGTACCGGGACCACCCTGGCGGATGGCAGTCATGTCGCTGACATCGTCTTTACCAACGCACCTGCTAGCGCGTGTTTGGCGACCGGTGCACAGGCCAAAGAGCTGTTGCTACAAGCCGTGTACAGAGGATTATCAGCCACCTGCGGCGAGGCTCTAGGGGCGATGGATCGGATACTACAAATATGTCGTCAGTACTTGCACGAGCGAAAACAATTTGGCAAGCCGTTGGCCGCACAACAGGTATTGCAGCATCGCTTTGTCGACATGCAAATCGCGACCGAACGCGCCCGTTCGATGGCTATTTTGACGGCCATCCAAGCCGATAAGGCTGCTGCGGGTGATGAGCAGGCCCAACGAGATCTGAGTTTGGCTAAATATATCATTGGCCAAAGTGCTCGTTATGTGGGTGGCGAGGGCATCCAAGTCCATGGTGGCATGGGCATGGCTTATGAGTACCCGGTGGGGCATTACTACCGCAAACTCTTGTGCTGCGATGCGCGCTTTGGCTCTAAGGATGACCACCTGAGTCTGTTGGAACTGCCCGCCGATATTGCTAACCAGAAATAATCCTACCCATTTAAAAACGGAGATTGCTATGACACGCCAAGCGGTGATTGTCTCGACAGCACGTACCCCACTGACCAAGGCGGGTCGTGGGGAGCTCAATATTACCCAGGGGCCTACGTTGGCGGCCTTTGCTATTCGTGCTGCGGTCGAGCGCGCAGGCATTGACCCCCAAACCATCGAAGATGTTGTTTTAGGCTGTGGTTATCCCGAAGGCACGACCGGGCGTAACGTCGCCCGCCAGGCGGCTTTACGTGCCGGCCTGCCACTGAGTGTGGCCGGGGCAACAGTCAATAGATTTTGCTCATCGGGCCTGCAGGCAGTGGCCAACGCTGCTGCCAGTGTCGTGCTCGAGGAATCGGGCCCGGTAGTAGCGGGTGGCGTCGAAAGCTGCTCATTGCTGCGCACTCGGGACGATGAAAACTCTAAAGACAGCCAGTTGATCAAAGATTTGCCACAGCTGTATTTACCCATGATCGAGACGGCAGACATTGTGGCAGCGCGCTATGGGATCAGCCGCGAAGATCAGGACGAATACGCACTGCGCAGCCAGCAGTTGACCGCAGCGGCCCAACGCGAAGGGCGCTATGCAGACGAGATCATCCAGGTACAGACCACCATGCGTGTCACCGACCGCGAAACCGGTGAAAGCCATGAACAAGAGGTCACTGCAGATACCGATAACTGTAACCGCCCCTCAACTACCCTCGAGGCGTTGGCGGGGCTGAAACCCATCATGGGCGAGGACAAATTCATCACTGCGGGCAATGCCTCTCAACTGGCAGACGGCGCAGCCGCTTGTGTGGTGATGGAGGCCAAGGAAGCTGAACGCGCCAATCTAGAACCATTAGGTGCATTTCATGGTTTTGCGGTCGCAGGCTGCGCCCCTGACGAAATGGGTATTGGCCCGGTTTATGCCGTTCCCAAATTGCTCAAACGCCATGGTCTGACCGTCGATGACATTGATCTATGGGAGCTCAACGAGGCCTTTGCCTCGCAGGTGCTGTACTGCCAGCGTGAGCTGGGCATCCCCATGGAGCGTCTGAACGTCAACGGGGGATCTATTTCTATTGGTCACCCTTTTGGTGTGACCGGTGCCCGTCAGACAGGTCATGTTTTACTCGAAGGCCGCCGTCGTGGTGCCAAATGGGCGGTCGTGACCATGTGTATCGGCGGTGGTATGGGGGCCGCAGGTTTATTTGAGGTGTTCTCCTAAGCCCACAATATGGCATTGGTGGGGGGTAACAAAGACCCATCAGTGCCTGTTCATTTACGCATGAGAGCGTTAGGAGGCGCTCAAATGAGCGTCCATAACAAATGAATTTCGAGACAATTCATATTGAAAAAATAAGAATTCAGGTCATTTTCCTGTATTATCCTTTTAGGACTCATTAAATATGAGGTTTTTTGTTGTGGTTTAAGTTGTGATCGTGAAATCCAGCCAAGAAATAAAAAAGCTCGGCGTATAACAACAATAACCGCGCACACAATCAAAAAGAGGAGGGGGGCGCCCCATGATCCATAGATCAAAGCGACTTTTCGCGGTCGTGTTCACATTATTTAGTTTTGTGCTTGGCTCGGCTTGGGTGCAGGCACAGACCCATGGCGGTACATTGCGGTTAGGCATGTTTCAGTCTCCGCGCCATTTAAACAGCGCACTGCAATCAGGCATGGCCACAGCCATTCCAGCTGCACAGCTATTTGCCAGTTTGCTGCGTTATGACGATGAGTGGAATCCACAGCCCTATCTAGCGACTGAGTGGGAATGGTCCGAAGATGGTAAAACATTTACCGTCAAACTACGCGATGACGCGGTATTTCATGATGGTGAGCCGGTCACCTCAGAGGACGTGGCTTTTTCAATCATGGTGGTCAAAGAACATCATCCGTTTAAAGGGATGTTTGATGTGGTCGACGAGATAGAAACCCCTGACCCGCACACTGCCGTATTCAAACTGTCGCAACCTCACCCAGCTCTATTAGTGGCCCTGTCACCGGCATTGAGTCCTATCATGCCCAAACACATCTATGACGATGGGCAAGATATGAGGAATCATCCTCGTAATACTGATGATGTGGTGGGTTCGGGGCC
>DATGSS010000060.1:0-15065 GCA_035302345.1 Paenalcaligenes sp.
CCTAATGCATTAGAGACATGTACGATCCCTACGAATCGCGTGCGCTCATTGATGCTATCGTAGAATGCATCTAAATCTAAAGCGCCGGAATCAAGCACAGGAGCGACCTTGATTACTGCACCTGTGCGTTTTGCTACCAACTGCCACGGTACAATGTTCGAGTGGTGCTCGAGCTCGGTCAGTAATATCTCGTCCCCTTCTTTGAGATTTTCCATGCCCCAGCTATAAGCCACCAAGTTAATCCCCTCGGTGGTGCCGCGAGTAAAGACAATCTCTTCGGGACGTGCAGCATGTATAAACTTTTGTGCAGTCGCACGTGCTTGATCATATAAATCAGTCGCATACTGTGACAGCCAATGCACACCACGATGTATATTGGCATTGTGCTCTGTATAGAACTTGGATTCGACCTCTATGACCTGCTGTGGCTTTTGCGTCGTCGCCCCATTATCTAAATAGACTAAAGGCTTGCCCCTAACGGGGTGCTCGAATATTGGAAAATCGGCGCGCCGATCTAAGATCGGCTCGCGCACTGTGCTTGAAGCGGCTGTGCTCATAATTGCTCCTGAGCAATCTCCAAGCCACCCGGCAACAACTGTTGTACGCCTTGGGTGACAGCATTTCTGAGGTGTTCTGGTTGGATTCTGTCGAGCACCTCGGTAGCAAAAGCGTAAATCAACAGATCACGTGCTTGCTCGGCGCTAAGGCCACGCGTACGTAGATAAAAGAGGCTGTCTTCATCCAGCTTACCTACGGTAGCCCCGTGCGCGCACTTGACGTCATCAGCAAAGATTTCCAGCTCGGGACGTGTATCTGCGCGTGCCATCTTGGCCAGCAGCAGACTATCGGAACGCTGAATAGCGTCTGTCCCGTCGGCCCCTTCGGCAACGCGAATGCGACCCGTAAAGACACCGCGTCCACGGTCATCCATAATGCCACGGAAATACTCATGACTAAGGCAATGCGGGACGTTATGGTTCATCACGGTATTATGATCAATATGACGACGCCCATCGACGAAATAGAGGCCATTTAATAGCGCATAACCATTTTCGCCATCAAAATTAGTCTCGATTTCGCTGCGGCCCAGGCCTGCTCCTAGCGACAGAGAGTGAGTCTCTAGATGAGAATCCTTTTCCTGAAATGCTTGCAATCCGGACAAGTGAACAGTTTGAATGTTTTCTTGCTGTAAACGCAAATGGAACAAATTACCATGCGCGCCAACCCAAGCACGACTCATACTGTTATTCAAGCCCGTTTCTTCGACCGTGCTGACGTGATGCTCAACCACTTTGAGGTGTGCATTGTCCGCGACATCAAAGATACTACGGCTAAAGGTAGCAGCATTTTCTTGAGCATGCACATGCACGATATGCAAGGTCTCTTGGACCTCGACGCCAGCAGGTACATGCACATACATGCCTTGGTTAGCAAATGCTAAATTCAAAGCCTGGGTAGTAAAGCCATCACTGGCCTGGCCCCATTTATCCTGAATGCGCTTTTGCACCTGCGCGTCATCACTGGCCAACATTTCGCTCACATTGACACAGGTCCCTTTGGGGTTAAACCCTTGGACATGGGATAACTGCTCATCAAATTGACCGTTAATAAATACTGCCCAGTAGCCTTGGGGATCAATTTCTTTGAGCTTGTTGACACGCTCGTCTACTGCAGCGCGGTCAAATTCCTCGAAGGCGGTTTCAAAGCTACGCTGCTCCATGGGTAACATGGAGGTGTGACGCCAAGCTTCGATTTTACGTGAAGGCCAACCCTCGGTGGCAAAGCGTTCAAGTGCTGCTTGACGGAGCTCATTGACCCAAGGCTGAGTGCTAACACGCTGCTCGTAAGCTTGCGCATAGTCTTTCACCCAAGTTGGTAATGTGCTCATACTGTTGCTCCTTTTTCTGCTTGCTCTGCAATCCAGCCATACCCATGCTCTTCTAGCTCTTTGGCGAGGGAGGCATCACCGGAACGTACAATACGTCCTTTGTGAATCACGTGTACGTAGTCCGGCACAATGTAATCCAATAGACGCTGATAGTGAGTAATCACCAACATCGAGCGTTCTGGAGAACGCAATTTGTTGACCCCTTCTGAAACCACGCGGAGGGCATCAATATCAAGCCCAGAGTCAGTTTCGTCCAAGATTGCCAGCTTTGGCTCTAGCAAGGTCATTTGGAGGATTTCGTTGCGTTTTTTTTCGCCACCCGAAAAACCCTCATTAACAGAGCGATGCAAAAACTGTTCGCTCATGCCTACGGAGGCCATCTCTTCTTTGACCAGCTTGAGGAAATCAATAGCATCTAGTTCTGGCAGGCCACGCTCTCTACGTACAGCATTCAAAGCAGTGCGCAAAAAGTATGCATTAGACACACCGGGAATCTCTACAGGGTATTGAAACGCCATAAACAAACCACGGCGAGCTCTTTCCTCGATGTCCATATCGAGCAGGTCTTGGCCTAGAAACTCTACAGTACCACCTTGGACTTCGTAGTCTTCACGGCCAGACAAAACCTGTGCCAAGGTACTCTTACCAGAGCCATTAGGGCCCATTAGGGCGTGAACCTCACCGGGTTTGACCTGGAGGTTTACGCCTTTCAGGATGTCTTTACCGTCAACGGACGCTTTGAGGTTTTTGATATTTAACATTGAATAATACTCCTTAACCAACACTGCCTTCGAGGCTGAGCCCTAGCAGGTTTTGCGCTTCTACAGCGAACTCCATGGGCAATTCTTTGATAACTTCTTGGCAATAGCCATTTACAATCATAGATACGGCATCTTCGGCACTAATACCACGCTGCATGGCATAGAACAATTGGTCCTCGCCAATGCGCGAAGCGGTGGCCTCGTGCTCTACATTAGCGGTCGGGTTTTGTGCTTCGACCACAGGGAAAGTATGCGCTGCACAGGTCTTGCCAATGAGCAATGAGTCACACTGGGTAAAGTTGCGCGCATTTTCTGCTGTAGGTGCGATACGAACAAGACCTCGATAGGTATTTAGGCCGCGACCAGCGGAAATCCCTTTGGAAATAATGGTGCTGGTAGTGTTTTTGCCCATATGAATCATCTTGGTACCGGTATCGGCCTGCTGGCGGTGATTACTGAGGGCTACTGAGTAAAATTCGCCAACAGAGTCATCACCACGTAAAACCACACTGGGGTATTTCCAAGTAATCGCAGAGCCTGTTTCTACCTGCGTCCAAGAAATGTGCGAACGCTCGCCACGGCACTCGCCGCGCTTGGTCACAAAGTTATAGATCCCGCCTAGACCGTCCTCGTCACCGGGATACCAGTTTTGTACGGTGGAATATTTGATCTTGGCGTCATCCAAGGCGACTAGCTCAACAACTGCTGCGTGCAATTGATTAATATCACGCATCGGCGCCGTACAGCCCTCGAGGTAACTCACGTATGAGCTCTCTTCGGCAATGATGAGCGTGCGCTCAAATTGGCCTGTATCAGGAGAGTTGATGCGGAAATAGGTGGATAGCTCCATTGGGCATTTGACCCCTTTCGGGATATAGACAAAAGAACCATCAGAGAACACCGCAGAGTTGAGCGCTGCATAAAAATTGTCATTTGGCGGCACTACGGTACCTAAGTATTTTTTAACTAGCTCGGGGTACTCGCGCACAGCCTCAGAGAAGGAGCAAAAGATAATGCCGATCTCTTCGAGTTGCTTGCGGAAAGTGGTTGCGACCGAAACAGAATCAAAAACTGCATCTACTGCTACCCCGGCCAGGCGCTCCCATTCGTGTAGGGGTACGCCGAGCTTTTCATAGGTACGCAGTAATTCTGGATCAACCTCATCCAAACTCTTAGGGCCATCTTCTTTGCTCTTAGGGGCCGCGTAATAGCTGATCTCTTGGAAATCAATGGGTGGATAGTCCACTACCGACCATGTAGGCGGTGTCATTTCCAACCACTGCCGATAAGCATTCAAGCGCCATTCGAGCATGAACTCGGGCTCTCTCTTTTTGGCTGAAATCAAGCGTATGGTGTCCTCGTTTAAACCTTTAGGAATCACCACTGACTCAATGTCGGTAACAAACCCCGCCTCGTATTCGCGATCGAGGAAAGTATCAAGGTGTTCGTTAACTGTACTCATTAGGATAACTCCACATTAGATGTGCTTTCACCGCCCTGACTTTTGCTCGGACCAGGTTGGTGTGTGAGTGGGTGTTCAGTAATGGTGGGGGCAAGCATATCCGCCACGCTGACATCTTCAAGTGTTCGGCGTACAATGTCACTAATTTTCTGCCAATTACTACGTATTTGGCAGTCAGGCTCGACAGCGCATGCCCCGGGCGTAGCGACACACTCAGTCAACCCAAAAGGCTGGTCATCTAGTGCGTCAATTATTTGTGCAATGCTGATATCTGCTGCGGGTCGTGCTAGGCTATAACCGCCGTGTGCACCCCGAGTACTGACTACGATATTGCTTTGATTGAGCAACTTTAACACTTTACTCACGGTGGGCTGCCCCAGACCCAGTGCCTGAGCAAGCTCAGAGGCGCTGTAAATTCGGTCCGGTTCATGGCCCATATGGGTCAGTACGAGTGTGCCGTAGTCAATGATTTTGCTAATGCGCAACATAATATCCGCTAGCCGTTTCCAGTTGAATATTATCTATATAGTACCTCTTTGGTACTGATTAAGTCAAACCTTATTTTTTGCCTCTAAAACAGCCTAACTATTTGTCTATGAGCCCACTGACCACGGATTCTGCAGTTGCCGCCCATTTACAACGCTGCACGCGAAAAGACCCTAGCGGTTTACAAGCACTCATTAATACTTATGGCCCTTTGCTACGTCGCTATGCTGGTGGCTTATTCGAACAATCCCATGCAGACCAACTCACTCAAGATGGTTTTGCGCTAATTTGGCAGCACGCTAATTTATACAGCCCAGAACAAGGCAGCGCGCTTGGGTGGATGCTATCTATATTTCGATACCGGCTTGCCCAGGCATTGGCCTCGACACTTTACAAACGTGCGCAAGCCCAAAGCATAGATGGTTTATTGGCTCGATTAGACGCCAAAGAACCATTTGCCAGTGCTGTTTTAGAGCTACCTGAAAACCAACAAAAACTACTAGTAGGCCGTTATTTGTTTGCGTGGGATACTGCCCTTTGTGTATTACATACGGGGATCCCAGAGGGTGAGGTAGACGAACAAACTCAACAGGCTTGTCAGCAATTAGCACAGCGATTCTCACCTTGGAAAATTAGTGATGCGCACTGGCAAGCAGAGAATGGTCAGGCTTGTATAGAAAGCTTGCGACCTGACAAAAACATTTCTGCTTTACTACAGCGCCGTCAAAAGGATCCCAAAGCTCTCAAGGACACCTTGCGGTGGGAAATGTTATGTGCTGGATTATGCCAACTTCTGTCAACAACAGTGGACCATAAGCAATGGATCTCAGCGCTGGGGGCTCGCTTGGGGATTCAATTGCTGGCTAATTCCCCCATAGTACCGCAACGCGCCGCTCATCAAACAATCGCTCAGCCATCAAATGCAAAAGAATGGGGAAAACCAACTGCACACGCACCAGCCGGTGATGACCAACCCATTCCGAACAACATGCTTAAAAAAGAGGCGTCACAGCCCCGCACCGAGTATCCAGCAAAAGATGCAACACAAAAGCAAAAAGCAATAGAAAGGTCAGAGCAATTAAACAAATCGACAAAAAACACTGCTCAGAAACAAAACCACTCAATCGATGATGAACGCGACAATGATTTCGAATCCGAGCTCCAATTGCAGCGTCGCCAAACTTTTTATTGGAAATTTTTCTCGTTAGTAAATCTGCTTTTGGTCATAGGCTTGGTTACATGGATGTTTTTGCCCAAGCCACCGCCTATTGAGGTGATTCAAATGGCCCCTCGATTAGGAGCAGTATTACAAGCTCCTGGACATAGTGCCACACCCGGTTGGGTGCTAAGCGTCGATCCACAGCAACAAGTACTGTTGACACCAGTAGTTCCAACCCAGCTCAAAGACAACGAGCAGGTTCATTTATGGACTCGGGCTGCGGGTGACTCTGAATTGCGTTCATTGGGGTTAATCAACCCTAATCAACCCGTGACTTTGACCAAAGATGTCCTGGGTACGGTCCAAGAAGGACAACTATTCGAAATGACTTTAGAGTCTAATGACCAAACAAATACTGACGAACCGCAAGGCCCTATCCTCTTTATGGGCCGGGTAGTCTCACTGGGCGATTACGAGCCCAAAGAAGAATAAATCGTTATTTAGAAGGTCGGTGATCGTCAGCGTGTTGCTGTATAAAATATTTGATCTCAGTTTCCGTAAAACCAGCCTCACGGCGTGCGTCAATGTTAAGTGGTCCTCTAAATCTTGGCGCACGGTAGGTTTTTGCTAATTGAGGGTATTGCAGTTCAGGATCAACTGCTTTTTGTGCACAGGCCCAGCGGTACCAGCGGTTTCCAGCCGCGACGTGCCCTACTTCATCGCGCAAAATGATGTCTAAAATTTCAGCAGCCGCATGGTCGCCAGCCTGAGCTAATTTGTCGCGCATCACGGGACACGCATCCAAGCCGCGCGCCTCGAGCGTTCTTGGCACCATCGCTAAACGAGCAATCAAATCATCGCACGTACGCTCAGCCATGTCCCACAAGCCATCATGGGCAGGAAAATCCCCATAAGCAAAACCCAAAGTCTGCAAGTGATCTTCTAGTAAGTTGAAATGATATACCTCTTCGAATGCCACTTGCAGCCAATCGCCATAAAATTGACTTGGTAAATGTGGATAACGCCAAATAATATCTAAAGCCAAGTTTATCGCGTTAAATTCTATATGCGCTAAGGCATGCAATAAAGCAGCTCGTCCCTCAACAGTATGCATACTACGCTGTTTGACCTGACGAGGATCAACAATGTCTGGCTTTGTCGGACGACCAGGTATGCCCTGCTCTGGGCATTGCAGATCCGCATGAGCACCGACAGGCATTGAGATTTGAGCATGCATCTCTTGAACGGCTTTGGATTTTATAATTGGGTCTTTTATTAATAGAGCCTGGAGGGCATGCTCACGCAATGAGGTTAATTTACTGCTATGAGTCAATGTCTACCTGCTTTAATACCTGTGTCAAATCTGCTTCTATAGTGCTGAGGTCTTTACGTAAACGCTGTAATTCGTGACCACTAAGTCTCACTGCCGCCTCGGGATTATGCTCTAGTGCACTGGTATCACCTAAACGGTTACGAGCACCGTTAATGGTGAACCCCTCGTCGTATAACAGATGCCTAATACGACGTATTAGCAAAACCTCGTGGTGCTGATAATAGCGCCGATTGCCCCGCCTTTTTACTGGCCGTAGCTGGGTGAATTCTTGTTCCCAATACCGCAACACATGGGGCTTGACGCCACAAAGCTCACTAACCTCACCTATGGTGAAGTAGCGCTTTGCTGGAATTGCTGGCAAAGTGACATTTTGTTCGGATTGACTCATTGATTATTCCCCGCCCTCAACCGCAGTTTTTAATTTTTGACTGGCTTGAAATGTAACCACACGGCGTGCTGAAATCGGAATTTCTTCGCCTGTTTTTGGATTTCTGCCGGGTCGGGGTGGCTTGTCACGGATGGTAAAATTCCCGAACCCTGATATGCGCACCTCTTGGCCCTTTTCCAGGCTGTTGCTAATCTCAGCATAAAAGGCGTCAACCAATTCTTTAGCTTCGCGTTTATTTAAACCCACTCGATCAAATAAGATATCGGTTAAACCAGCTTTGGTCAGCGTACGATTACCTACTGACATGCTACCCCCTTATGCGCGCAAACGCGCTTTGAACTGTGTTTCTAATGCATTAAATAACAATTTCATGCATTCATCAACCTGCTCATCTGCCAATGTCTTCTGAGCATCTTGTAACCAAAATCGCATGGCTAAACTTTGCTCATTGGCATCTTCGGCTTCTTTCCAAATATCAAAAATGCGGAATTCCTGCACAATTTTCAGAATATCATGCTTTTCGATAGTTTCGTTCAAGCAGTCAAGAATCTCTTGATAATTAACCTGAGTATCGACCCAGAAGGCCAAATCACGTTGTACCACAGGTTGGCGAGAAATAATCCCAGTCGGAGTATACAAAGCCTTGTGCAGCAATGGCTCTAAATCCAACTCAAACAAAATAGGTGCCTGAGATAACTCAAAATGGCGCACCCACTGTGGATGCAGCTCGCCCAACCATCCTATCGTGTGGCCTTTGTCTTCGAGACGCGCACTGCGCCCAGGATGCAGCGCAGGGTGCTCGTCAGCAATAAACTTTATATGCTGTATGCGTTGCCCAAAAAGTGCCTCTAGATCTGCTTTGACATCAAAAAAATCTACACGGCGAGCTGTAGTGCCCCACTGCTCGGCCACTGCCTCGCCCCATGCTGCACCCGCCAAACGCATCGGCTGATTTACCCCTGCAACGGTCAGGGGACCATCCTCAACATCAGAATCACGCCAAAATACGCGACCAATCTCGAATATACGAATTCTGCTTTGTCGACGACGCGCATTATATTGGATATTTTGAATCAACCCACCCAGCAAAGAACTGCGCATCACAGAGAGTTGGCTCGCAATAGGATTGAGTAGGCGGATAGGATCTTGGTTAGTAGTGAGTAATTTCTCCCATTGCTCATCAACAAAAGAGAAATTAACGACCTCTTGATAGTCTAGGGATGCCACACGCGCACGCACATCATGGGCGCTGACGGATTCTTCTGAAGCCACATTGATCGTTGTGCGGGCTATTGGTAGCACATCAGGGATGCGCTCAAAGCCCACAATACGTGCGACCTCTTCGATAAGATCCTCTTCGATGTTTATATCAAAACGGTAGCTGGGTGCAATCACATGAAATACACCATCCTGCTCTCTATAGGTAAAGTCGAGCGCATCAAAGCAGCGCTTGATTTCTTCTATGGCAACAGGGATACCCAAGATCCTTTCACAGCGCTCATGGCGCATCGAGACCTCTTTTTGTGCCGGTATCTCGAGAATTTGATCATCAATGGGGCCGACTTCTCCGCCACAAATTTCAACAATCAAATGCGTCATACGTTCGATATGCTCGACCACAGTAGCAGCATCGACGCCTCGCTCGAAGCGATAACTGGCTTCGGATTGAAATTTTAAATCTCGAGCACGGCCACGTATAGATTCAGGCCACCAAAACGCAGCTTCGATATAAATGTTTTTGGTTTGCTCATTGACCGCACTGTGCTCACCGCCCATGATACCCGCCAAGCTTTGCGGGCGGCCATCAGAGCAAATAACACCGAAATTTGAATTTAAAGAGACTTGTTGGCCGTTTAGCAAGACTAACTTTTCACCCTCTTTAGCCCAACGCACTTCTAGGTCAGAGCCAAGTTTATCCAAATCAAACACATGGGTGGGACGGCCCAGCTCAAGTAGCACGTAATTAGATATGTCGACCAATACAGATAAAGAGCGCTGTCCAGCACGCTCGAGACGACGTACCATCCAGTCTGGAGTAGCCACTGATGCATCCACATTGCGAACAATGCGACCGGCAAAACGACCACATAGATCACTGTCTCGAACATGCACCGGCAGCGTATCGTGATGCTGCAATGCGACCGGCGCAAAAGATGGCATCTGCAGTTTTTCATCGGTCAAAGCTGCAACCTCGCGAGCCACGCCAATCACAGAGAGGCAATCGGCTCGATTGGGGGTCATTTTAACTTCGATGACATGCTCGTCTAAATCCAGATATGTACGCAAACATTCACCCACAGGAGCATCGCTGGGTAACTCGAGCAATCCCTCTGCATCGTCGCTAATCCCTAGTTCTTGTGCCGAACAAAGCATACCGTACGAGCTCACCCCACGCATTTTAACGGGCTTGATTTGAAACCCTCCGGGCAGCTCTGCGTCCACCTTTGCCAATGGTGCTTTAAGCCCCACTCGTGCATTGGGCGCTCCACAAACAATTTGCACTGCTGCATCTTCGCCTGCATCTACCATACATACTCGTAAACGATCTGCGTCGGGGTGAGGCTCGACAGAGGTGATTTCAGCCACTACCACATGTTTAAACTGAGGAGCCGCCGTGGCGTACTCTTCAACCTCTAATCCCGCCATTGTTAGCTTATGGCATAGAGTATCTGTATCTATTGAGGGGTTTACATAAGAACGTAGCCAAGACTCTGGGACAAACATTATGATGCTCTTTTCTGGGAAAATTAATGAAAGCGATTTGGGATTATCCGTGCTAAATATATATCTTTTGGTATTTAATTGATGATTGAGCTTACAGATTAGAGATTAAATTGACGTAAAAACCGTAAGTCACCGTCAAAAAACTGTCGTAGATCATTGATCCCATAACGAAGCATGGTCAGACGTTCGATGCCGGAACCAAAAGCAAAACCAATGTAGCGCTCGGGATCGAGACCAAAGTTGCGCACCACATCCGGATGCACCTGGCCTGCCCCAGAAATTTCTAGCCACTGCCCTTTATTAGGGCCTTTTTGAAACATTAAGTCTATTTCGGCCGAAGGCTCGGTAAAAGGGAAAAAAGACGGACGAAAACGCACTACTAAATCATCGCTTTCATAAAAACTGCGTAGGAAATGAGTATAAACCCCTTTGAGATCAGCAAAGGATATATCCTCGGCTATCCATAACCCCTCAACCTGATGAAACATGGGTGAGTGGGTCGCGTCACTATCTACTCTAAATGTTTTACCAGGTGCGATGACCTTGATTGGTGGCTGATGTGAACGAGCGTAACGCACCTGCATAGGGCTAGTATGCGTACGTAGCAATAGCGGTAGCCCATCTTTATCCTGCATGTCTACATAAAAGGTATCTTGCATGGAGCGGGCTGGGTGATCTTCGGGATTATTTAAAGCCGTAAAGTTGGTCCAATCATCCTCGATTTCGGGGCCATCTGCGATGTCAAACCCCATCGATCTAAAGATGGCCTCAATGCGCTGCCAGGCTAATACGACCGGATGCACGCCACCTAATCGAGCACGTCCGCGGCCCGGAAGAGTCACATCGATCGCCTCAGCCTCGAGTCGTTGTGCCATCTTTTCTTGGGCTATTGCTTCGCGGCGCTCTTCTAGTAAAGCCTCTATTTGACGTTTAAGCTGATTAATTGCTGCCCCTTGGGTGCGTTTTTCTTCGGGGCTCAACTGGGCCATCCCCCGCAGCATTTGCGTGATTTCGCCGTTACGGCCTAAAAACACAGCCTTTTCATTTTCCAAAGCGGCACTATTATCAGCATTTGCAAATGCGCGCTCGGCCCGTCCAAGAATATCCTTTGCCTGTTCTGTCATTTTTCGACCACTTAAACAACAAACGGAGCTTGAGCAGCTCCGTTTGAAATACATCAGATAGCCATTAACAAACTGTGCGATGCACAGTGTTGGTTAAGCCGCCAGTGCTGCTTTTGCTTGTTCGACTATCGCACTAAATCCAGCCTTGTCGTTGACTGCCATATCTGCAAGAACCTTGCGATCCAATTGGATATCAGCCTTGTTCAGACCGGCAATAAATTGGCTGTAGTTAATCCCTTGCTCGCGGCAAGCAGCATTAATACGGGTGATCCACAGTGAACGGAATACGCGTTTGCGATTACGACGATCACGGTATGAATACTGACCGGCTTTCATGACCGCCTGTTTGGCAACGCGATAAACGCGGCTGCGGCGACCACGGTAACCTTTGGCTTCTTGTAAAACTTTCTTGTGGCGTGCGCGGGCTGTAACCCCACGTTTAACTCTAGACATCGTTCGGCTCCTTAGGCGTTAGGCAACATGGATTTAACGGCTTTTACATCAGCAGGATGTACATCGGTAGATCCTCTGAGTTGGCGTTTTCTCTTGGTGGTCTTTTTGGTCAAAATGTGACGCTTGAAAGCCTGACCACGCTTGATCGAGCCGCTACCACGCACGCGAAAACGCTTGGCAGCACCTTTACGAGTTTTCTGTTTGATCTTTGCCATAATAAATACCTATAAAGTCATGCCAGTAGGTGGTTGCTGTTGCAGCAACACTTTTATCACCTAAAAAGCACTTGTTGTTTTTCCATCGAAGTATTGGCTACTTCTATATTGCAAAAACGTCCTAAATTATAGACTTAGAACTGATGACTTGTCCAGAGTAAAAATATAACAACCTAATTTATCCCATGGGATCACCTTGCAATGCATAACGCAATTGTAACGCTGCCATCACATGCTTAGGACGAATTAATTCACATTCATCACGATCAGCCAAAGTACGTGCCAGCCGACGAAACGAATGGAGCACGCGAGTTGACCAATGCCAACGCTGCACGGCCTGTTGCAAAATTGTGCTGCCCTCTTTGCACAAAATCGCATGTTTTTCTAATGCTTGACTATCCAGATAAGCATTTAAACACCCTTGACGTTGGTACTGTAAGTGTTGCAGCTGCCTGACACGAGGTCTTAGGGATGCAGATGTGGCCGCTTGTGGTAAATCTGGATAGTCGTGCGACTCTGGGGACAAGGCAATACAAATATCTAACCTGTCTAAAATAGGCCCTGAAACCTTATTTAGATATCGTTCGCGAGCACTTTGAGCGCATCGACATACTTTTTTTGGATGTCCCCAGTTGCCACAAGCACACGGATTCATCGCAGCTACTAACTGAAAATTAGCTGGAAACATTAAATGGCGCATAGAACGCGAAATCAATACTTGACCAGTCTCTAAAGGCTCGCGTAGAGCTTCTATGGCGCTGCGTTCAAACTCGGCAAACTCATCTAAAAACAAAACACCGTGATGCGCCATACTGATCTCGCCTGGCTGTGGCTGAGCGCCGCCGCCAATTAAAGAGGCACGTGTGATTGAATGATGTGGGGCCCGATAAGGGATGGAACCAATGGAAAAAATTGCATTGCCCTGAGTCGCACCATAGAGTTCATTAATCGCTGCCACCTCTAGCTGTTGCCACTGACTGAGTGGGGGTAGCAGGGTTACCAAACGCTGAGCCAGCATACTTTTACCCACCCCAGGAGGACCTATCATCAATAAACTATGCCCCCCAATGGCAGCAATCTGTAATGCCTGACAAGCCAGAGTTTGCCCGCGAACATCAGATAAGCAAAGCCCATCTTGCCCATCTTCTACGACCGCGCTTAGCTCAACCTGAGTGTGCACATCGTTCTCAGATAGGATCTCTTTGGCTGGTGATCTGTTTACGGCCTCAGCGTTTATATGCACCAAAGGTTGTTGTGTCCGTAAATGATCAACTACAGCACTTAGTGTAGGAGCTGCAAAAACATCTAAAAAGCCTAGATTTTTTAATTGCAAAGCATTATCGGCAGGCACCACCATGGCGGGGAAACCTGCCCCTACTGAAAGATGGGCAGAGCCTGTGGTGCCACCATCCGAGTCTCTGCGGCTCATGACCAGGCTCAACGCCGCAGCCAAACAGCAGGGCGTTGGTAATAAAGCACCGGTCAAAGACAATTCGCCCAGAAAATAAAATTTAGAGATGTCAGGTGGGCTAGGCACCCTATCTGCGCTACTAATTTGTCCTGATGCCAGTAATATGCCCAATGCAATAGCTAAGTCAAAACGGCCCGAAGCTTTGGGTTGGTCTGCTGGAGCTAGATTTATAGTGATACGCGCAGCAGGAAAATCATATCCGCTGCTGAGAATTGCTGAACGAACGCGCTCACGACTCTCGCGTACCCCAGTATCGGGTAGTCCTACGATATTAAATGCGGGCAAGCCCGGACCAATATGGACCTCTACACTGATATGCTGAAACTGTAAACCCAGTAGATTGCAACTATTAACGACTGCTAGAGACATCATGACTCCTGAAGCGCATCATAAAACTCAGGCCCCAGACAAGATAGCTGGGGCCTGCTAAATATATTTATTATGATTCACTGGCTATCAGTAGGAGCACAATGTGGATCTAAAGAACCTATAGAAATTCATATGCAGTCACTAAAGTGTTAGAGGGTTTCTTGATCATCAGCTACGTTATCAGCCGCCGCTTGTTCAAGAGCTGCCACCCTATCCTCCAATGCTTGTACACGCTCTAAAGCGCGCTCGAGCAGTGCAACCTGGGTATCAAATTCTTCACGCGTAATCAAATCCATGCGAGCAAAGGTTTGTGTCATCATTGCTCGTACATTTTTTTCCAAATCAGCAGCTGGGCTCTTGGCGATCAAATCGCTAATACCGCGTTGTAGCTCATTCATCCAATCTGTGTTGCGTGGTTCCATATCAGCCTCTCAAAAGTTTCCTATACCCATAGTGTATAAAAAAATGGCCACATCATGTGGCCATTTTTGCAAATAACTGTTGAGCAAAGAGTTATTTATTCTTTGCCGACTGAATCTTGAATGGCCTTATCAGCTTTGCTGGCACCACTTTTGATGGCATCACCGGCACGCTCAAGAGCATCTTCAGTGGCTTCTTTGGCCCGCTCGGCTTTTTCTAAAAGTTTATCGCCCAGAGCTTCGCTGTCTTTTTTAACCATTTCGGCATCATCCTCAGCGACTTCTTTTACCTGCTCTTCCTTTTCTTCTAGGGTGTCAGTTTCTTCTTTGGTCTTGGCTTCGGCAGCGGCGGCAGCTTGGTCAGCTTCTTCGGCCTCTTTCTCAGCCTTTTCAGCTAATTCATCAGCCTTATCTTTGGCTTCTTCGGCTTTTTCATCAGCTGCTTCTTTAGCCTCTTTTGCTAATTCTTCTGCTTTGTCTTTAGCTTCCTCAGCCTTTTCCTTGGTCTTGTCAGCTAATTCTTCTGCCTTCTCTTTGGCATCGTCTGCAGCATCTGCAGCGGCCTCTTTAACGTCCTCGGCTGTATCTTTGGCCTGCTCTACAACATCTTTATCCTTGGTAGCAGGGGTTGACTCTGTTTGACTTTGGCTACTGGCTGCGGGTGCCGCAGGTGCAGCGTCTTTCTTGTCATCAGAGCATGCGGCCAATACAGTGACCGATGTCAATGCTGCCAAAACAGATAAATATAGGCGGTTCATTTTCATAACAATCCTTTATGAAAGTAATTAAGTTAGCGAAAAATTTTGTGCTGTT
>DATGSS010000061.1:0-4826 GCA_035302345.1 Paenalcaligenes sp.
CAAATAGAGCATATGGTCATAGGTACCCAAGACCAGCGTTTTGTTTTGGGCGTGGAAAATGGCTATGGATTTATTGCACAGCAACTCGATATGCTGACGCGTCAGCGAGCAGGCAAGCAATTCATGAATGTCCACGACCAAGAGCAGCTGCTCAAACCGTTATATCTGCAGCCCGATGACACACGGTTGGCGCTACTGACCGAGAAAGGCCGCTTTTTGGTGATCGAGCTCGACGAATTGCGCACCCTCAAAGGAGGAGGGCGCGGCACGATGTTAATGAGCTTGGACGCGGATGATCGACTCATTCAATGGGCTGGAGTGGGTCCTTTAGGGGTGCAAATCCGTGGCATTTATCGACGGCGGGACTATACTTGGGTCTTTGATGAAAAAGAGATCGAGCCTTATTTAGGTCGCCGTGCCCGCAAAGGCAAGGTGTTGACCAGAAAAATCCGCAACCCCGAGTTAACTCGGGTCAGTCTGCCTGACGAAGCAGGCTAAGCCGGTTTTGCATATGCTAAGCCCAGCGGTGCTCAGTGTGCCGCAGATGGGCTCAAATCTTTGTTTGAATAGAGAAAATCATGAGTTTTAAAGTTCAGGTCGAGCCCCTGGGTTTGAGTTTTACAGTGCGAGAAGGTCAAAGCGTACTTGATGCTGCACTCGAGGCTAAAATTCTTTTACCTTATAGTTGCCGTGGTGGTAGTTGCTCGACATGCATGGCCAAGGTCGTCTCTGGTCAGTTCGAAGCGGGAAATGCCCCCGAACAGATTCTGATGCCCGAAGAACTCGAAGCAGGGTATAGCCTGATGTGCCAGGCACATCCTCGTAGCGATATGGTCATTGAATCGCCGATGGCATCAGTAATGTCTGACATACAGGTACGCAAACTACCGTCCCGCGTGCTAAGCATCACACCCTTAATCGATGATGTCATGCAGGTGCAATTGCAATTGCCTGCTAGCCAATCGGTGTTTTACTATCCTGGCCAATATCTAAATTTGCTCTTAAAAGGTGGAGCCGAGCGTAGTTACTCTATGGCCAACCCACCCAACGCAGACAACACCGTTACTTTGCATATTCGTCATATGCCCGGTGGGCTGTTCACTGATCAGTTATTTGGTGCAACAGAGCCCGCCCTAAAAGAACGCCAAGTCTTGCGTGTCGAACTTCCCTTGGGCACCTTTTATTTACGCGAAGACTCAGAGCGACCCATCGTGTTTCTAGCCAGTGGCACCGGCTTTGCACCCATTAATGCAATGATTGAGGCCATGATTGAAAAGGGCTTAGATCGAAAAATTCGCTTTTATTGGGGTGGACGCCGTCCTCAAGACCTATACTTAGCCGAACGAGTCGAGCAATGGGCACAACATTTCAGTGATTTTAAATACATTCCTGTGATCTCAGATGCCCAGCCCGAGGATGCTTGGAGTGGTCGTACAGGTTTTGTGCACCAGGCCGTGATTGAGGATCACCCCGATTTATCTGGCTGGGAGGTCTATGCTTGTGGTAACCCTCAGATGGTCGAAGGGGCTCGCCGAGATTTCGTATACCACTGTCAGTTAGAAGAAGAGGCGTATTTTTCCGATGCCTTTACTTCTGAGGCTGATAAAGTGGGCAGCTAACTCAATTTGCACAGAAAGGCAAAATATGAAAGTTGCCGTGATCGGAGCAGGTAGTGTGGGGGTAGCCACCGCATGGTGGCTACAACAAGCCGGTTTTGAGGTCACAGTCATTGATAAACAGTCGCAGGTGGCCCAAGACAGTACGCGATTAGGCGGTGGGTTGATCTCCGTCGGACAAGCACGCCCTTGGGCACGTCCTTCGGCTCCTTGGCAACTGATTACAGGGTTATTTCAAGATCACGCACCCATCATGTTTCGCCCCCGCATTGATCCTAGGCAGTGGTCATGGGGCGCTGCGTTTTTATGGCAGTGTCTGCCAGCTAAAACCTATAACAATATCCTCAATATGGTTCGGCTGGCCGAGTACAGTAAAAACCTCACGCATCAGCTGAGCAATGACTTGGCAATAGAATTTCAGTATCGACCCTGTGGAGTGCTGAGTCTGTACCGCCACCACAAAGATTTGGCCCAAGCCGAACATACTTTGGATAGGTTGCGCGATTTGGGCATTGATCGGCGCTTGCTGACCCCCGATGAGGTAATGGCCATAGAGCCTACTTTAGAACACAGCGAAACGCCCATTATTGGTGGGGATTACACCAGTCAGGACGCGGTGGGTGATGCCTATCTCTTTACGCGCCAATTAGCCCAACATGCACGCGACGCTGGCGTGCGTTTTTTGTATCAAACCACAGTGACGCGTTTGTTGTGCCAACACGGTGCTGTACAAGGTTTAGAAGTGATTACTGCCGATGGTGATTACGAATCCTTGCATTTCGATCAGCACGTTATCGCCCTAGGCGCAGAATCTGGTTTATTATTACATCAGGCCGGTTTGCCTTATCATCTGTATCCGGTCAAAGGGTACACGGCGTCATTCGATTTGACCGATCCAGATTTGGCACCCGAGGTAGGGGTATATGATCCCGCCCTAAGACTTAGTTTTGCTCGTTTAGGCAATCAATTGCGTGTGTCCGGCTTTGCCGAACTTAGCGGTTTTAACCGCACACTCAATGATTATAGATGTCAGTTGATAGTGGATCATGCGCGACGTCACTTTGGTGCCTGCATCGATCCCCAGCAAGGACGGTTTTGGGCCGGATTACGATCGGCAACCCCGGCAAATGTTCCTTTAATTGGTCGTACAGCCATAAAAAACCTCTATGTCAATACAGGGCATAGTAATCTTGGTTGGACCATGAGTGTGGGCTCGGCAAAGCTGCTGGCAGATGTGATGGCGATGCGCCCCCCCGAGCTGGATTTTCCCTATTTAAGATAAAGCATATGAAAAACTTACTCCGTAACCACCGCTGGCGTACTTCGTTAACAACAGCTTTTTGTGCCGCAGCTATGGGTGTGGCTTCAACTGCCTGGGCTGCGACCGAGATCCAAGTCTGGCACGCACTCAATGAATATAATGCGGATGTTTTCGCAGACCTGGTCAAAAAATATAACCGCTCGCAATCGGACGTCAAGGTGGTCTTACAGGATTTTTACGATGTCAGTGCTTTAGACGAGGCGCTGGCCATGTTAGATGATGAGCAACGCCCCAATTTAATACAGTTGCCCGAGACCACTGGGTTGGACGATGTCGCTACCCGTTCTTATATTCGGCCCATGTACCAGTTACTAGCCAATGCGCCCATGCAAGAATCAACCTGGTACCTGCCCAGTGAAAATAACTTTATGCATGATTCTAGTGGCCGTTTGCTGGCATTACCCCTTATGGCCGAAATCCCTGTGATGTTTTACAACACAGATGCCTTTGAAAAGGCCAGCATCGATGGGGGCAAACCCAGCCGCGCCTGGAACGAGCTGCAAGGGCAACTAGTACAGGTAGCTAATAACGCTACCCGCCGTTGTCCTATCACATCAGATCAGCCTGTTTCTATTAATTTAGAAAATCTGGCAGCTGTTAATAAACAGTTTTATCCTGGGGGCGCAGGGCAACAACAAGGATTTAATTTTAATTCTCTCTATGTGCGTCACCTGTCCACGATGATTAGCTGGGTGCGCAGCGAGATCATGACCCCTCCAGAGTTCAACGAAATTGCTACTCAGCGTTTTGCTCAGGGTGAGTGCGGTACTTTGTTGTCCAATTCGGGTAATTTGGGTTATTTCCTAGATCAAGGTGACCTGAACTTTTCTTTGGCAGGGTTGCCTTATTATCCCCAAGTTGCTGAAAACCCCGGTAACCCATTTGTGACGGGTTCAGGGTTGTGGGCGACCAGTGGTCATGATAGTGCCGCGGACCAAGCCACGGCCTCATTCATTACCTGGTTGGCCGAGCCCAAACAAGCAGCCAGCTGGCACGAAAAAACTGGCTTTTTGCCTTTAACCAAACAAGCGTTTGAAAATGTGGGTGATAAATACTACGCACCTCTTGGCGAATGGAAAGAGATCGTGACCGTTTATGGTCAGGCCCCAGAAGCCACTACACGTGGTTTCAAGGTGAATAATTATCACTTGATCCGTGCTATGTTTAATCAAACCATCGAAGAGGCGTTAAATGGCCGGCAGACCGCTATCTCTGCCTTAGAGAGCGCTGCAAACCAAGCCAATCAATTGATGGCGCAGCGTTAAAACAAATAGAAAACAAAACTTGATAACGCACCACACATAACACAACATTCTTCGAGCCCGCCGCTGCGCGGATCCTTTTAGCGCAGCGGAATATCCCAAATAGTTTTTCAGCGATAGCTCAGTCATGATTAAGCCTAGGCATTGACCTGGGCTTTTTTTTTGGGATTTTCAATGAGAAAAATAATGGTTGTGTGCATGGCTCTAATAGGGTTGGGTGGTTGCGTGCCCACCATAGCAGCCTTAGAGCCGTCTTCAGCGGCTTTGTCAGCAGGGGCTTTTGATTTCAAATGGCGTTTGTCCGGTGAGCGAGCAATCGCCCCGCTCCAAGTATTTAACAATCAACAGCAGGTGTGGCTACAGTTCCATCCCGAGCAACATCTGCCTGCGATTTTTGCTTATAAAAAAGGGCAATACCATGCGCTGCAGTACCAGCATTTTGACCCGTATGTGGTGATTGAGGGGCAATGGCGTGAGCTGCTTTTCCAGGGCGGGCGCTTGCAGGCTCGTGCGCAGCACGAGTCAATAAGACCTTCTGTCCAGCAGCCCCAGCCCATGGTGGCATCCGATCCTGCTACGACAGCAGCAACCAATGTGACACAGACTGACCCCAAAAATATCTCTCAG
>DATGSS010000062.1:0-7296 GCA_035302345.1 Paenalcaligenes sp.
CGGCGTGGCAATGTGGCCATGCTGTCATGTCATCGCGTTTTTTGACCTTCTCCTAGCCCACGATTTTGATTCTGTGTTGCTTTTCTGGTTTTTTGGTCAGCTCGATGCTTGCCAATTAATCTTTGCTTCTGGGCATTCATACTTATTGTCTTTTTTCTTTCTCACCATGCCTGCTGGGTGGCGTTTTGAGGGCTGCTTTGCTGCGCTGCAACAAAGCCCTTGGTGGCGTGTAGGTGGGCTAGGTGTATGGGCATTGTGGTATGCGTGGCTGATGAAGTAGCAATTGCCATCTGTTGGTGGTACAGGATTTAATAAATGTCGTTTCAATCATTAGGTTTATCTGCTTCTTTAGTGAAAACGCTAGAGAGAATGGGTTTTCATGCCCCCACTGCTGTGCAAACTGCAGCTATCCCCAAGGCGTTAGAGGGCAAGGATTTGATGGTTTCAGCCCAAACAGGTAGCGGTAAGACTGCTGCTTTTATGTTGCCAGCTTTGCAGAGTATTATGGCGGGCCTGCAAGATAGTCAAAATCAGCAAGGTCGCCGCGGTCAACAGGGTCGTCATGGTCAGCAGGCTTTTGCGTCAGCTGATCGGGGTAAGGTTTCGGTGTTGGTGCTTGCGCCCACTCGTGAGTTAGCGATGCAGGTGGGGCAGGCGACCCAAGAGTTTGCAGCCTCGTATCGTGGTTGTCATGTAGCGGTGGTGGTTGGTGGGGTGTCGTATGGGGCACAGATTAAGGCTTTGTCGCGCCGAGTTGATGTGTTAGTTGCTACCCCGGGGCGGTTGATGGATCACTTAGCTGAAAAGCGGGTAGATTTAAGTGCGGTGCAAACCTTGATATTAGATGAGGCCGATCGCATGCTCGATATGGGCTTTATTCGTGATATTGAGCGGATTATGGCGCAAACGCCAACGAGTCGTCAGACTTTGTTGTTTTCTGCAACATTGGATGGTTCGGTAGCAAAATTGGCCCGCGATATGATGAAGCAAGCCGAGGTAATACAGCTATCTACCCCTAAGCAAAATCATGACAATATTAGTCAGTCGTTGCTTTATGCCGATGATGCCGAGCATAAACACAATTTGCTCAATCATTTGTTGCGTGATGCGCAGCTAGATCAGGTGGTGGTGTTTACGGCTACTAAAAGAGGGGCTGACCGTTTGGCTCGTCGTCTTTCTAAACAGGGTTTTGCCTCAGAGGCTTTGCATGGAGATATGAATCAGCGCCAACGCAGCCGTACCCTACGGCGTTTGCAGCGTCGTCAGGCCCATATTTTGGTGGCCACAGATGTGGCTGCGCGCGGCATTGATATAGAGGGTATTACCCATGTGATTAATTACGATTTGCCTATGCAGGCCGAGGATTACACGCACCGTATTGGGCGTACGGGTCGTGCGGGTAATAATGGGCAGGCCTTTACTTTGGCCTTAGTTGATGAGTTGCGTGATGTGCGTCGTATTGAGCGCTTTATCGGGCAACCCATACCCACTGAGTTAATCGATGGTTTAGAGCCTAGTCAAAGCCCTCGCTTTGATGATAAGGGGCGTAAAAAGACAGCGGGTCGACCGCGTCGCCGTCGTGCTCGAGCAGGTGAAAGCCATGGTGCGGTTCAGGGCCGCGGTGTTGGGCAGGGTACGCGTGGCCACAGCGATGGCGGTGTGCGTACGCGCACCCGTACTCGGGCAGAAACCCGCTCTGGTTCACGAGGCAATACGGCGCGCGGTGGCGCGGACCGTGGCAGAAGGCAAGCAGGGGCTGTTCGCAGGTAAGTGGTAAACAATGAGTAATGCTGCTCGCAGACCCACCGCCTTGTCATTTTCCCTTCACCTAACTAGCCTGTGGCTCGTTCAGGTGGAGGTATACCTCGATATTTGATAAGACAGCGGCGACGCATAACCCAGTCGGCCTCGTAGTCGGCTAGGCCACTGTGTATACCATATATACAGCAACACTCGCAGCGCCTCTGGCTTTGTATCTGGCGCGACCGGGAGGATTCGAACCCCCGACCCCATGGTTCGTAGGCAAGGTGTTCGTTATCTTGTTGCAGTGTATCTTTTACGAAAACCAGGTCAATGTCAGACCTCAAGCTATTCGACACTTATCTCCAGCGCTGGGGTGCACAGGCTGTTAGTAAGCCCTTTGTCACCTCACCAGTAATCTTCTTCCCGTAAGGCTTATCGGAAGGCGAGAACGTCTACTGGCGATGATCAAAATCACACTGGACGTTGACGAGTGCATTGGCGGGCAAGTTCTCCAATTGTGGAGTGGCAAGGGTGTGGCTCGCGTTTATACTAGGGCTTCAGACTCAGACGCGCTATTGATGGATTGCGCACCCAGGCTAACAAACAGCTGGCAGTAGCATATTTTGCTCGAGCGCTCCTATCAGGGATGAATTAGTAGCAGCTGTCAACAAGACTTTTTGGAGTAAAGGCAGTATTGGAAAAGGCGCTTAAAAGATGCACTGACACCTAGTTTGAGTGAAAATAGCCAGTTTTTATTAGCATACGGTGCCATATTCATGGTTTCGCTAAAAAAGCCACTGCAGGCCTTAAAGTGTCTTAACAAGAGTTAATTAAGCAGTCACACTCACATGGTTGTAGTGAGATTAAAAAACTTTAGCTCAATAAACGTATACTATGAAAACAGAAATATTTTGTTTTTTAGCCGCTCACTTGTCCAATGGCGGCCACTGCTGGGCAGTATGCACAACATTCAAAATTCGCACTTGCGTTTCTGCAATTTCATACACAACCATGTAACTGCTGTGAATGATCAGTTCAAAGGTGTTCGCAACCCTTCCAGACCGGCCCATTCTTGGGTAATCTCGCAGGGCAGCTGTTCTTGCTAAAATCAGGTCGTCAAGTGACAAGGCAGCCAGAGGATCGTCTTGCTCGATATAGTTGTAAATATCTTCGCGGTCCTTGACAGCCTCTGGCGTCCATAAGAGCTCTATCATTTGGATGTAATCAAACGCTCGCGAGATGCTGCGCGGCGAGCGGCAAAATGGGCTTCAACATCGGATGCAGGAATCAAATTGCCAGCTCTGGCAGAAGCTCGCGACTGCTCGACTTTACTCTCTAACCAAGCATCGTATTGCTGTGTATCTTCCTGTTGGGCTACGTAGCTACGCATAAAGTCGCGCAGGAGCTGAGCCCCTGTGCGGTCTCTAGCTTTAGCGGCATTAGTAAACTCTGCTTTCAACGCCTCGTCAACTCGAAAGGTAAATGTAGTGTCGCTCACGGTATCACCTATATGTGTTATGTGTGTAGTGCAGTGTAACACATCAGTTTCGATTCCTCATGAGTTGGGCTTCGGATACGGCCAAAGCTTATGCTACCTGTCATGGTCGCACTCAAAACAAGCAACTTTTTAGCAACTTGTTGCTTCATACAAAAAAAGCCAGCGTCCGTTAGGACGCTGGCTTTGTATCTGGCGCGACCGGGAGGATTCGAACCCCCGACCCCATGGTTCGTAGCCATGTACTCTATCCAACTGAGCTACGGTCGCTAATAAAGATAAAACTATAGCAGCTAAATATTGGGTCTGTCAAGTCTCTGCGTTTCTACCCAAAAACAAGGCCTGCTTCTCTGAGTGCTTGGCCTTGGCTGTCAATAGCTGGCTAGTATAGATCGGGATTGGCAACGATGCAAAAAGCTGTTCCAATCACTGTTGGCTTTTCTCCTCAGTACCATGATTTTCCAAGAGTAAGGGGTTTGCACAGTGACCGATCTACGCAAAATCACTCATATTGATGATTTTAAACGTCTGGCCCGACGCCGGGTGCCAAAAATGTTTTATGAGTATGCCGATTCAGGCTCCTGGACAGAGCAGACCTATCGGGCCAATGAGTCGGATTTGCAGCGTTTGTTATTTCGCCAGCGCGTAGCTGTCGATATAGAGCATCGTAGTACCGCAAGCACGATGCTCGGGCAGCCGGTGAGTATGCCGGTGGCACTGTCGCCGACCGGTTTGACGGGGATGCAGCATGCGGATGGCGAGATCCTGGCGGCTCAGGCGGCCAAGAAATTTGGTATTCCCTTTACCCTGTCGACGATGAGTGTCTGTTCTTTGGAGGATATTGCGCGTTATACGCAGCATCCCTTTTGGTTTCAGCTGTATGTGATGCGTGACCGGGAGTTTATGGCAAATCTCATCGAGCGGGCCAAGGACGCCAATTGCTCGGCGCTGGTGCTGACCCTGGACTTGCAGGTGCTGGGGCAGCGTCATCGGGATATAAAAAATGGTTTGAGCACACCGCCCAAGCCAACGCTCAGAAACCTGTTGGATCTGGCCACCAAGCCCCGTTGGTGCTGGCATATGCTGCAGACATCACGGCGTACGTTTGGCAATATCGTCGGTCATGCCAAGGGGGTGAGTGATTTGAGCTCTTTATCCACATGGACGGCCGAGCAATTTGATCCCACTTTGAGCTGGGCAGATGTAGCGTGGGTCAAAGAGCAGTGGGGCGGTAAATTGGTGCTCAAGGGCATCATGGAGCCCGAGGATGCCCGCTTGGCTGTGCAGGCGGGCGCAGATGCCCTCATTGTGTCTAATCATGGTGGGCGGCAGCTGGATGGGGCGCCTTCATCCATCGCTGCGTTGCCACAGATTGTCGAGGCCGTTGCGGGGCAAACCGAGGTTTGGTTTGATGGGGGGATACGCAGCGGGCAGGATGTATTGCGCGCCTTGGCGCTGGGGGCGCAGGCCACCATGATTGGGCGTGCATTTCTATTTGCGCTGGGGGCGGCCGGGCAGGCGGGTGTAGAGCGCTGCCTGGAGATTTTGCAAAATGAGCTAAGCGTCACCATGGGGTTGTGCGGTATCCGTAGCATCGATGAGATACACCGGGGGATTTTGCGCAACCCCAATGAGTTTGAGCAGGAGGTCTCTTAGCCCAGCTCGCGGGTCAACAATCGCATCAGGCTTTGGGCCGGTAGGTGGCGGGCCTGGCGTACATTGTCACCTGCCCAGTAGGCGCCACAATCAAAGTCGCTTTGCGCTGCCTGTACTGCCTGTTGGAGCTGTTTGGTGGCGTCATAGGCCAAGGGATAGTTGGCCGGTTCGGGGGCTGAGGGCTGCTCACAAAAACGGATGTAGTCATTGACGATGCCGCGTGCGGGCCGTCCCGAAATGGTGCGTGTCATCCGTGTTTGCGGGTTGGCGGCCTGCATGTGCTGCCGATAGGTGGCAGAGGCTGCTGATTCCGGGCAGGCAACAAAGGCGGTGCCCAGCTGAGCGGCTTGTGCGCCGGCGTCCAGCGCACGTCGTATATGCGCGCCATTCATGAGTCCGCCCGCCGCGATGATGGGTCGCTGGATATGGGCACGTATCTCTTTGACGAGGCTTAGGGTGTCGAGGCGCTGATCCTCTTGCTGGGGGTGAAACACCCCACGATGACCGCCGGCCTCGTAGCCCTGGGCCACAATGGCATGGATGCCGGCCTCTTGGATGGCCCGGGCCTCGGCCAGGTTGGTGGCGGTGGCAAAGGTGATGATGCCGGCAGCATGCAGTAGCTCGAGCTGATGTTTGCTCGGCAGGCCAAAATGAAAGCTTACGACCTTGGGTCGTGTTTCGAGTAAGACATGCAGCAACCCCTGATTGCCATGAAAGCTCGGGTACAGATCCTGCAGTGTTTTGGGTGGGGTTTGACCAGTGGCATCAAATAAGGGCTTTATAAAGCTGAGCCATTGCTGTTCCGAGGCGTGTTTTCGGTGGGGTGGCTGATGGCAAAATACATTGACATTAAAGGGCCGGTTGGTGAGTCGCTGTGTGGCACGGATGGCATCACGGGCGGTTTTGGGACTCATGGCGGCTACGCCCAGGGCGCCTAATCCGCCCGTGTTGGCGACTGCTGCCGCCAGCTGTGGTGTGGCTACACCTGCCATGGGGGCCTGAAATATGGGATAGGGGATGCCCAATGTGTCCAGTAGATTCATTTTTATTCCTTAAAGGGTGGGTTGATCTCTAGTTAGCTTAGGGCAAATACACTCAAAATCGATAAAAAGAAGGTACCTTTTATGGGTTTTTGTGTTGTTTGGCCTTTTGTATGGCTCCAATGGTGATTAAAATCCAGCCAAGCACCATGAGGACCCCGCCAATAGGGGTGAGTGTGGTCAGCCATCGTTGCTGGCTAAAGACAAAGAGGTACAGACTGCCTGAAAACAGTACGCTGCCCAGAAACAGGGCACTAAAGCCCAGGTTTTGCCAGCGTGGCAGTATGTGCGGGCGGGCGCAGGCAATGGCAATGAGACCCACGCCATGGATGAGTTGATAAAGTACCGCTGTGTGCCAGATAGGCAGTAGACTGACGTGGACGTATTTGTCGAGCACATGCGAGCCAAAGGCGCCAGCGGCAACGGCGATGGCTAGCAAGGTGGCGCCACAGGCGATTTGTATAGAGGGGGTATGTTCATTCATGGGTAAATACTGCTGTGATTTTCTATGGATTGCAAAAAAGGTCTGCGTCTGATTGGCCGGCAGAAGGTTGGGCCATGTGCGCTGTATGCTAGCATTATATAGTTGCCATGCTTTGGTTTGGTGTTTTTTACTCCTGAAATAATTACCCATCAACGATGAAACCCAAGGTCAGGTTAAACCGCCGTTTGTCGCGCCCCGTGATCATCACCTTTGTGTTGTTTTTGCTGATCAAGGGGGTGGATTTTGTTCAAGAAAATTTCTTGCGTAATTCACAGGCCGGGCAGGAGTATTCGCTGCAAGGGACGGTGACCCGGGTTGCTGATGGGGATACTTTTACCCTGCAAACAGCCAAAAAAAGGCATACCATACGGGTGGCCAGCATCGATGCTCCGGAAACCAGGGGCAGGGATCGGCCGGGCCAACCTTATGGGCAGGCGTCCAAAAGGTTATTGCAGGAGCTAATTGCCAATAAAAGTCTGAGTCTGCTTTGCTATGAGCAGGATCATTATGGCCGTGATGTGTGCGATGTACCCTTGCCCTGTAATGCCCACACCCAGTGTGAGCCCACCCGGGACAAGGAGCGCACCACAGCCAGTCGGGTTTTAGTAAAATTGGGGCTTGCCTGGGCAAATAGGGAAAAACAGGACAAGTTTTTGCGTGATAATCACTTGCTTGCCCTGCAGACACAGGCAAAGCAACAGCGGCGAGGGCTTTGGCAGGATAAAGATCCTATCGCTCCATGGGTATGGCGTTATCAATGTTGGCGACAAAAACAATGCGATTAAAAAGCTTGCTATTGGCGGGCCTGGTCATATTGACTGTGGCAGGGGGGTTGGCTGGTTGTGGGCAGGAGGCGGTCAATCGCCCCTTTACCCAGC
>DATGSS010000063.1:0-13263 GCA_035302345.1 Paenalcaligenes sp.
ACTTTGTCCAAAGGGATTCTGATGAATACAACCTGATTATGCTTAGTTTGCCTGTTACCAATACTAGTCGCAGTCCCGAGGGCTTTGCTCTAACGGAAAACTTTCTGTTGACTGCAGAGGCAATACAGGACTATCTAGAGCATTTGACATCAAATGGACTCCTGATGGTGATTACCCATGATGAGTTGGCAGTTTTACGTTTGATAATGACAGCCATAGAAGCCTATAAAGCATCAGGTCTTGATGTACAGCAAGCCTTTCAAAGGATGTATGTACTAGGTTCTTTTCCCTATCCAATAGTGGTTTTCGGTAAAGAGCCTTTTGAGCGAGAAACGAGTCAGCGGCTATTACAGCAGAGTATGCAGCGTAATTATTCGCTGAATGCTTCTTATTTCCCTCAGCTGCATAGACCGGGAATGGGAAATCCTATGTTACAAGCATTGGCTACTGGCAATGCTACGGTTGCCCAAGTTCAGGAACACATCAAAAATATTGGACATGATATTAGTAGCATCAGCGACGATCGACCATTTTTTTATCATTTTGATATTCACCCCCCAAAAACGTTACTTAGGTTGTTCTATGTCGCTTTAGCTGCTTCTGTTTTGGTATGGTTTTGGTCTGCAATTGTTGGTTTCCGCAGCACAGCAACTCGTTCTAGAACGCGTTTGCCCGCAATGAGCACTGCATTTTTGGGGTTAGGTGCGGGCTTTATGCTGCTAGAAATAGTTTTTGTTCAAAAGCTCACTTTCTATCTTGGAAATCCCGTAATCGCGCTCGCTCTATTACTGGCTTTGCTTTTGTTAGGCATGGCCGTTGGTAGCAGGCTAACCGCTTTGATTAAAAGTAATAAATTGCGCCGTGATGCTTTACGCTCCGCACTTTTGGTTTGTATTGTTGGGTTGGCCTACCAGTGGCTATTACCCGAATTGCTGAATGCTAGTTTGCTATGGCCATTAACTCTGCGATTACTTTTTGCGAGTGTGCTTTTATTGCCTATTGGCGTCGCGCTGGGGCTGTGTTTTCCATTGCTAATACGCTTGTTAAATACACAAAAACGTGCACGCTATATACCATGGATGTGGGCCATTAATGGTTTCTCATCCGTCTTGGGTGCGAGTGCCGCTGTATTAGGAGCTCTGATTTTTGGTTTTTATAAAACACTATGGCTGGGTTTGTTGTGTTATGCACTCGTAGCATGCAGTATTTATTTGATGCGAGCGCATTTGGGTCTTAATGCACCCGCATCTAAGAGCTCAGAAAAAGTAAATTAAAAACGTGTTTATAACAACTCATCTAAAACTGGGGTGCGCAGCGGTTTACCTGCTGCAAACTCCATCAGGTTTTCTGTCACCAGTGCTTCCATTGCATAGCGTGTTTCGCGGGTAGCGCTGGCATTATGCGGTGATAGCAAGACTTTAGGGTTAGCTAAAAAGCGCTCGTCGATGTTGGGTTCATTATGGAAAACATCCAGCGCTGCACCGGCAATGAGATTATTGTTTAGGGCATAAAATAGGGCGTCCTCATCAATGACCGACCCGCGAGCAATGTTGATAACCCAGCCGTTGGGGCCTAGAGCTTTGAGCACAGCTCTATCGATTAGGTTTGCAGTTTCGGGGCCACCGGGGCAGGCCAGCATGAGGGCATCACTTTTTTCACTGAGGGTCAGTACATCGTCCACATAGGGATAGGCCACGTCTGGTTTGCGTGTACGATTGTGATAGAGGATTTTCATGCCAAAGGCTTCGGCGCGTTGCGCGATTGCTGCCCCAATGCGGCCCAATCCTATCACCCCTAGGGTTTTGTTTTTTAATGAGCGTGTGAGTGGGGCTCGTCCCTGTGTCCAGCGTCCTTTTTTTACAAATTCGTGTCCGCCGTGAATGTTTCTAAAGGCGCTAATCAAAAGACCGATGGCCAAATCAGCCACATCATCGTCGAGCACTTCTGGGGTGTTGGTGACTTGGACCCCATGGGCTGCACAAGCCTCTAGATCAATAGAATCTAATCCTACACCGGTATTAGCGATTAGCTTTAGGTTGGGCAGATGGACAAACCAATCATCTTTGAAGCCGATGCCACTGTGGGTAATGGCGGCTTTTATATGCTCTCCGTGTTGTGCGATGAGTTTTCCGGGCGTGCTGCTTTCATCATGGCGAATCAGTTCAAAATGTTCTTCGATCTGCTGCATGAAATTTAAACTCAAGGCATGGAGGACCAGTAGCTTGGGTTTCATAGGGACTCCTTTTTTCTTGTCAGGCATAAAGGTCAACACACGCCGCAAGGGCATTAAAAAGCCAGCGGGACGTGTGCATCTCATTATTTTTAGTATTTAGGTTCAGTTTAACGTTTTTTGCCCTTTAGCGGTTAAAGTAAAGATACGAATCCGACAGAACTCAAAACAAGTAAAGAGAGGAGATGGTTCATGTCCTATCACCCTAAAAGCTTCGCCCCATTAGTATTTCATACTCAGCGCGAACGCTTTTTACAGCAGCAAAGCACACCAACAGAATTTCTAGAGCAGTGTCTGGCTAATATCGAGGCCCGCGAGGATGAGGTGCAGGCTTGGGTCGTGCTCAATACCGATGAGGCTCGTGCTGCAGCGCGTGCCTCTACCCAGCGCTACCAAGAGGGGCGCCCACTATCTGCGATTGATGGCATGCCTATTGGTATTAAAGATGTGATTGAAACCCGAGATATGCCCACCGAGTATGGCAGTCCTATCTTTAAGGGTAATGCGCCGGGTAATGATGCTGCATCGGTGCAGGCGTTGCGTGCAGCAGGTGCTGTGATTGTGGGCAAGACGGTCACCACCGAATTAGCATTTTTAGATCCTGGCCCTACGACTAATCCGTATGATCCATTACGCACACCAGGAGGCTCATCGAGTGGCTCAGCGGCAGCTGTTGCAGCCAATATGGTGCCCGCTGCTTTGGGTACCCAGGTGATAGGTTCTATTTTGCGCCCATCGGGCTTTTGTGGGGTATGGGGATATAAACCCACCTATGGTGCATTGACCCGTGGTGAGGCTTTGGTTTATAGCCAATCTCATTTGGGGGTGCATGCAGGCTGTGCCCTAGACTCATGGCTGGTGGCACAGGCCATTAGTCAGCGCGAGGGGGGCGACCCGGGTTATTTTGGTTTATATGGCAACGAGCACAGCCTGTATGCGCACCCACCCCGGCGTTTAGCAGTGGTCCACGGCGCTGCTTGGGAGCATGTCGACTCAGAAACCATGGCTGCATTTGATGATTTGCTTTCGCACCTGCGCTCGGTAGGGGTTGAGATCATGGACGCGGGTAGCAATCCTTTGCTCAATTATCTAGAAGACCTTTTGCAAGACTCGATGAGTTTATCTATTGCCATTTGCGCTTGGGAGCAACGAGCGCGCTTGGAAAATATGATAGCCAAGCATGCGGACGGTCTGGGGCCTAAATTGCGTGAGCTATTGACTCAAGCACAGGGCATTCATTTGGATGAGCATCGTTTAGCACTGCTCAAGCGAGACATCATGGACCAAGCCCATCGTGCGGTGGGTAGTGTGGCAGACGGGTTGATTACCTTAACAGCTAATGGGCCCGCGCCGAATGCTAAAGAAGCCTTGCAAGGGCCTTATCCCACAGGGGATGTCACATTTAGCAGTATCGGTACTATTTTACGTGCCCCTGCAGTGAATATTCCTTTATTAGCGGCCCAAAATTTGCCTGTTGGGGTGCAACTCATCACCCAGCCCAATCAGGATGCTGCTTTAATGGGTTATGCACAGTGGATGGCTGAGTCGTATTTGCAAAAGTGATTTGAAAGGACCTCACTGTAATATCAGTGCAATCCCTAGGTGTGCAAAAGTTAAAATTAATGCACAATGGAAACCATGCAGGTGAGGAGACGACAGCGCACACTACAGTGCGCACATGAAAAGCCTACAAAGGCAATTAAAGCAGCATCTATAACAAGAACTAAAAGTACAAGGGCCGGTGTGAAAGCACTGGCCCTTATTTTTTGTGTGTTCTTTGTTTGCGCTTTTACGCTACACCAATGAAAATCACATCAAAAGTCGTATCAAAAGACTTTCGACAGGGTTAGTGACCGGCCTTGGAAAATACATTGAGCACGATCACGCCAGCGATGATCAGCCCGATCCCGGCGTATGCTGCAAAATCTAATTGCTGCTGAAAAAACCAAAGCCCAATTAAGGCAATAGCAACAATACCCACCCCTGACCATACAGCGTAGGCGATACCTACAGGGATGGTCCGTAATGAAAGCGATAAAAAGAAAAATGCAATTGCATAGCCACCTGCAGTAATCAAGGACGGCCATAGTCGAGTAAAGCCTGCCGCACTTTTGAGGGCACTGGTGGCAATAATTTCGGCAAAAATAGCGATGGTTAGATAAATCCAGCTCATGAGCGGTATGCCTTTTTGAGATGAATTGTGTAATTTTTATCGGCGTGATTTGCGCAATAGAACCTTGACCGCACCTTGGCCGCCTTCGTTAGGGGCACAATCACAAAAAGCCAAGACAGGTCGCAGCTGGGTGAGCCAGCGCCGGATTTGATACAACAATACGGGTTCTTTGTTGGCCGAACCATAACCCTTGCCATGCACAATACGGATGCAGCGATATTCCTCGGCAAAGCAATGTTGCAAGAAACTCTGTAAACGTTCGCGTGCTCGTTCCAAGGTGGCCCCGTGTAAATCAATGCTGGCTTCTAGTGGCCATTGGCCGCGGCGCAAATTACGTAATACATCCGTACCGCAAATAGGGTTGAGGTATTCTTCGATGTGCTCAACGCTAGCATACACATCATAGTGATCTGAGAGCTCGGTGCTGAGTTGCTCATGGCGATGTGATTCAGCGCGTAGGCGGCGCTGCTTGATTTGCTGGGCATCACGTGCAGTGGGGGCGATTTTGTTTGGATCAGGGGTATGGCGGGATTGTTTTTGCAGGGGTTGTACTGTGCGCATGGCCTCTTGGAACAGCGAACGGTCACTAGCCGTCAAGACCCCATCAAACCCTTTTTTTAGTTTTTTGTTTATTGTGGACTTTTTAGGATGGGTGGATTGGTTTTCAACCTGTGTAGGATACGAGGGTTCCGCGGGCTGTTTGGGCACACGGTGCGATTCACCCGCAGTTTTGGGATGCTGTTGTGTTTGTGTGGGCGCAGAGGTGGACTCGGCGTCGGCCGCCCGTTGACGAAGCCGACGCCGTAGCGCATTGAGTTGAGCGTGGTTATTAAGCCTTGCCTTCATTTTCCAGCCAGCGCTGTGCATCGAGTGCAGCCATGCACCCAGTACCAGCACTTGTAATAGCCTGACGATAGACATTATCCTGAACATCACCCGCGGCAAATACGCCAGGGATAGAGGTCATGGTGGCCATGCCCTCGAGACCGCTCTTGGTGATGATATAACCGTCTTTCATAGTGAGTTGGTCAGAAAAGAGCTCGGTATTAGGCTGGTGACCAATTGCAATAAAGGCACCGCTGACCTCTAATTCCTCGGTTTCGTTGGTCTGGTTATTGCGCAAACGAACCCCGGTGACACCGGTCTCATCGCCTAAAACCTCATCGAGCTCGTAAAAAAGCTTGAGTTTAATGTTACCGTTTTCCACGCGATCCATGAGCCTATCGGTTAGAATGGGCTCAGAACGGAACTCGTCGCGGCGGTGAACCATATATACGGTCTTACAAATGTTTGCTAAAAAGAGGGCTTCTTCGACCGCAGTATTGCCCCCGCCGACTACAATGACGTCTTGGTTTTTATAAAAGAAACCATCGCAGGTGGCACACGCTGACACTCCACGGCCTAAAAACTCTTCCTCAGAAGGCAGGCCTAGGTACTTGGCAGTGGCACCAGTACTGATAATGAGCGAGTCACATGTATATGTGGTGCCATTATCACCGGTCAATTTAAACGGACGCTGGCTTAGGTCTACAGCGCCGATGTGGTCAAAGATCAGTTCGGCCTCAAAGCGTTCGGCATGGGCTTTAAAACGTTCCATCAGATCAGGCCCCTGGACGCCATCTGCATCCGCAGGCCAGTTTTCTACGTCGGTAGTGGTCATGAGCTGGCCACCCTGTTCTAGTCCGGTAATCAAAACAGGGTTAAGATTAGCGCGTGCAGCATAAATCGCTGCGGTGTAGCCCGCTGGGCCAGATCCTAAAATAAGTACTTTTGCGTGTTTTGTATCAGACATCTTTTAACTTTCCAAAAAAATAGCATCAGCCAATTATAATGTGTCTATGGCTAGAATACCTGCAACATCAAATCGCTCTTCAAAAAACGTTCGTAACGGTCCATCAGCACTGCAGTTACGGGTCTCGTCATTAGTGCGCGAGGCGCGCTGGCTGCTGTTTGTCGTGCTGGCCGCTTGGCTGGGTTTGGTGCTGAGCACCTGGGACCCTGCTGATCCCTCTTGGACACAATCTTTACATGCCGGTTCCATTAAAAACAAGGGGGGCACCTTTGGGGCCAATGTGTCCAGCTTTTTGTATTTCTTTTTTGGGTACAGCGCTTGGCTGTGGGTGATTTTGTTGCTCACCCGAGTAGTGGCTGGTTTTCATCGCCTTACGCATATTGTATTACCTCAAAACAAAAATGCTCACGAGCTGCCCCGTGTGAAATGGGAGGTTGCAGCGGGTTTTGTATTACTGCTGGTGTGTTGCATGGGACTAGAGGCCATGCAACGCGCTACAGGTAGCAGTGTATTGCCCGCGGGCCCTGGTGGGCAACTGGGCCAACTAATGCTTAGACTATTAGTCACCCACCTTGGTTCCCAAGGGGGCGCACTTTTGCTCATTGCTGGGGCAGCAATAGGGGCCAGTTTGTTTTTTGGCTTTTCTTGGTTAAATACCGCAGAAAAGCTGGGTTTTTATTTAGAAAAAATATGGCTAGGTGCGCAGGGTTGGTGGGCTCAACGCGTAGCCGCCCAGGCTGCCAAACCCGCCAAAGCAGAAAAAGAACAAACCACGACTCAGAAAAAGGCCCCAGCAGCCCAGGTCCCTGCTGAGCCGGCGCGCACTGAAAAGGCCGTGCCCACAGATGAGGCTACACCTAAAAAAGCCCGTAAAACATTACGTGATTTATTTGCACGTCGTACACAGCACAAAACAGACGAGCCGCGCAGCGAGCCATCTCTATCTGATTCTACGCAGCAGGCGGCTAGCGAATCACAACGTCGCGAGCCCAGCCTGACTTCAGCCCAACCAGCCGCTAAAGAGGTCCAAGCAGGTACCACACAGCCTCAAACTACAGCGGGGGGCGCAGCCACGGCTACCAGCGCAACCCAGTCGAGCTCTACAGCGGCCAGCAAAACAGCAGCCACCAAAACCGCAGCTACGGCCGTATCATCTGATAGTGCTAAACCTATTGAGATTTCAACGCTTGAACCGACCCCGCCGGCTATTCAATCAGGGCGTAAATCGCGTACACCACAACCAGCAGGCCTGCCTACGCTAGACCTGCTCGATGCGCCTGATGCGCTAACTGATGTGGTCAGTGCAGACACGCTCGAATATACGGCGCGACTCATTGAAAAACGTCTGGCTGACTTTGGGGTCAAGGTGACTGTGGAAACTGCTCGTTCGGGGCCCGTGATTACTCGTTATGAGATCGAGCCAGCCACAGGGGTAAAAGGCAGTCAGATCGTAAATTTGGCCAAAGATTTAGCGCGCTCACTTAGCCTGGTCAATATCCGGGTGGTAGAAACCATCCCGGGTAAAAACCTGATGGGCTTAGAATTGCCAAACCCCAAACGACAAATGGTCCGCATTCAGGAAATTATCGGGGACAAGGCCTACGAGGACAGCAAATCCAAATTAACCTTGGTTCTGGGCAAGGGGATTGCCGGTAAAGCAGTGGTGACTGATTTGGCCAAAATGCCGCATTTGCTGGTGGCAGGTACCACAGGCTCGGGTAAATCAGTGGCCATTAACGCGATGCTGTTGTCCATACTTTATGGCGCCAAAGCAGATGAGGTACGACTGATTCTGATCGACCCAAAGATGCTCGAAATGAGCGTATACGAGGGGATCCCTCATTTATTAGCACCGGTTGTTACTGACATGACGCAGGCCGCTAACGCTCTTAACTGGTGCGTCAACGAGATGGAGCGTCGCTACCGCCTCATGAGCAAGCTTGGCGTGCGTAACCTCGCCGGCTATAACGATAAGGTCAAAGAGGCCAACCAAAAGGGTGAGCCCATTCCCAATCCATTTTCATTGACCCCAGATGAGCCGGAACCACTTTCCGAGTTGCCTTTTATCGTTGTTGTGATTGACGAATTAGCAGACCTGATGATGGTGGCCGGCAAAAAGATCGAAGAGCTCATTGCTCGGTTGGCTCAAAAGGCGCGTGCAGCAGGTATTCATTTAGTATTGGCAACTCAGCGACCCAGCGTGGATGTCATTACAGGGCTGATCAAGGCTAATATCCCCACGCGTATATCATTTCAGGTGTCTTCACGAGTTGACTCGCGTACCATTTTGGATCAGGCCGGTGCCGAGACCTTGTTGGGTCAAGGGGATATGCTCTTTTTACCTCCTGGCACATCGGTTCCTATCCGTGTCCACGGTGCCTTTGTTGATGATGACGAGGTGCACCGCGTGGTTGAATATCTGAAAGAGCAGGGCGAGCCCGACTACGTAGAAGGTATTCTCGAGGGTGGGGTGCCGGGTGAGACAGGCGATGGTGTAAACCCCATCACTGGCTTTGCCGATGCCGAGTCTGATCCATTATATGACCAGGCCGTGGCCTTTGTATTAGAAAGCGGTCGTGCCTCGACCTCGGGTGTTCAGCGCCATCTACGAGTAGGTTATAACCGCGCTGCGCGTATTATCGAGCAAATGGAGCAGGTGGGCATCGTATCACCGATGCGCTCTAACGGAACCCGAGAGATTCTGGCACCACGTGATAATGCGGATGCCTCGTAATAATGCCGATGCTTTGTATGGCTCGATGAGCTATCCACAGGTATCTATGCCACGTATTAATGCTAATTACTAATTATTAATGCGTCACTAATGGGAGTTACCGTGCAATTATTTAGAAAGCTTATGATCGTCGGTGCTCTGGCCTTAGGCCAGTGGGCATTGATGGGTACTGTAGGTGCTGCAAACAATGACAGCACAGCCAGCGCTACCAGTGTTAAAGCACAGACCAGCAATCAGGATCCGGCCAGCATACAGTTGCGCAGTTTCATCAAAGGGGTACAAAAAGCCAAAGGCCGTTTTACCCAACAAACCTTTTCCCCGGATGGGCAAGCACAGCCTAAACAGGATGGCCATTTTGCATTTAACCGTGAAAAAGGCCAATTTTTGTGGCAAGTAGAAAAGCCCTATGAACAGCTAATCCTCGCTGATGGTCAGCGTTTAATCCAATATGACCCAGACCTAAGCCAAGCCACCGAACGGGGGATAGAGGATACCGTCGGTAGCTCGCCTGCCGCTATTTTATTTGGCTCGCGCCGTATTGATAATGCTTTTGACTTGCAGGACAAAGACGCCGCATCACTGCATGAAACTGCTGATGAGGATTTGGTGTGGTTGCGAGCTAGCCCCAAAGAGGGTGAAGCAGGCTTTGAGCATGTGGATATGGGCTTTGATGATGGCTTACCCCAGCAATTAATCATTACAGATGGTTTCGGGCAACGTACTGAAATACTCCTTCAAGAAATTCAACCAGACGCCTCTTTGCCCAGCGACACCTTTACATTTGAAACCCCCGATGGGGTGGATTTCATCCAATTGCAGTAGTTAACAAGTACCAAAATGACGCATTCTGATGCTGACCTTTTTCAATCTCAGCGACGTGATTTTGCTCCCTTGGCCGAGCGTTTGCGCCCGCGCACCCTAGATGATCTCGTCGGACAGACTCAACTAGTCGGGCCAGGCAAACCACTGCGGGTCGCCTTTGAATCCGGGCGGCCGCATTCAATGGTTTTTTGGGGTCCTCCCGGGGTAGGTAAAACTACATTAGCCCGCATGATGGCACACGCATTTGATGCTCAGTTCATTGCTATATCCGCTGTTTTGGGTGGGGTTAAAGACATCCGTGATGCGATTGTGCAAGCACAAAATGCCCAAGCACAAGGACGTCGCACTATTCTCTTTGTTGACGAGGTGCACCGGTTTAATAAAGCCCAGCAGGATGCCTTTCTACCCCATGTAGAAAGCGGTTTATTTACTTTTATCGGGGCAACCACTGAAAACCCTTCGTTCGAGGTCAACTCGGCGTTACTGTCGCGCGCACGTGTGTATGTACTCGAGGCATTGGGGCCCGATGAATTGGCAGAGCTAGCCGATCGTGCGCTTAGTTTAATCAACGAAGATCGAGGTGATACCCCTTTCACCATGAGTGACGAAGCCCGTAGTCAGCTAGCACAGTGGGCTGATGGTGACGCTCGTCGCGTGATTAACGCCATTGAGGTATTAACCGATTCGGCTCAATCTGCTGACCGCACCCATATCGACGAGGCGTGGCTAGAAAGCACATTGTCTAAAAATCTGCGTCGTTTTGATAAAGGGGGCGATGCTTTTTATGATCAAATCAGCGCCCTACATAAATCAGTACGGGGTTCTGACCCGGATGCGGCTTTATATTGGTTTTGTCGTATGTTAGATGGGGGTGCAGACGCTGCTTATTTATCGCGGCGCATTGTGCGCATGGCCTGGGAAGACATTGGGTTAGCTGATCCGCGAGCATTGCAGATAGTGAACGATGCGGCACAAACTTATGAGCGTTTAGGATCACCCGAAGGGGAGCTGGCTCTGGGCCAAGCTGTAATCTATCTGGCTGTAGCAGCTAAGAGTAATGCCGGCTACATGGCGTATAACCAAGCGCGTCGTTTTGCGGCCGAACATGGCAGCGCCCCGGTCCCACCACATTTGCGCAATGCCCCGACCCAACTCATGAAACAACTGGGTCATGGTAAAGCCTATCGTTATGCTCATGACGAACCGCATGGCTACGCCGCCGGAGAGCATTATTTTCCCGAGGGGCTGCGGGCGCGTTTTTATCGACCGGTGGATCGTGGCTTAGAAAAGCAAATTGGCGATAAACTACAGTTTTTGGCCAAACTCGATGCAGACCACAAGAAAAAATAAGATAGGCAGTTAAACTAGTTATTCTCGTTGTTATTTGTGCAGTGATTATTGAATAAAAAGCAGGCAATATGTTAGATATTAATTTACTAAGAAATGATTTGGACACGGTCGTCAAAGGCTTGAAAGCTCGCGGTGTGACATTCGACGAGCAACAGTTTCAACAACTTGAAGAGCAGCGTAAAAAGCTGCAGGTAGAGACGGAACAATTGCAAGCCCGACGTAACAGCATCGCCCGTGAAATAGGACAGAAAAAATCCAAAGGTGAAGATGCCAGCGATTTACTGGCCGAGTCTAAATCCATCCCTGGGCAGCTCAACGAGTTATCTACACAACTGGGACAGGTCCAGGAAACACTGCGTACATTGCTGACAGAATTGCCCAACATAGCCCATGATGATGTGCCGGTGGGCAATGATGAGGCAGATAACGTCGAGATCCGACGCTGGCTGCCCGGTGCGGGGTTAGTCCAAGATCAATTACCAGCCGCTTTTGATTTTGAGGTACAGGATCACGTCAGTCTGGGCGAACGTCTGGGGCTCAATTTTCCAGCTGCACGTAAACTATCAGGATCGCGTTTTATGGTTCTAAATGGACCCATGGCACGCTTACACCGGGCATTGACCCAATTCATGCTCGAGGTACAAACGGGCGAACACGGCTACGAAGAATGCTATACCCCCTACATCGTGAATAGCGCCTCTATGTTTGGTACCGGGCAGTTGCCAAAATTCAAAGACGATATGTTTTGGGTCACTAAGGGGGGGACAGACCACACCGATGACGCCGACGAGGAAGAGGAAAACAACGAGCTCTACCTCATTTCCACCTCGGAAATAACCCTCACTGGGATGTTTCGCGACGAAATTATCGAGCGTGAGCGATTACCCCTCAAATTCACTGCACACACGCCTTGCTTTCGTTCCGAGGCCGGCAGCGGCGGCCGCGATACACGCGGTATCATTCGTCAGCACCAATTCGACAAAGTGGAAATGGTGCAAATAGTCCATCCTGACGACTCCTACGAGGCCCTAGAAGAAATGGCAGGCCACGCCGAAACCATATTGCAAAAGCTGGAATTACCGTATCGGGTGATCACACTATGCACGGGCGACATGGGCTTTTCTGCTGCCAAGACCTATGATCTCGAGGTGTGGGTCCCCTCGCAGCAGACTTGGCGCGAGATTTCCTCGGTATCTAACTGCGAGGGTTTTCAAGCACGTCGGCTGCAAGCGCGTTTTAGACCTGAAAAAGGTCGTCCCCAGTACGTACATACTCTGAATGGTTCTGGGTTAGCGGTGGGGCGTGCTTTAGTAGCAGTGCTGGAAAATTACCAACAAGCGGATGGCAGTGTACTCATTCCTAAAGCTTTACAGCCGTTTATGGGTGGGCAAACTGTATTAGAGCCAGGCAAGCCCAAATAACCACTGTCGCTCTTAGGGGTGATTATGGTTTTCTGATTGTCACCTTTAGCGCCCCTACTGGCTTCATCATCCTGCTAAAGTTCTTTCCAAAGCTTTTTCCAAAGTCCTTTCCATTAAAAAAACACCAGCGTTGTTGTGGCGCTGGTGTTTAATTGGTCTGTTAATGGTTTTTTAGTTGTGTTGCGGTTCTATTGCTGGATAGTCATCTGGCATGGGCAGTAGCAGAGGCTCGGTGTGTGTTAGTTTTTTATGCCTCTTGGTGCGGCTGCCCCAGCTAAGCACCCCAAAAAGCATTGGTAGCCAGAAACAGATGGATATGATTTTGGCATATAGGCCATCTAGACTGGCATAGCCAGTTTCAGGAGAGGCCGAGATATTGAGCAGTTGTGCCAAGGCAGGGAACTGACCGAGAAATTCGACCACTAAACTGCCTGGGATTATGAATGCCCAGCGGATGGTTTCCCAGACCTCCCAAAGACTCAGGGTGCCGTTACCATCGATGTCCATCACCCAATTAAAGGTTTGGAATTCCATGGTGCACCTCCTTTGCGCCCTACTAATAGGGTAGTTAGGGTGGCGGTTGCATCAGGGCGGATAGATACAGTCCTCACCCTTAATTTCACTATATGGTAAGACCGCAGAAAGTGCAAATGATTTGTTGCCCAGATGTGGAGTAGGGTTGGGCTAGATAGGGGTACAGCGATGAATTTTATTGATGATTTAGTGTGGCGGGCAGGGTGA
>DATGSS010000064.1:0-3384 GCA_035302345.1 Paenalcaligenes sp.
CAGCCGAGTGCGTGGCGGGCTGGGGATGGCAACCGTCGGTTCCTCAGCTATATTTGCAGCCGCTTCAGGCTCTAGCTTGGCGAATACAGCCACCATGGGGGTGATTGCCTCAAAAGAAATGCTCGAGGCCGGCTATAGCAAGCCTTTAACCAGTGGTTCTATTGTGGCAGGGGGCACTTTGGGGGTGTTGATTCCCCCCAGCACCCTGTTTATTATTTACGGCATGCTTACTGAGCAGTCCATTGGTCAGCTGTTAATGGCCGGGCTGTTACCAGGCATATTGCTGATGAGCATTTACTTGCTGACAGTATTTATTATCGTGCGCTTGTCACCCAGCAGTGCGCCTGATCCCGAAGGGTCTGTCCCCTGGCGCGAGCGCTTGGTTGCGATGCAATCCACTATTTGGATCGTGGCTATTTTTGTGGTGGTGATTGGGGGTATGTATACCGGCTGGTTTAGCCCAACCGAGGCTGCCGGAGTAGGGGCATTCTTCACCTTTGTGTTGGCGCTACTGCGTCGCCGCCTAACCTTGAAGAACTTTATACAGGCGCTGTCGTCGACCTTGCGTACGACGGGGTTCCTATTTGCCATCATTATTATGGCGTTCATTTTGAATTACTTTTTGGCATTGACCCGCGTGCCCAACATCATTGCGCACTTCCTTGATGGCATTGATGTATCTAATTTCGTGCTGTTTATGATCATCGTTGTCATGTATTTGCTGCTTGGTATGGTGATGGATGGTTTGGCCATGGTGGTGGTGACCCTGCCCATTGTGATGCCTTTACTCGAAGTGATGGGCGCTGATCTCATTTGGTTTGGAGTCATTATTGTGCTGATTATGGAGATGGGCATGATCACACCCCCTGTGGGGATGAACTGTTTTGTGCTTGCAGGTGCAGTGGATAACTTAAAACTGGGTGATATTTTTAAGGGCGCTGCCATGTTTGTGCCAGCTATCTTAGTAGTGATTTTTACCCTGTACTTTTTCCCAGATATTGTGTTGTTTTTGCCTAGAAATATGTTTTAAAGAGAACTCGCTAAGGCGTCGATGGGGGTGTTCAAGCAAATTCATAGCCCTGCCTGCCTAGTTTCTCTATCAAGGTTTAGATGTTATGAATAATCTTAATTTGGTCAGCAGCAGTGCGCGTGCCGAGCAGCTGCGCACTGAGGTGCGGGCCTTTGTGGATGAGTATCTACACAATGTGCCTGCAGATATTCGGGCGCGTTCCTGGTTGGGGTTTGATGCTGATTTCAGTCGTGCATTGGCCCAACAGGGCTGGGTCGGGATGACTTTCCCAGAGCAATATGGGGGGCGTAGCTATGGCTTACTCGAGCGCTTTGTGTTGGCCGAAGAATTACTGTGCCGAGGCGCTCCGGTATCTGCGCATTGGATTGCTGACCGGCAAAGTGGACCACTTATTTTGCGTTACGGGACGCAAGAACAGCGTGAGTTTTATTTGCCCCGTATTGTGCGTGGCAAGGCTTTTTTCTGCATTGGCATGAGTGAGCCCAACGCAGGCTCTGATTTGGCCAGCGTGCGCAGCCGTGCCGAGCCGACGACTGATGGATGGCGACTCAATGGACAAAAGATTTGGACTACCAACGCGCATCATTCGCATTATATGATTGCGCTAGTGCGTACCTCAGGTCGTGCAGAGGATCGTCACGAGGGTTTGTCGCAGGTCATCATCGATCTTTCCTTACCAGGGGTCAGCATTAAACCCATCACGGATATTGCCGGTGATGCAGGTTTTTCAGAGGTGGTTTTTGATAATGTTCAGTTGCCGACTGACGCTATTTTGGGCGCAGAAGGGCAGGGTTGGGAACAAGTCATTGCCGAGCTTGGTTTTGAACGTAGCGGTCCCGAGCGAATCTATTCCAGCATGGTCTTGTTAGAAACCTGGCTACAGTGGCTACGGCAGACCCCAGAGGTGGCCCACAGTGCACAACAAACATTGGGCCGCTTATTGGGATGGTTAGCTGCTTTACGGGCGTTGTCGTTGGGGTTAACTGAAAAACTAGCCCAAGGAGAAAACCCCGTTTTTGAAGCCAGTTTGGTCAAAGATCTGGGGACGCTCATCGAGCAGCAGACTCCAGAATGGATAGGGGATCACATCAGCAGCAGCGAGGCTGTTGCCATACCCGCAGAATTGCTGCGCGCTTTGTCTTATCTAGAGCAGGTGGCCCCTTCATTTTCCTTGCGTGGGGGAACACGTGAAATCCTACGTACCCTTATCGCCCGCGGCCTAGGGTTGCGTTAGTCGAAGAAACAGGAGTTAAACATGTCGCACGCACAGGAACAGGGTAATGAAATGGTCAAGCTGGTGGTTGATGCTTTGACTCGGCTTTTACAAGAACAATGGCTGCCATTATTAAAAACAACAGAAGCACATAATTTGGAGACGGCAGAACAATCATTTTGGCAACAGTTACATGAGTCTGGTTTTCTGGATATATTGCTTTCGGCTGAGGCTGGCGGGGCCGAGCTGCCTTTTAGCGAAATCATGCCGGTGATGCAAGTCACCGGTGCACATGCGCTGTCGTTGCCTTTCGTGAGCACTGTGTTGGGACGTGGGTGGCTGGAACAAAATAATGCGCTTGCACGAGTCGGCGCGGCGGATCGGTTGGGTTTCGCACGTGCTCAAAGAACAGAGGCTGGCAGGTTGCATATCAATGAAAGCGATTTAATAGCTGCTGTCGATTGGGTCTTGATTGATGTACCGAATCAACAAAATCACGATGCTGGCAGGGCCATAGCAACCTTTTTGCTACCTATAGCATCCTTGGAGGAAGGCCAGTGTGCCATTCAAGAGGCCGAGCTAATCAATAAAAAACCTGTCTGCACGAGTACAACAACTGAGGTTTTGTCTGCATTAGGGCACAGCGCATTACTGACGGGTGTTGCACAACGATCCATGGAATTAACCTTGGAATATGCGCGTCAACGCACACAGTTTGGTCGTTCCATAGGACGTTTTCAAGCCGTTCAGAGTCAATTAAGTGAAATGGCCGAGCAGTTTTTTGCCATGGATATGGCGACTCGGTTGGCTTTTTCTGGCTGGCAAGATACATCTAGCAGGCTGAGTCGTGTGGCTATGGCCAAGTTGGTCAGTAGTGAAGCTGCATTTAAAATTGCCACTGTTGCTCATGCGGTGCATGGTGCCATTGGCATGACCCAAGAATATGAGTTGCAGTGCTATACCCGTTTGTTGTATCAGTGGCGCCGGGCTGGTGGGGCGGAAAGTTATTGGGCGCGCAAGTTAGGGGCTGAGGTTTTGAATGCTCCGCAGGAACAGGCGTCTGCGCTGGATTTTATTTTGACGCGGCTTTCTGCCCAGCATGTTAACGAAGGCTCGTAATAGGTTTTCGAGTGGGCTTCGC
>DATGSS010000065.1:0-3140 GCA_035302345.1 Paenalcaligenes sp.
AAGAAGACTCATTTTTGATCTCGGCCTCGTTTACGCCAAGTTGCTCTGCGACAATCTTCTTGACGCGCTGTTCGATGCTTTCCATGCAAATTCTCCAAGTCGGGGAACTGAATCCCAATTAATCCCTAAAAATTAATAAGCAAAACAAACTAAAAGGCTCGTGTGAATAATATCTGTCGTTACCCTATTGTGTAAACCACGCCAAAGTATCGCAAGCTACTATCACATATATTGCCATCTGTTTTGTCATGCTGCCCAGAATATTTGACCCGTTTAGTTACAAGTCTGATAACACGAGCGCCTGTCAAAACAATCAGGTATTCGAGCCATGTAATTTAAATCGAGGTAATTTTACCCCTACCTGCAAATTAAACCAAACCCTACATGTACATGCCGCCATTGACATGGATGGTAGTACCTGTTATGTAGGATGCTTTTGGTCCGGCCAAGAAACAGACTGCATTGGCTATTTCGTCGGCCTCGCCAAAACGACCTAAAGGCACCTGATCAAGCAAGGCCTTGGCCTGATTTTCTGGAATCGCCCGAGTCATATCGGTATCAATAAAGCCCGGTGCGACGCAGTTAACTGTGATGTTGCGGCGCCCTAGCTCGCGCGCTAAGGAGCGTGTCATCCCAGCTACGCCAGCCTTGGCTGCTGCGTAGTTAGCCTGCCCTGCGTTGCCACTATAGCCTACCACAGAGCTAATGTTGATTATACGCCCCCAGCGGGCTTTCATCATAGGGCGAATCACCCCACGACTCAAACGAAAGACTGAACGCAAATTAGTAGCGACTACCGCATCAAAGTCATCATCGCTGAGTCGCATGGCGAGATTATCTCGGGTAATCCCGGCATTATTAACTAAAATGTGGGGCCCACCTTGTTCTGCTAACTGAGCCAACAGTGCATCACAAGCGGCATCATCATTCACATCCAAACATACCCCGCGACCACCCAAAGGCTCTAAAGCCGCTTGGATACGCTCGGCACCTTCGTCAGAGGTTGCGGTACCAATCACAGTTGCACCCTCGGCCTGTAACTGGGCTGCGATGGCTTGCCCAATCCCCCGAGTCGCCCCTGTGACCAGGGCAATCTTGCTTTCCAATGGTTTTGACATAATTATGCCTTTAGTTTTTCCAAGACCGTGTGCATCGAATCAGGATCGCTAAATGACAACGCCGTCAAACTGCGATCAATACGACGCACCAGACCACTGAGCACACGCCCAGGGCCACATTCAACAATATGGGTAACGCCGCGCGCCTGCATGGCCTGAATAGTCTCTACCCATCGTACAGGGTGCCAAGCCTGGCGCACCAAAGCGTCTTTGATTTGAGCGGGATCGTCTGGGCTTTCAACATCAACGTTGTTAATCACTGTTATCTGGGGCTGCCCTAACGAAATATCTGCCAATGCAACCTGTAATACTTGGGCTGCAGGCTCGAGCAAACTGGAATGAAAAGGTGCAGAAACCGGCAATACCAATGCTCTGCGCGCGCCCTCTGCTTTGGCGCGTTCGCAAGCCTGCTCGACCGCCTCGCGATGGCCCGCAATAACGACTTGACCGGGCGCATTATAATTCACAGCCTGTACGATTTGCGTATCGCTGCTGCACTGCGCACAGACGGCCTCGATGGCTTCGTCATCCAAACCTATCACAGCAGCCATGGCGCCTTGGCCAACAGGCACGGCGTCTTGCATGGCGCTAGCGCGAACACGTACTAATCTAAGTGCATCAGGCAGGGTCAAGGCACCCGCAGCTGTCAAAGCTGAGTATTCGCCCAAACTATGGCCGGCCATGATTTCGGGCTGCATGCCACCGGCTTGAATCCACTGACGATACATGAGTACTGCACTGAGCAGCATCGCAGGTTGTGTGTTGACTGTTAGATTGAGCTCTTCTGCCGGGCCTTGGGCAATGATTTCACTGAGATCTTCGCCCAAAGCCGCATTGGCCTCGTTCAGTAACTCAGTAACACCGGGCTGCTCGAGCCAAGCATCCAACATCCCCACTGACTGAGAGCCCTGACCTGGAAACACAAAGGCTAGTTTCATTTCTTATTACCCTATTTTCCCGTTATTTATCGCCGCTATATTAAATATCACAAGCACTGCAACACTAAACCTAGCAGTGCTTTTACACCTATTTATCATCTACATGCGTACCAACACAGAGCCCCAAGTAAACCCACCCCCAACGCCCTGGAGCATGGTTAATTGCCCAGGCACTATGCGCCCATCGGCAACTGCCGCATGCAACGCCAAGGGAACACTGGCCGCTGAAGTATTAGCATGTTGATCAACAGTCACCACGACACGATCGGTAGGCGTCTGTAGCTTGCGAGCAATAAAATTAATAATACGTAAATTTGCCTGGTGAGGAATCAACCAATCGACCTCATCAAGCAAAACATTGGCTTGCTGGCAAACTGACTTAGCCGAACGAGATAACGCATTAACAGCGAATTTAAATACAGCCTGACCATCCATGCGCAAAAAAGGGTCTCCGTGTACCTCGCCATAGGCGACCCCACCGCGTGCATGCAAGATGCCTTCTTGTTTGCCGTCTGCGTGCAGCTCTGTGGCCAAAATCCCTGGAGAATCACTGGCCTCGAGGACCACAGCCCCAGCGCCATCTCCAAATAAAACGCAAGTCGAGCGATCCGTCCAATCGAGAATACTAGAAAAAACCTCGGAACCGATCACCAAAACGCGCTGCGCCTGCCCCGAGCGAATAAAAGCATTGGCCGTGCTCAGGGCATAAATAAAGCCGCTGCAGACTGCTTGCACATCAAAGGCAGCAGCCTGAACGGCTTGGATATTGTTTTGTACCAAACAAGCAGTACTGGGAAAAATCACATCAGGGGTAGAGGTCGCCACGATAATGAGATCGAGAGAATCAGCACTAATAGCAGCGCGCTCAAGCGCCTGTTGCGCTGCGCGTGTAGCTAAATCACTACATCGCGCCCCTTTATCGGCTAAATGGCGTTGCCGAATCCCGGTACGCTCGACAATCCATTGATCAGACGTTTCCACCCCTTTTTCAGCGAGCTCGGCTGCCAGCTGGTCATTAGACACTACATTGGGGGGCAAATACGCACCGGTACCGATAATTTTGGCGAAAGGCATCATTGAACTT
>DATGSS010000066.1:0-24609 GCA_035302345.1 Paenalcaligenes sp.
GACTGGGCGGTACGTTATTGGGAAAAGGCACGCGCTGCCCAACTACCCGTACTAGATAGTTTTGGTGATTTTCATCGTGCTTACGAATGGATGAGCATCCAACGCAATTTACGTATCCTGGGGGTGTTTTGTCGCCTCTCGCAGCGTGATCAAAAGCACCACTATCTCGATCACCTGCCCCGAGTCCTCAAATATTTACGTCAAGTCATCCAACGTTACGAGTTTTTTAACCCGTTACGCTCACTACTGGATAGAATAGAAAACAAACAAACTGTATTGGGTCTGACTTTTTAAAGTTCATCTAAAAAATGAAACAAGCCATGATTCTCGCTGCTGGCTATGGCAAACGCCTGCGGCCCTTGACCGAACACACCCCCAAACCGCTGATTATCGCTGGGGGCAAACCCCTGATCGTGTGGCACATCGAACGTTTGGCAGCAGCAGGCATCAACAACATAGTCATCAATCACTCATGGCTTGGAGAACAAATCGTCGCTACCCTGCAGGACGGCGAACAGTGGGGCGTCAATATTCAATACACCCCTGAACCCCGCCCTCTAGAAACTGCCACAGGCGTCAAACGGGCATTGCCACTACTACAGCCTAGCCCGTTTCTGCTGGTTAGTAGCGATATTTGGTGCCCATGGCCCGTCAAAGCACTAATGCATGCCAGCCAAGTACTGGATGGCGATCAACGTTTGGCTCATTTGTTACTGGTTGATAACCCCCCGCACCACCCGCAGGGAGATATGTATTTCGATCCCAAACCCTATATACAGCCTAACAAAACAGATATCACGCCATCCAACGGGCAGACCTCTTCTTATACTTATAGCGGTCTGGCTGTAGTGCACCCTAGACTCTTTAGCCAGTGCAGTACTGAGCAACCCACACCATTGCGGGTGCCTTTGCACCAGGCCATGCAACAGCGCAAGGTCACCGCTGAACGCTTACACGCCCCCTGGTTTGATGTCGGTACGCACGAGCGCTTAAATGCGCTCGAGACTTACTTGGCGCAAAATCCCTGAGGGGTTATTATTTAATTCAACTTGAACACCCAATTTAACCCGATTTAAATTCGCCCCCTACTGCTTATGTTGAGATCCAGAAAACCCGCATTCAGACCCTCTGCCTATGGATATTCCCGTCGCAAACGCCGCATCCCGCGCTGGCTGATGCTAATGATTGTAGGAATAGTTATTGGGGTGGGTGGTGTCCTGTTCGTCCAAGAAAGTTACGGCCCTGCCCGACTCACTGTCGAGGAATCTGAGCGTTTGCACTTTGACCTTAATGCAGCCACCTCAGAGGTACAGCGCCTCAAGACCGAATTAGGCCAATCCCAACGCGAACTGAACCAAACCCAAGAAAAACTCGAGGCGCAAACAGACCAAATAGAACAACATGACGCCATTGTTGAGCAATTAGAAAGCGATATTTCTTTCTTTGCGCGCATCGCCCCCGAGGACCCCAGAGGCACCTCGCCTGGGATTCGTGCCGCACAATTTCGCCATCTAGGTGATACCCAAGAACTCAGCTACGAGCTCTTGCTCATGCAGGATGATCCGGATGATGATGAGTTCACAGGGGCCGTGCATTTTAACGTCATGGGGCGTTACACAAACGGACGTACGGGTTATATAGACTTAGACCCCGTGCCCATTGTCTTGGGTTACTATCTGCATACAGATGGAACGACTGAGCTCCCCTCAGGATTTACACCCAGACAAGTCACCGTACAAGTCATGCCCGAGGATTCTGAAAAGGTAGTGGCGAAAAGAATTTTAAACGTTCGCTAGCCCACCACAATTATTCACGCAACAAAAAGCCGCGCTATATGGCGCGGCTTTTTGACCTTTAGCTATTTCAAATCGGATCATCGCAAAGGATCACGCGTACAAATAACTAAATAATAGCTAAGTTTAAAGGCTAGCAATTAGAATGCTGGCACAATGGCACCCTCGTATTTTTCAGTGATGTACTCACTCACCGCGGGTGATTGTAATGCCTCTAACAAATCAGCAAAGCGAGGATCATCTTTTTTGTCAACGGGCACAGCTACCAAATTTGCATAAGGTGACTCTACACCCTCGATGAACAAAGCATCATCCAAAGGATTTAAGCCGGCTTCTAAAGCATAATTTGTATTGATAAGGGCCATGTCCACATCAGGCAGTATACGGGGCAAGGCTGCAGCCTCGAGCTCTTTGAACTTGAGTTTTTTAGGGTTGCTGCTGATATCACGTGAAGTCGCCAGAACATTAGTCGGATCTTTGAGTTCGATCAGCCCCTCTTCTTGGAGTAGCAATAAAGCACGTGCACCATTACTAGGGTCATTGGGAATGGCTATCAGAGCGCCCTCTTTTAGATCGCCAATCTGGTCGATTTTTTGAGAATACGCACCAAAGGGCTCGACGTGCACCACACCGATAGAAATCAAATCTGTACCGTGCTCTTTGTTAAAGCTATCCAAATAAGGCTTATGCTGAAAAAAGTTAGCGTCGATTTGCCCTTCAGCCACCTGTTGGTTGGGCTGTACATAATCAGTAAAGACCTTGATATCGAGCTCAATGCCTTTGTTTTTGAGATCATCTTGGATAAATTCCAAAAGCTCGGCATGCGGAACGGGTGTCGCTGCGATGCTCAGTTTTTCTGCTTGGGCAGTTCCAACTGCAAATACAGATAACGCCAGGCCCAGACCAGGCAACCAGTGTTTAAACATATTTTTCTCCTTAAAAGTTTGGTAATAGTTTAATGGGTTTTCCTCTGCAGTACAGCGATAAGATAATCACCAAACATTTGTATGAGTTGTACTAGAATAATCAGGATCAGTACCGTCACAATCATGACATCTGTTTGGTAACGCTGATAACCAAATCGCAAGGCCAAATCACCCAGGCCTCCGCCACCGATGACACCCGACATGGCTGAATAACCCACCAATGTGATTGCCGTCACTAAAACGGCTGCGACAATCCCTGTAAAAGCCTCTGGCAGTAAGGCCAAAAATACAGTCTGCCAAGAGTTAGCCCCCATTGCACGACTGGCTTCGGAAACACCAGGGTTTAATTCCTTTAGCACATTTTCAACTAAACGCCCAAAAAATGGCGCGGCACTGGCCACCAGCGGTGGGATAGATCCCTGCACGCCCAAAGAGGTACCGGCCAACACTCGCGTTAAAGGAATCATCACAATCAGCAGAATCAAAAAAGGCACTGAGCGCAGCACATTGACCACAAAGGATAAACTTTGATAAACGACCCGATTAGCAAAAAATTGCTTGGGTCCGGTCAAAAAAAGAGCCACCCCCAAAGGCAAGCCAATCAGCACTGTGAATAATAGAGAAAAGCCTGTCATTAGCAGGGTATCCACCGTAGCTTCAGCAATCAGTGGCCAATCCATATCCGCCCAATTCATGATCGCAATACCTCTACATCTATGTCTTGCTCAGAGAGCTGGCGTTTGATTTTATCCAAAGATACATTGGCACCTTGCACCTCGATCACAATTTGGCCATAAGGTGTTTGCTTTAATTGACCTACCGCCCCGTGCAAAATACTAATATCTAAATCCAATTCACGACTAAGCTGTGTGAGTACTGGCTGCGTGGTACGGTCGCCGGAATAACTCAGACGTAAAAGCTTGCCACTGACTTGGGTTGCTAATTGCTTCCAACCATCAGTATCCATTCCGCTTTCTGATAATAATGACTGAGTCACCGCATGCTGAGGACGTAAAAACACATCGACAACCGTGCCCGACTCGACAATAGAACCACTTTCTATCACAGCAACCCGATCACATACCTGTCGAATCACATCCATACTGTGTGTGATTAGAACAATGGTGATCCCTAGCTCTTTGTTGACCTCGAGCAATAAACGCAAGATAGACTGTGTGGTTTCTGGATCCAAGGCAGATGTGGCCTCGTCACACAATAGGATTCTAGGTTCATTTGCTAAAGCACGCGCAATCCCTACGCGTTGTTGTTGACCGCCAGACAGCTGTCGAGGGTATTGATCAATTTGTTGGCTAAGCCCAACCCATTCGAGGACCTCGGCAGCGCGTTGATTTTGAGCGCGACGCCCCAACCCAGCTAACCGCAAAGGAAAACGCACGTTATCTCGGACAGTGCGAGCATGGAGCAAATTAAAATGCTGAAACACCATGCCTATCTTTTGACGTCGTCGCCGTAATTGCCCCTCGCTCATCTGGGTGAGGCACTCGTCCTCTAACCAGACCTCGCCTGTTGTTGGACGTTCTAATTGGTTGATCAATCGAATTAAGGTGCTCTTGCCCGCGCCCGAACGTCCGATAATGCCAAAGACCTCGCCCTCTTGGATGGATAAGTTCACATCCTGGAGAGCAGTGATCACCCGTCCCTGGTGATGGTATTGCTTGGATACATTTTTTATTTCTATCAACGCCAAATCCTATGAAAGTGTTTTTTATCAAACCACAGGTTTTAGGCAATAAAAAAGGCTGCACAGCGGCAGCCTTTTTAACTAATTCTTGGTGGGCCGTGCGCGACTCGAACGCGCGACTAACGGATTAAAAGTCCGCTGCTCTACCACCTGAGCTAACGGCCCGAACCGAAAAAAATAATTATGCAATAATCCTGATGGCCTGTCAACCATTTTAAGTGGGCAAAACAACAACGTATCAAAAACAACACAAATTATCGTGTTTTGCCCCTAGGATAGGTTGAATTTTCGGCCAAGGGATTTCAGCTGCCTGCCCTAACGTTCGCGCGAAATGCGTACCTCGGCGCCACGTCTTTTGACCTCGAGACCTTCGGATGGAAGGATCTTTAACCCCTCGAGACCTTTGATGTAGCTAGAACCCTGCATTTGCATGACGCGAATTTTGTTGCGCATTACCTCGGGGCTTTGTTCGGGCATGCCAAACATCCACACCTCTTCGAGCAGTCGCGCCGAATTAAATGCGCTAGTGTTTAATGCCGCAGGCCCTAAACAAAGCATATGCCCCTCGCGACCAAATACTGGGAGCTTGTCGAGCCCGGCCTGTACCTTCCAGCGGGTCCCCCCTTCGTAACGCCATCCTGTGCTCAGATCCCACCAGGCTGTACCCTTGGGCAGATACACCTCGAGCTCGTCGCCTGGCTGCATAAATGGGGCTACCAACAAGGCTGAACCTAGCATGTATTGATGTCCCCAATTGAGCACCTCGGGATCATCGGGGAACTCTAAGGATAAAGCGCGCTGTACGGGCAGCCCTGAACGCACGGATTCCTCGATGATGCCCAACACATAAGGTACTAAACGATAGCGCCAGCGGAACCAATGCGCTATGTATTCTTGGGTCTCATCGTCGAAATCAGTCGGCATGAGACCAGGAACGGCGTGCAGATGGAAGTTGGCCGAAAAAACCAACATCGATAGCCAACGCACGTAGAGTTCAGGGGTCATCTTGTCGAGTCCGGCTGTGGGTGAACCCAAAAAGTGGGTTTGGGCACCAATGCCAGAATTACCTGTTGACAGAGCAGCAGTCAGACTCAGACGCATGCCGTCCCAATCGTTGGTGACCTCGGGACCTAATTGCCACGAATAGCGCTGGACTGAAGGAAAGAGGCTAGTGCCTGGCAGCATCCCCTCTTGGGGGGTCTTGTGACCTGCATATGCATCAAATAAAGCCCGACGCATCAACATGGGGTAAAGCGTACGCAGCTGTTCGCCAGTTTGCCCTCCACGCGAAACAATGTTGTCAGGTATATCAAATTGGCTGAAATCAACGGGGGCACCTAATCCTTCGTCGTAGGTTTGGCGCTGGCGCTCGACCCAGATGCGATAGGCATCCTTGTAGGTCAAATCTAGCAAGCCATAGTCCTTGCCGCCGGTCAGGGCATTGCCCTTGAAGGAGTGGCTATAACCCAAATCATCATCGATCAACAGCCAACCACGGTCGTCCCACTCTTCGAATAAGGGGGTATCCTCGAGCACGGCAGGGAAAGTCGGGGCAACCAATTTGAATTCGGCCTGCTCGGCGCGTTGCAAAATACCGCGCACATCATCCAGGCGCTGCTCATCCCATTCGAACTGGGCGCGTTCAGGACTAAACCCATAAACCAAAGGAGCCGGCATATGCACCACATCAATACCTAATTCTTTTTCTTTGAGATTTTGAACTAGGGTAAAGGCATCCTCGATGCTGTGTTCTGGGCTGAGGTGCAACCAGACACCCATAGGCCATAAACCTGGCTGCCCAGGACGCCCTGTCAATGCTGTGTACTGATTTAAAATATCAGTGGGTTGGCCGGTAAAGAAAAAGAGATCCAGATATTTACCCTGTACTCGTGCTTCGTAAACACCATCAGTCGTGGCAGCCACGTCGTGTTCGATGGTCTCAAAGGTATTCAGGTAAACTCCCCAACCCTGCGTGCTCCAGAGAAATGAGATAGTGCGGTCATCTGGGTTACTGGACTTTAATTGTGCGCCGCGCCGCTCGAGCGGCCCAGTGGTTTCTCCGAGCCCAAATACGAATTCCTCGTCACGTAACCCCAAACGCACAGACCAAACATCATTTTCATCATCATTGCTAATGCCGCCGTTAACACTTGCGACCAAGGGCTCGTCATTGCGCATCAAAACAAACCGAAATGGATTGGTCTCGATCACCAAAGCTAATTCGCCTTGTTCAAAACGCCAAGATTCGGAATCTGCAGCCGCACTGTGTAGTTCGCCGACCGCATCGATGCGGGCCAGCAAGCTCTCTTGGAGCTCTTGCATACGTGCAGTGACGCGTTCGGGTTCGATGTGCTCCGGCAATCCGAGACGGAGCCGATAGACTCCTGGAGCATGTGCCTCGATACGCACGATGTGACCTGATTCGCTATCTGTAAGCTGTGCAGAGGAAGATGTGGATGAAAGTGAACTAAGTTGATTAAACAATGGTGTTGTTTCGTCTGATTGATGGTTGGACTGCACTGTGTATTCCCCAGGGCCGTGCCCAAAAATGAAAGATGAGAAAAAACGTATAAGTATAAAAACCTAAAGCTACAAAAATACTTCCCTATTATAACCTTTATTAGCGCAAGGCAACGGAACGCTTTAAATCGAGGGTCAGCACCCCTGGCTCTTGGCACAGTTGTGCTGCAATTTGTTCAGCCGCAACAGCGGCCCAACTGAAACCATGCGAACCCATCGCCGTGGCCAGCCACAAACCACCTCCTGACGGATCCACCTGATCAATGATGGGCCGATGATCCCGCACTGCCAAACGCTCGCCCACCCAACCGCCAGTACTCGGCTCGACTGGGAAATGAGTCTGTAAAAAGGGTTGCATGCGCTTTTCTATTTGTGCTTGGCTATCTGCAGACCACGCGAGTGGTTTTCCAGTTCGATCGTAGGTGCTGCCCAAAACCACCCGACCGTGGCGGTTATTTAAAATGTATCCCGGGCCATTCATGAGCTCATCGGTGGGCCAAGATGTAGCCGAAGCCGCATAACTACCTACCTGCCCTTGAACGACACCTGCAGCACAAAACCGTGGATGGTTTTGCTCATTAACCCAGTCATTCAATAACGCACGTGCTCCTCTGGCATTTGCTAGTATCACTGCATCGAACTGTTCGGATTCGGCAGCGGTGTGCACCACCCACCCATGGAGAGCAGGATGTACGGCCGTCACTTGTTCGGCTTTGGGTGTGATTGTGGCTGACGTCAATAATTTTTTAATTAAAGCAGCCGGTTGCACGGTAAAAGCCCGATTAAATCGTAGCCCTCCAAAAGGGGGTTGGGCCGTTACGTTCGTGGCGGCAGCCTGTGCAGACTGCCATTGCACCCAATGCGGGTCAAAACACAACTGCTCTAAAGTCTGCTGTAAAAAGGCAGCGTCTTGGGGATCTTTAGCGGCTGTCACCGCTGCTCCTGCATACCACTCGTGGCCCAGCCAAGCCTGCCAGCGCATATGTGCCAAAGCAATGCCCAAGCGACTCAAACGTGCGCGGGGTGGGTCCTGTCGTGCTACCAAAGGGACCATTGCTACCGCATCATGGCCTGCGTGGCGTGCCCCCAAATCAAGCATTTGATTATTAGAGGCAGGCGCAAACACTGGGTCATAGACACTGACCTGTATCCCTCGGTGAGCCAATGCATGGGCGGTAGCCGCACCCACAATGCCCGCGCCCACAACAGCTACCTTTTGTGGCTGCTGACCTGTCGCACTACGCCCCAAATGACTGCGTAGTTGTCCCATCAACATTTCTCGTTTAAATGCAAAGCCAGGGCGTTTTTCTAAAATAAATCCAGCATTTTGCAACCCTCGCCTGACTGCGCCAGCTGTACACCACGTCGCCAAAGTAGCAGCAGGTGCGGCCATACGCACCAATTGGCTAAACACAAAAGGCGTCCACATGGCAGGATTCAGACGAGGCGAAAACCCATCTAGAAAAAAAGCGTCAGCCCGCACATCAACCAATGACGCTGTCTTTTCTATTCGCCCAAAAACCAACGTCAACGTAACATCCCCACCATCAAACTCTAAACGATGCACTCCGGGCAACAAATGGGGCCACTGCTGTATTAATTTTTGCGCCAAGGGCTGTAGCTCGGGGGCAGTACGCTGTAATTGCAGCTCTAGATCAGTTGGGTATAGCGGATGCGCCTCGAAAGACACAAAATGCAACTTGTGACTGCGCTGCGTGTCTTGCCGCCAGCGGTACCAAGTAGTCAAAAAATTATTGCCTAGCCCAAAACCAGTCTCGCAAATAGTGAACTGTGCGCGCCCACGCCATCGTTCGGGTAGGCCGTTGCCATCAAGAAAAACAAAATCTGCCTGCCCCATCGCACCTGACAGCGAATGGTAGACATCGTTGTACTCGGGATTTTCGGCTACACCGTGCTCATTAACAGTCGGTTGGGCGGGTATTAATGGCTCGTACATAAGCAGTTTTCAGTCTCCTGAAAAAGCACATAATCTATGTTAAAAGTGGAGCCAACGAGTACTCTATTTACTTCAATGGCTGATGCCAAGGATACATCGATGGCAGAGATAAACTTACAAAAAGCACTGGACGCAGCAATTCAAGCAGCACAAGAGGCTGCCCCTATTTTACAGCACTACGCCCAACATAGAAAAGAACTTACTATTGATTTCAAACAGCATAACGATTTGGTTTCACAGGCAGATCGCGAAGCTGAGCAGGCGATCATTAAAGTTTTGCGGGCTGCTACCCCGGACTACGGTATCGTTGGTGAGGAATCCGGAGGACAGGCCGAAGGGCCCGCTTTTTGGGTGATTGATCCCCTGGACGGAACCACTAATTTTTTACATGGCTTACCCTTTTATGCCATTTCTATCGCCTTGGTAGCCAAACGAAATAGCAAGCTTGACAATGGCCGCGTCACAGCTGCTACCGAGCCCGTCGTAGGGCTCATTTATGATCCCAATCGCAATGAAAACTTTACGGCTTGCTATGGCCAAGGTGCGTGGCTAAACGAGACCCGTATTTATTGCAGCCAGGCCGAAGACCTTTCTCAGGCTTTGTTATCCACGGGTTTTCCATTTCGAGATTTTAGTTTCTCGGAACAATATATCCCCATGATGCTCGATGCTATGAACAATACACGGGGGATTCGCCGCATTGGTGCAGCCTCCTTGGATCTCGCTTGGGTCGCTAGCGGACGCTTTGATGGGTATTGGGAAATGGGCCTGGCACCCTGGGATGTCGCCGCAGGCACCCTAATCGCCAGAGAGGCAGGTGCCTGGTGTGAGGATCTATATCATCAGGAACCTTGGCCAGCCTCGGGGGATATTTATTGTGCTGCCCCAAAACTGGCCCAAGAATTACATCAAGCATTTTTTGCCCCCCACCTGAGCACTCGGCAGGGGCCGACGCCTGATTGGACCCAGGATAACTAGGCCAAACGCCCGTGGCAGTGCTTGTATTTTTTGCCGCTGCCACACGGGCAAGCAGCATTGCGCCCGACACGCGGCACAGACTCGCCAGCAGTACCTGCAGCAGCCCCTGCTGCTGCCCTTTGCCCAGCTGAAGTGGGCTCATTGGCAGCCTGTTGCCCAGTCGCTGCATCATAATCTGCATGCTGGTAACGTACGTTGATACCTGCACCAGCGGTTTGCTGTGCTGGGGTCTCGGGGGCAGAAGCAGTTTCTTCGGCAGGGCGGATACGGACTGTGAGCAGGACTTTAACGACCTCATCACGAATCCGATCCAGCATCTCGGCAAAGAGCTCAAATGCCTCGCGTTTGTACTCTTGACGTGGATCGCGTTGCGCATAACCACGCAAGTGAATCCCCTGACGCAGTTGATCCATTGCCAGCAAATGGCCGCGCCATTGCGTGTCTATAGATTGCAATAATATGGCCCGTTCGAATGGGGTCCAACTTTCCTCGCCAACCTGCTCAATCTTGGCGGACAAGGCCTCTTTGGCTTTTTCAATAACCCTATCCAACAAGTCTTCATCAGTCAGGGAGGTGTCCTGCTCGATCATCTGGGACAAAGGCAGCTCAAACTGATACTCGGAATGAAGCACATTTTCCAAACCGACTAAATCCCATTGTTCTTCCATACTTTCTTCGGGAATATAGGTATGGAAGACACTGGTCATGGAGGCCTCGAGCAAATTAATGACCATATCGCGCACGGACTCGGATTCGAGTACCTCGTTGCGCTGCGTATAGATCACATTGCGCTGGTCATTGGCCACATCATCATACTGAAGCAACTGTTTACGGATATCAAAGTTGCGAGCTTCGACCTTGCGCTGAGCTGATTCGATTGAACGGGTCACCATACGTGCCTCGATAGGCTCGCCCTCGGGTAGACGCAGCCGCTCCATAATTGCACGGACGCGATCACCTGCAAAAATGCGCATCAAGGAATCATCCAAAGACAGGTAAAAGCGCGAAGAACCAGGGTCACCCTGTCGACCGGCACGGCCGCGTAATTGGTTGTCAATACGACGTGACTCGTGGCGCTCGGTACCGATAATTCGTAACCCCCCCGCCTCTTTGACTGCCGCATTTACTTTTTTCCAGGCCTCACGAGCCTGAGCGATTTTCTCAGCTTTTTGTTCATCAGACAGAGATTCCTCGGCCTCGATTTGTTCGATTTGGCGTGCCAAACTGCCACCTAAAACAATGTCAGTCCCACGCCCAGCCATGTTGGTCGCGATAGTGATGTGTCCAGGCTTACCAGCCTCGGCAATGATGTGGGCTTCGCGTTCGTGCTGCTTGGCGTTAAGTACCTCGTGCTTGAGCTTTTCCTTGGTTAGTAACTGTGAAAGGAGCTCAGAATTCTCGATGCTGGTAGTCCCTACCAGCACTGGCTGACCGCGTTCTTGGCAATCACGAATATCCGTTAAAATAGCAGCCAGCTTTTCTTGATCTGTTTTGAAAACCTGGTCATTTTGATCCTGGCGGATCATCGGCCTGTTGGTAGGTATGATGACGGTTTCCAAGCCGTAAATCTCTTGGAATTCGTAGGCTTCGGTGTCGGCGGTACCCGTCATCCCTGCCAGTTTGTCATACATACGGAAAAAGTTCTGGAACGTAATAGAAGCCAGAGTCTGGTTTTCCTTTTGGACCTCGACGCCTTCTTTGGCCTCGACAGCCTGGTGCAAACCGTCAGACCAGCGGCGACCAGACATCAAACGCCCGGTAAACTCGTCTACGATAACGACCTCGCCATTTTGGACGACATAGTGTTGATCTCGGAAAAACAAACTGTGCGCACGCAAAGCTGCCATCAAATGATGCACTAACCCAATATGACGAGAATCATATAGCGAGGCATCATCCGGCAAAAGCCCGCGCTCGCGTAGTAATTGCTCGGCCCGCTCGTGTCCGGCTTCGGACAAATGTACTTGTTGGGCTTTTTCATCTACCCAATAGTCTCCTTCGGGCTCGGGCTCATTAGGGACGGGTTCGTGCTCCATACGTGCCATCAAAGGCGGGACGGCGTCCATCACCTTGTATAGCTCGGTATTATCATCAGCGACACCAGAAATAATTAAAGGTGTGCGAGCCTCGTCAATAAGAATCGAGTCAACCTCGTCAACGATAGAAAAATTAAGTCCTCGTTGACGGCGATCCTCTGCGCGGTATTCCATATTGTCGCGCAGATAATCAAAACCGAACTCGTTATTCGTCCCGTAGGTGACATCTGCAGCGTAGGCCTGCTGCTTTTCAGTATTATCCTGATTAGCAACAACTACCCCTACTGTGAGCCCTAAAAACTCATAGAGATCGCCCATCCATTCGGCATCTCGGCGAGCCAAGTAATCGTTGACGGTTACGACGTGCACGCCCTTGCCAGATAGAGCGTTGAGGTAAACGGCCAAGGTGGCCATTAAAGTTTTACCCTCACCCGTGCGCATTTCGGCAATTTTGCCCTGATGCAAAGCGATGCCACCTAAAAGCTGCACATCAAAATGGCGCATATTAAAGACACGTACGCTGGCCTCGCGCGCCACAGCAAAAGCCTCGGGTAATAGATCATCCAAAGCCTCGTCCGCCTCGAGACGTCGGCGGAACTCATCTGTTTTGGCACGCAAACCCGCATCATCAAGAGCCTGCATCTCAGACTCTAGTGCATTGATTTGATTTACAATTCGCTGATATTGACGCAGTAATCGATCGTTGCGACTACCAAAAAACTTTCGTAGCAAAGAAACCATCTCGTAATGTGCTTATGCTTGGATCATCCGCGTATAAATACTGTGCAGCTGCGAATGATTGAGCAATATCCTGTATTATTGGTAATAAACAAAGGGTTAAGTGTAACGCAGAAACCTTGGCGCGTCCTGATTAATTTGACCACTTATTGTAATATGTACCGCCCGGAACGCGATACACGCGCTATTCACATCTATGCCGGACTCTAACCATGAAAGACTACCCCAGTCGCCACAAAAATCAAAGCCCAAACGCTGCCCACCCACTGCAATGGTTATCACAGCCTACTGGGCGGACCTCGATAATGCAGCATGCCCAACGGCTCATGGAAATAGAACAGGCTGTTCAGGCATTGTTGCCTGTACCGTTACGCTCGGGCTGTCGTGTACTGCAATTAGAACAGGGCGTATTAATCTTGGGGGTGCCCAGTGGGCAGTTTGCGACACGTATCAAACAGTTGACCGCACGCCTTGGCGAGGGTTTGCAACAAAACCAATGGCCTGTACAGCGCATTCAAATACGCGTCCAACCCCAACAATCGGCTTTGCCACCCACCCCTTATCCGAGGCGTGCACATCGAAAAACACTAAGTCCGGCAGCATCGAGTGCTTTTGATGCGCTAAAAAAAGAGCTGCCCGATGGCCCTTTAGCACAGGCCGTCGCGCAGCTGCTTGAAAAACACTCGGGTAGGTAGTCAGCGACGACCTTGAGGCCCTGATTAGGCCAACCCCCACTCACCTGCATACGCAGGAGCGATTTGGTCTTTTTCGGTAAAGCTAACGAGCTCCCAAGCCTGTTCATCTAAGAGCAGTGCTCGTGCAAGTTGGTTATTGAGTCCGTGACCGGACTTGCATGCCACATAACGAGCAAGCAACGGATGGCCTATCAGGTATAAATCACCGATGGCATCTAATATTTTATGCTTGACGAATTCATCGTCATAACGCAAACCATCAGTATTTAGTACCCGGTATTCGTCCATCACAATGGCATTATCCAGGCTGCCACCACGTGCTAGTCCGGCAGCACGCATGGCCTCGACATCGCTGGCAAACCCAAAAGTGCGTGCCCGAGCGATGGTTTTGGTATAAGAATCTTTTGCAAAATCGACCTCGGCGAAATTAGCTGTAGCCTTGATTGCCGGGTGTTGAAAGTCAATGGAAAACTGCAGCGCATATCCTTCGTAGGGCTCTAGGCGCGCCCACTTTTTATCATCGCCACTGCCCTCTTCGACCTGTATGGGCTTGAGGACACGCAGAAACTTTTTGGCGGCTGCTTGTTCTTTGAGGCCTGCAGCACGCAATAGGTACACAAAAGTACCCGCACTGCCATCCATAATAGGAACCTCTTGGGCGGTCAGATCGATATGTATGTTATCTATACCCAAACCCGCCAGAGCAGACATCAGGTGCTCTACGGTGGACACCACTACGTCATCTTTTTGTAAAACGGACGCCATCATGGTTCCACCCACGGAAAATGCATCCGCAGGGATGGTCACCACCGGGTCCAGATCAACACGGTGAAAAACAATACCTGTGTCAGGTACAGCCGGGCGTAGCGTGAGCTCGACCAGGCGCCCCGAATGGAGTCCTATACCCTTTGTACTAATGGTTTGAGCTATGGTTCGCTGCTTTAACATATAACCGTACTTTTTAATGCATTATTTTAAACACCCCACAGTGTACTCTTTTTTTCATGAACCCGTTGTTAATAAACTCAAATTCACAATGTACACAGCCCTATTATAGATGGGCTGTGTACATCGCGCGGGAGCCTGAAAAATTAGTCAGCCTGTTTGCGCAAGAAAGCAGGAATATCAAAATGATCCATACCTGCTGTTTCTAATGCGCGCACTTGGTCAGAAGCACGGCGACTGGCGCGGGGGTTGCGGAATACATCTACCTTACCCGTTTCGGCTTCCTCTTGGTGGGACTCATTAATTACGGCATCATCAGTACCGGTACGCAGAGCCTCTTCTTCTTTGTCATGAACTAGCTCGGGACGACTCTTTTTACGACCTAACCCAGTAGCGACCACGGTCACACGCAAGCTGTCACGCATGTCGTTGTCGTAGGCAGTACCAAAGATAACAGTGGCGTCCTCAGCTGCGTAGCTGCGAATGGTATTCATAATCTCGCGGGTCTCGCGCAATTTTAAATCGCGACCAGCGGTGATATTGACCAAAATACCGCGGGCACCATTCAGATCTACGCCCTCGAGCAATGGGCAAGCAATAGCCTCTTGGGCGGCTATGACGGCGCGGTCCTCGCCAGATGCAACGGCCGTACCCATCATGGCTTGGCCTTGTTCACCCATAATAGTCTTGACGTCTTCAAAGTCAACGTTGACGTTACCTTCGACGTTGATAATTTCGGCAATGCCTGCACATGCGTTATGCAAGACATCGTCCGCAGCCTTGAAGCAATCTTCCTGAGTGGCATCATCATCCATTAAATCATACAAGCGCTCGTTGAGCACCACAATCAGAGAATGAACATGCTTGCCTAACTCGCTGATTCCTTCTTCGGCCATACGCATGCGACGGTTGCCTTCGAAATCAAAGGGCTTGGTCACGACGCCAACAGTCAGAATACCCAATTCTTTGGCGACCTCGGCAACCACGGGACTAGCACCTGTACCTGTACCACCACCCATACCGGCCGTGATAAACACCATGTGCGCACCCTCGAGTGCAGCACGAATCTCTTCACGGGCAGTTTCAGCAGCAGCACGCCCTTGTTCGGGTTTGGCACCGGCCCCTAGACCGCTGCGGCCCAAACGAATCTGGGCAGGCGCTTGGCTGCTGGCCAATGCCTGTGAGTCTGTGTTAGCACAGATGAAATCAACGCCCTGTACCCCAGAATTAATCATATGGGTAATGGCATTGCCCCCAGCGCCTCCAACACCAATGACCTTGATCACGGTGGAGCCGCTTTGCGTATCAATCATTTCAAAATCCATCATTTTGACTCCCTTGCGTCTTGAAACGTTCTACAGATAAATAAAAAAGAACCTTTGCTACGAAAAATCATATCCATCCATGGTGGTATTTTTTACAACTACCTTTGCTCATTAAATTCCCTCCTTTAACAATTCATTGTTTTAATTCAAAAACCATTCACGCATCCGCGCAAACAGGGTTTTTACGCTGCCTTTTTGCTGAGCGACCCGTTGCCCGCGCGCATGCTGCAACCGTGCTTCGGTCAATAGACCCATCACGGTTGAAAATCTGGGATTACGCATCACATCGGCCAAACTGCCTTCATAAGTGGGTACTGCGACTCGAACTGGCTTGGCGAAAACGTCTTCGGCCAACTCGACGATGCCGGGTAATAATGCTGTTCCCCCGGTCAAAACAATGCCCGATGAAACCAAATCCTCGTACCCGGACTCATGCAAGCTTTGTTGCACAAAATGCAATAGCTCTTCTACACGAGGCTCAATCACCGCTCCTACGGATTGTCGTTTTACCTGCCGATTGGGCCGATCACCGATCCCCGGCACCTCGATGAGCTCTTCGGCATTGGCCAGTGTTTGTTTGGCGATCCCATAGCGCAATTTAATTTCTTCGGCATCTGGTGTTGGCGTTCTTAACATGGCCGCAATATCACTGGTAATCTGGTCACCAGCGATTGAAATTACATCTGTATGGCGGATAGCACCCCCGGTATAAATTGCGATATCGGTAGTCCCCCCTCCAATATCCACCAGAACCACTCCAAGCTCTTTTTCATCCTCGGTGAGACAGGCCAAGCTCGAAGCCAGGGGCTGCAAGATCAGGTCCTGTACTTCTAAACCGCAGCGACGGACGCATTTGACGATGTTTTGCGCAGCACTAACGGCACCCGTCACAATATGGACACGTACTTCTAAGCGCAGCCCACTCATGCCGATGGGTTCACGAATATCCTCCTGCGCGTCGACGATGAATTCTTGCGTCAGAACATGCAGCACCTGCTGATCCGTGGGGATATTGATCGCCTTGGCCGTTTCTATCACTCGTGCCACATCGGTTGCGGTGACCTCTTTGTCTTTGACAGCGACCATCCCGCTAGAATTAAAGCTACGAATATGTCCCCCCGCTATTCCGGTATAGACTTCGCGAATTTTGCAATCGGCCATGAGCTCGGCCTCTTCGAGGGCCTTTTGGATGGAATTCACGGTGCTTTCGATATTAACCACCACCCCTTTGCGCATGCCCAAGGACGCGTGCTGGCCCAGGCCTAGGACTTCGAATTGTCCGCCCGGCAAAATTTCAGCCACCACCGCAATCACCTTGCTGGTGCCAATGTCTAATGCGACGATTAAATCCTTAGTATCACGAGTCATTTTCTGTTTTACTCACTGTTATCCTGCGGGGCCAAAGTAATGGCAAAACCATCGTTGTAGCGTAAATCCGCCCGAGCAATCGTACGCCCCGCCAATCGCTCTGACAAAGCAGGCCACGCCTGTATAAACCGCTCGATACGAGCAGCAAAAGACTGCGCCCCAGAACGTCCATGGGGGTCTGTTGCTTCGGCCGCTGGGTCACGACCAATGAGCAACTGCATGCCATTAGAAAGTACGACATCCCACGCATAGCGAGGACTGAGGGTGACTTGCTCAATATCTAAACCCAAAGGAGCCACCCAACGTGCCACCTCGGCATAGCGCTGAATCACCAACCGCTCGGATTGCTCGGGACCGTTTAGCTGTGGAATTAGAGCCGCCTGCCCGGTTTGTACCAAGGGGGTTTTATCAGCAGTAAAGACCTCACCCCAGCGATTAATTAATTGCTCGTTATTCCAAAATGCTAATGGCTCTTGTTCCTCGATAGCGACCCTCAGTTGATTGGGCCATTCCCGCTTTACCTGAGCGCGCCGTACCCAAGGCAAAGACTCGAACACTGAACGCGCTTCATCCAGATTGATATCAAAAAAACCACCGGTCACCTTGCCTTGAATATCGTGGGCCAGTTCGTCAATTTGCACATAACGCAAGGTTTCTCCTTGCGTACTTTCCAACGCTACTCTTTCTATTTGGAAATAAGGTCTGTGCGCCACCCACAGCAACAACGCGGCCAACAGTATGAGCACCGCTAATACCGTCAGCGCATTGGCTATGAAATTTGTGATACGCACTGTCAGCACGTGACCTCCTTATTCGTCCTTAGCTGCGGCAGTATGCACTTTTAAATTGGCATGCTGCAAAATTTCCATACATAAATCCTCGTAACTCATTTGCTGGGCCTGCGCTGCCATCGGCACCAGAGACTGCGGTGTCATGCCAGGTGAAGTGTTTATTTCTAGCAGCCATGGCTGCTGTTGCGCATCTAACATGATGTCAACGCGACCCCAGCCTTCGCAATCCAAAGCACGATAAGCATCTTGAGCCAGTGTCTGTACCTGCTTGGTCACAGCTGCGGGTAAATCAGCTGGACAAAAATACTGTGTTTCTTGGCTGTGATATTTATGCTCGTAGTCGTACAAACCTCCCTCAGGCACGACAATCTCGATCACCGGCAATGCGCGAGCGGTTTTACCTGCCCCTAAAACGGGCACGGTGAGCTCACGACCCGCGATGAACTGCTCGGCCAAGACAGCACGGTCGTACTGCTTGGCCAGCGCAAAAGCAGCCTTTACCTGAGCCTGCGACTCTACTAAGGCAAAACCCACAGTAGAGCCTTCGTGTGGCGGCTTCATAATGAAAGGAAAACCTAATTCCTGTACTGCTTTATCTAGCTGGGCCTCGTGCTCTAAAACCACATAACCTGGTGTCGGTAGCTGGGCGTGTTGCCAGATTTTTTTGCTCATCACCTTGTCCATCGCTACCGCTGACGCTTTGGGGCCACTGCCTGTGTAAGGGATTCCTAATAGCTCTAATGCACCTTGCAATGTGCCATCTTCGCCGTGACGCCCATGCAGCGCTATAAACACACGGTCAAATTGTGAGCCGGCTAACTCAGCCAACGAGCGCTCTCCGGTGTCAAACAAATGAGCATCGACACCCCGCGAGCGCAGCGCCTTGCACACACCTTGACCGGACATCAAGGACACTTCACGTTCGGCAGAAACGCCGCCATACAACACACCGACTCGTCCCATCGCTGCACTCATTGTCTTTCTCCTAAGAACGTGGGTAAGCGACTAATACTACCTGCCCCCATGATCAACACCACATCATCAGCGCGGACGAAATTCAGTAAAGAATCCGCTAGCTGGTCCAACTCGGGCACAAATACGGGCTCAACACGACCCGCGACCCGTACACCTCGCGTCAATGCACGCCCATCAGCGGCGATTAAAGGCTCTTCGCCTGCCGCAAAAACCTCGGTAATGAAGACCGCATCTGCTTGGCTTAATACATGTACAAAATCCTCAAAGCAATCTCGGGTACGGGTATAACGATGCGGCTGAAACACCATGACCAAACGCCTATCCGGCCAAGCACCACGAGCGGCCTCTAAGGTCGCCTGCATCTCGGTCGGGTGATGGCCATAATCATCGACCACTGTAAATTTGCCCCCCCCCGATGTTGCGGGCACATTAAAGTCGCCCAGCAGGGCAAAACGCCGTCCAACGCCCGTAAAGTTATCTAATGCCTGTGCTATTACATCATCAGAAACACCTAATTCAGTCGCCACAGCAATCGCGGCCAAAGCATTCAACACGTTGTGACGGCCAGGCAAATTTAAACATACCGATAGTTCGGGCAATGTACCGGTGGGCCCTTTGCGCTGTACTTCAAAGCACATTTTGGTGCCTTGGTGGCGCACATTGACTGCCCGCACCTGCGCATCTGAATCGATGCCATAAGTCGTCATGGGCCGCGATACAAAGGGGATAATTTCGCGCACATTAGGGTCATCGGTGCATAAAATCGCACTGCCGTAAAAAGGCAATCGCTGCGTAAATTCGATAAAAGCGCTTTTCAAGCGTGCCAAATCATGGCCATAGGTGTCCATGTGATCCACATCGATATTGGTGATCACACTCATGACTGGCATCAGGTTTAAAAAGGACGCATCTGATTCATCCGCCTCGACAACAATATAGTCCCCTTGACCAAGACGTGCGTTAGCATCCGCTGAATTCAAGCGCCCGCCAATCACAAAGGTGGGATCAACACCACCCGCAGCCAGCACACTGGCAATCAAGCTCGTCGTCGTGGTTTTCCCATGGGTCCCTGCTACAGCAATCCCACGCTTGAGACGCATGAGCTCGGCTAACATCAAGGCACGTGGCACCACCGGTATATTCGCTGCCCGAGCAGCGAGCACCTCGGGGTTGTCATTAGTAATGGCACTGGAAATTACGATGGCGCCCATACCGTTTACATTTTCTGCTTGGTGGCCGATCAGTATTCTGGCACCTAACCGAGCCAAACGACGAGTCACGGCGGATTCTTGAATATCAGAACCACTAATGGCGTAGCCCAGATTTAACAATACCTCGGCAATGCCGCTCATGCCTGAGCCACCGATACCCACAAAATGTATTTGCTTAATACGATGTTTCATGCGGCCTCCTGCGCAACTTCGCTACAAGCATGAGCAATTCTTTCTGTGGCCTCTTTGTACGCATGCTCGTAAGCGCGCGTCGCGACCTCGGCCAATTCGTCACGTTGGCGCTCCCGCAACCATTTACTTAGCCACTGACTGGTTAACGAGCTTTGAGGCTGCAGCCAGGCTGCATCACAGTCTGCCAAAAAGCGTGCATTTGCTGTTTGATGGTCATCAATCGCATGAGGCAAAGGAACAAACAAAGCGGCAACACCTGCTGTGGCCACCTCGGCCACTGTCATGGCTCCTGCACGACAAATCACAATATCCGCTTGTGCCATTGCCTGTGCAACGTCCTCTATAAAAGCCACACACTCGGCATCCACTCCTAGCTGAGCATAGTGATTTTGCACATCATCTAAATGCTGAGCACCGGTTTGATGCAAGATAGAAGGCCGCTCGGCGGGCCTAATACTGCCGAGGGCTTCGGGGATGACCTGATTTAAAGGTCGGGCACCTAAGCTGCCTCCTAGCACCAACACACTCAAAGGACCATTGCGTCGCGCATAACGGCTCTTGGGGGCTTCTAGGGCCTTGAAAGCTGCACGAACAGGATTTCCGACCATTACTGCGCCAGGCAATGCTCCAGGAAAGCCCACTAATCGACGACGCGCCAAGCGGGCCAGCAAACGATTCGCGGTGCCGCCGATAGCATTTTGTTCGTGCACGACTAAGGGAATTTTCATCCAACGAGCCATCAAACCTCCAGGTACGGTGACATAACCGCCCATCCCCAAAACTACTTGTGGGCGCACCCTCTGAAAAGCGCGCCGGGCCTGTTTACCCGCAGCGAACAAGCGAAAAGGCAATTTAAGCAATGCACCCAAACCTTTGCCGCGCAAGCCCGAAAACTCCAAGGGTAACAATTCAAAACCGTGCTCGGGGACCATATCACCCTCCATGCGCTCGGGATGCCCTAACCACCAGACCTGCCAGCCCTGAGCACGCAGTAGATGGCCCACAGCCAAACCAGGCATGATATGCCCGCCGGTACCACCCGCCATAATTACGATGCGATGAGTGGATTGCGTCATTTGCTTTTCCCCCGCATCAGTCGTCGATTTTCATAATCCACGCGAAACACCAAGGCAATGGCAACTAATGTGGTTACAATCGCCGAGCCGCCATAGCTGACCATAGGGAGGGTTAGCCCTTTAGTCGGTAACAAACCCAAACAAACACCTATATTGATAAAGGTCTGCACGCCAAACCACACCCCCACCCCATAAGCGACCATCGCGCCAAAAACACGGTCCATGGCTATCGCCTGGCGACCAATTTCAAAGCAACGCCAAACAATAAAGCCAAAAACAGCCACGAGCACTGTAATGCCAACAAAACCGAGCTCTTCGCCGATCACCGCAGCGATGAAGTCAGTATGGGCTTCGGGTAGATAATGTAGTTTTTCGACACTGGCGCCCAAACCCACACCAAACCATTCACCACGCCCGAACGCTATCAAAGAATGCGATAATTGGTATGCACTGCCATATACATTGTCAGGGTTCCAAGGATCCAGATAGACAAACAAACGCTGGCGGCGCCATGGGAAATACCAGATCAAAGCAAAAAAGCTACCCAGCAATCCCACTGTCATAAGCGCAAAATGTTTGATATTGAGGCCACCGATAAATATCAGCCCCATCGCAATGGCACCGATCACGATAAAGGCCCCTAAGTCAGGCTCTAGCAATAGCAGCGCACCCACGACTAAAACAGACACAATCATGGGTATCAATCCGCGTACGAAACCACTCAGATGAGCCTGTTTACGTACGGTATAGTCTGCGGCGTAAAGCAACATGAGAACCTTCATGAGCTCTGAGGGCTGCAAATTGATAATTCCTAACGGAATCCAGCGGCGTGCGCCATTAGCCTCGCGCCCAATCCCAGGAACTAAAACCAATGCCAGCAGAATCAGGCCGACAAAAAACAAGGGTAGCGCCCACTCTTGCCAACGTTTCATGGGCACAACCACAACTGCAATGGCAAATAACAACCCCAAACCCATAAAAATGGCATGGCGGATGACAAAATAATAGCGGCCGTAACCTTGGTACTGGGGTCCGTCTCCGAGTGCGATCGAGGCCGAGTACACCATCAGCAATCCGAACATTGACAAACACACAGTGACACTGAGCAATAAGGTGTCAATACCTGGCTGTGCAGTACGTACAGTACGTGGATTAGAGAGGGTGCTTAAGACTGACAGAAAACTCATAACACCTCTCCTGAATCCAACGCGATCTCTCTGACGGCCTCTGTAAATGCCAGACCTCGAGCCTGGTAATTTTCAAACTGGTCCATACTGGCGCAGGCGGGCGAAAACAGAACCACGTCTTGGTTTTCTGCAAAGCCAAAGGCCTGCTCAACAGCTTGTGATAACTGGGCGACCAGACTGTGAGAGAGCTCGTATGTACGTAATGTTTGAGCAATACGAGCTGCGTCAGCACCATATAGGACTGTATGGCGAACCGCCCCACTGCGGATAGCTTCGGCCAGAGGGGTGAAATCTTGTCCTTTACCCAAACCGCCCACGATTAATACTTTGGGCGCATCAATACCTTGAATAGCCGCGACAGTAGCGCCCACGTTGGTGCCCTTGCTGTCATTGATAAAACGTACGCCTTTGATGGTCTGTACCCATTCGCAACGATGCGGCTCGCCTCGATAACGACGCAACGATTCGACCATCTGAGCAATAGGCCAATCTAAAGCGGCCAGTAGCGCCAAAGCTGCTAATGCATTGTCTTCGTTATGCTCGCCCACCAGCGATAAACTACCGCAAGGCAATAATTGTGCATACTGACCCATGGCATCACGCATCGCTAACCAACGGCGGTCCTGCACATCAACAAATAGCCCTAACTGCCGATCTTCTTGGGGTTGACTGCGCCCAAAAGACCACTGAGGTTTGTCAAACTCTTGTGCTAGGCCATAGACAACAGCATCTTCACGGTTATAAACAATACGCTCGGCATGTTTCAACAAGCGTTTTTTGTCATTTTCGTAGTCGCTAGCTGATGCGTGCCAATCGAGATGGTCTTGGCTGATATTTAATACTGTTCCCACATCTGCGTGCAGATCCTGCATGCTATGCAGCTGAAAGCTAGAACACTCTAGCACCCAAACATCAGGCCATTGCCCCGTTTGCTCAGCGGCCAACCAAGCACTCATACAAGACGGACTGATATTGCCGGCTAACTGCACACTGACCTCGTGTTCACGCAACATATGCGCCACCATGGTAGCGACTGTTGTTTTTCCATTGGTCCCAGTAATGGCAATGAGCTGGGGGTGATAATCATCTAGTTGCGCTGCCCGATTCAAAGCGCGTGCAAATAAGGTCAGCTCATTAATGCATTCGATATCGCGGGCTTTTGCTTGCTCCAGCAAAGCTGTCAGCTGGGGCTCATGCGGTGATAACCCGGGACTCAAGACCACAGTACGCACATCATCTAGGACAGTATCTTGCAAGGCTTGATCACCCAACACCCATTGCGCGTCGTGCGCAGATAAAGCTTGGCGTAACTCGTCAATACCGGGTGGGGTGGGACGCGTATCAGCCAGGCGTACAGACCAGCCCTGATGCGCACACCAGTACGCGGCTGCGGCGCCACTATGGCCCAAGCCTAAAACCAAAATTCGCTGTGAGGGAGTATAAACCTCAGTATGCATAGCTACTATCGCGTCTCTAACGTAATTTCAATGTGGCCAAACCGACCAGCACCAACATCATAGTGATGATCCAAAAACGAACGACAACCTGTGTTTCTTTCCAGCCTCCGACTTCGAAGTGATGATGCAGCGGCGCCATTAAAAATATTCGCCGCCCTTCGCCGTAGCGTATTTTGGTGTACTTAAACCAAGCCACCTGAATCATGACTGATAAAGTTTCCACCACAAAAACACCGCCCATTATAAAGAGCACAATCTCTTGGCGAACAACTACGGCAATAGTCCCCAAAGCCCCCCCCAACGCCAAGGCACCCACATCGCCCATGAACACCTGCGCTGGATAGGCGTTAAACCATAAAAAAGCAAGCCCCGCGCCACCGATGGCCGCACAGATAATCATTAGCTCGCCGGCACCGGGAATATAGGGAAAAAGCAGATATTTAGAGTAATCCACCCGCCCTACAACATAGGCAAACACACCGAGCGCGCCCCCTACCATGACTGTTGGCATGATGGCCAAACCATCTAAGCCATCGGTCAAATTAACCGCATTACTGGTCCCTACAATCACAAACCAAGTCAATGCCACAAAGCCGAACACCCCCAAGGGATAGCTGACGCTTTTAAAGAACGGCACAATCAAATCTGCTTGTGTGGGCAATGATTTAGTAAACCCGCTGAACACCCAACTTTTAAATAAAGGCCATAACTCAGTAGTCCCGGGCACCGACACGGCA
>DATGSS010000067.1:0-3849 GCA_035302345.1 Paenalcaligenes sp.
CAGCTGGGTGGGAGTGCACGCGGCAGGTAGAATTCCTGGGGGTTGTCAGGGTTGCGCAAACTAATATGGCCAAAGGCTTCTAACACGCCCTGCCCAACAAGGATCCTATGCGCCAGTGCTAACTCGCGACGTAATTGCTCACTATTGTTTTGCATTACACTTCCTCTTCACGGTAATTCTTTAATAACTGCTCAGCTTCTGTGCGCCATTCTGGTGTTTCGTTTGCGGGCTGTTGGGTTGATTGCTCGCGAGCGCCCAGTATTTGCTCACGCAACATGACTGGAGAGATAGGCGCGCAATTAACTGCTGGCACATCTAAATGCTTGAGTGCGTCATCAATCGCCGAAGCTACGGCAGCCGCTATGGGTAAAACCCCTGATTCACCCACCCCCTTAACGCCCAATGCATTCAGTGGTGAGGGCGATTCTTGGTGATAGATATTCAAGGCTGGCATCTCGGCTGCGCCCATCAGTAGGTAGTCAGCAAATGTAGTCGTGATTGGCTGTGCGCTGCCGTCAAAGCCCATCCATTCAAATAGGGCGTTGCCTAAGCCATGAGCTATCCCGCCCATGACTTGGCCATCCACCAATTTGGGATTGATGATTCGGCCGCAGTCGTGCACCAACCACACATTTAAAACCTTGACTTCTCCGGTCTCGATATCGACTTCGACCTCGACCACGGCACTGCCATTGGAAAAGCACATGTCATCGATAATCACGTGCTCGGTGGCTGTTAAGCCAGGCTTGCTGCCTGGTAAGTGATAGCCAGCGATGCCTTCTACTGCCTGAGCCACCTCTGCCAGGGTGCCTAGCGCTTGGCCAGTTTCTACCGAAACGACCGAATCTGTACGTATATCTAACAACCTGGCATCTAAACTGTATAATTCGGCCGCGACCATCAAGGTTTGTTTGCGCACTTCCAATGCAGCAGCATATGCCGAGGCCCCTGCCATCACCGTCTGACGACTATTAAAGCCCCCGATGCCTTGGGCAATGGCCGCTGTATCACCCACAGTTACCTCGATGAGCTTAATGTCCACGCCCAGATGCTCGGCTACGATTTGCGCCAACATCGTCTGAGTGCTCTGACCCATCGCAGCAGCTCCTGACGCGACCCGCACCCGCCCATCATGGTCAATACGTACACTGACACTTTCAAAAGGCCCTCTGCCAGTCCCCTCGACATAGTTGGCTAATCCCATGCCCAGGTAACGTCCTTGTTTTCGAGCGGCTGCTTGCCGTTTAGGGAACTCTTGCCAGCCGGCTGCTTGCAGTACTTTTTCCTGCACAGCGAGGTAATCCCCACTGTCCAGAATGACATTACGACCGCCACGCAGTTGCAATGGTTTTTTGTGGGGAAATTGATCGACGCGAACAATGTTTTTTCGACGAATTTCAGCTCTGTCCATAGCGAGCTTTCTGGCCATTCCATCCATCAAGCGTTCCATCACAAAAACGCCCTGTGGTTGACCTGCACCACGCACCGAAGACACAGGCACTTTGTTGGTGAGCGCTACGAACACATCCATTTCATAAGCCGGGATGTTATAGGCCAGTGTGACTGCGGTTGCGGCGCCATAGGGAATATTGACACCGCGCACGGTATACGCCCCATAGTCATGAACCAACGCACCGCGAACCCCCAAGATGTTGCCCTCATTATCAGCAGCGATCTCGGCATCCCAGTATTGGTCTCGTTCTTGCGCGGTTGAAATAAAATGTTCGCGTCGATCCTCAACCCATTTGACTGGACGGGAAAGCAATCTTGCCGCCAGGCTAACGACGGCTTCTTCTTGGTAAAACACCAATTTAGGCCCAAATGCGCCTCCCAAGTCTGGCGCGACAACACGTACCTGGTCAGCCCCTAACCCCAAAATATCGCAGAGTAAACGCTTGCAACTATGGGGAGTTTGCGTTGAACTCCATACGGTAAGCTTGTCTTCAACAAGGTCGGGCACAGCCAGTACCCCCCGACCCTCCATAGAATGCGAACCCCCACGATGTACCCAGAATTTCTCACGATAACGGTGAGGTGCTTGCTCAAATGTTTTTTCTACCTCGCCGTACTTAAAATCAAATGCTGCAATCATGTTGTGATCCAGCTTTTCATGCACTCGAGCAGCGTCTGCTGCGAATGCTTCACGGCAATCAGAAATACCGGGCAGTGGCTCAAAATCAACGTCTATCAGTTCAGCTGCATCCTCAGCAGCATAGCGGTTTTCCGCTACCACAATCGCAATAGGCTCGCCGACATAGCAAACCTCGCCATCGGCCAGGACGGGCCTATCTATATTCAATAAAAAGCTTGATGATGGCATACCAACTACCAAGCGCTCCATGCGCAAATATTTGCGCAATGATTCCATCGTAAAAATTGCAATGACACCAGGCACCTCAAATGCTGCGTCCGCGTCTATAGCATTAAATTTGGCGTGCGCGTAGGGGGAGCGAACAAATGCGGCAGATAAAGTGCCTGCAATCCTGATATCGTCTAAAAATCGTCCCTCGCCTCGGATTAGAGCATCATCCTCTAAACGCCCGACAGCTTCTCCTATTACTGCATTACGATCTGTCATTGTTCCTCTCTTCAATCTGTTTCTGTATCTACCAGATGCGCTTACGCTTTAACTTTTTCCTGGCGCAATAACTCATGCAACCGCTGAGGTGTCACAGGCAAACGACTGATTAACCCGGGTCGTTGCAGGGCATCATCAATAGCGGATGCCACAGCCGCACCAACCGCGTTTACTCCGCCTTCGCCAGCACCTTTTAATCCCAATGGATTCAAGGGACTGGGAGCATCTTCGCTAATCAGGGTTTCTACCTGCGGCATTTCATTGACAGATGGCATGACATAATCTGCAAAGGTCACTGACAAGGGCTGGCCTTGAGCATCGTAGATAAATTCTTCGAATAAGGCGCCGCCGATTCCTTGGGCAAGGCCACCAATCAGTTGACCATCTACTAGCATGGGGTTAACTGCGCGACCGATGTCATAGGCGATGTAATACTTTTCAACAGATACATCACCAGTTTCTTTATCAATGCATACCTGAGCCACATGAATGCCGTAGGGATAATTCATGCCCTCGCTATGAAACCACCCCAAGGCCGTCAATCCGGGCTCGCGATTTTTTCGGATAGCAATTTCTGGCCGCAATTCCTGAGCGACCTGTGCCAGAGTCATGAGTACCTGTTCGTAGTCATCTGCGCGGACCACATAACCCTGCACAATATCCAATTCAGACACATCCATGGCATGCATCTCTGCAGCAACCTCTAAGGCGTATTTCTTTACTTTTTGAGCAGCCACCTGCGTTGCACTGCCCGTCATAACGGTCGTACGCGAGGCGTGCGAACCAATGCCATGTGCGATACGATCGGTTTGCCCTTGGTGAACCAGCACTTGTTCATAATCTGCACCCAAGGCATCCGCACAAATTTGAGCAAGGACAGTTTCCACGCCCTGCCCCAGCGAAGCAGCACCGGTCACCACATCGACGCGACCAGTCACATCCACCGTGACACGTACGCCATCACAAGGCCCCAAACCGCTTTTTTCTACAAACATTCCCAGACCCACACCCACGGCCTCGCCTTGGGCACGGCGTTGAGCGGCCTCTTGTTTCATGCCGTCCCAGTCCACCGCTTTTAGCGTTTTATCCAACAACCCCTGATAATCTCCTGAGTCATAAACCACCTGAGTCTCAAGGGCATCAAGAGAGCGGTCATAAGGCATGCTTTCAGAAGGAATCAGATTGCGGCGCCGCACTTCAATCGGATCCATATGCAATTTAGCTGCGATAGCATCAAGTAAACGCTCGCGGACAAAAGTCCCTTCAAAACG
>DATGSS010000068.1:0-34459 GCA_035302345.1 Paenalcaligenes sp.
AAAGGCTCACCTTCGTGACCACGCCTATTATTTAATAGCCAGGCAGCTATTTCCACATTACGGGCGGCATTAAAAATATGTTGGGCATTGAGCTGATCAGCAATATAAAACCGGCTTTTGTTATTATGTGCAGCCAAAATCATATCTGCCAGGCCGAAAATAAATGCCCCAACCCTATCACCAGTGAAATCATCACTAAGAGATACACTTAATATTTCTATATCTTGTAACCCATCTAAATTAGCGGGCGGTGTAGCATTTTCTATGGCGAACTGTGAGGCAGCGATAGCCTCTTGCATAGAGCCAAAGCCCCCACGTTGCCACTGGATTGGATTGCGTTTATAGAGTTTCTCGCGCAGTCGATAAACAGTATCCAGATTATCACGCATCGCAATGGTCACGGTACGATTAAAGTCCGTTTGCGCAAATTGATCCATACTCATGGATTCGCCTTTAGGTTGCCCACGTTCTCCTGGAGGATGCGCACAGGCCAATAGTCCGGTCATCGCGACCAGCAACCCATATCGAAATGCCTGATGAGATGTCTGCTTTATTATTCGCTTCACGAAACGCTAAATAAAAATCAATCCTACGTCTAAAGACAGTTGACCATACCGAAGTCTAACAGCTTACTGTTACTGTGCGTAGGCTTAAGATATAGTGACTATGAATGCATAACTGCAATAATAATAGCCCTGCACTGCAGGCAACCATATATTTACCATGCGTATTTTTCATGAAACATAATCGCCCGAAAGGATAACTATGAGCAAGAAAATCGGTATTCCAAAGGAAACGCTTGCGGGTGAGACCCGTGTCGCGGCGACGCCAAAAACCGTGAGTCAACTCATTGACCTAGGTTTCGAGGTGCTCGTAGAGCACGGTGCCGGTGTACACGCAGCGATGAATGACGAGGCTTATGAAAGCTCAGGAGCACAGCTGGCTACTCATGCCGAAGTCTGGGCCTGCCCCACTATTATCAAGGTAAATCCACCAACCACTGCCGAGGCTGAGCTCTTAACACCCGAGAGCACTTTGATCAGCTTTTTTTGGCCCGCTAATAACGAGGCACTACTAACACAACTACAAGACAAAAAAATCACTGTGTTAGCGATGGATATGGTGCCACGTATTTCTCGGGCACAGAGCATGGATGCACTGTCATCTATGGCCAATATCAGTGGCTATCGTGCTGTGATAGAGGCTGCAAATAGCTTTGGGCGCTTTTTTACCGGCCAGATTACAGCGGCAGGTCAAATTCCCCCAGCAAAGGTGCTTGTCATCGGTGCAGGGGTGGCCGGTTTGGCAGCCATCGGAGCAGCCACACAACTAGGTGCTGTGGTACGTGCCTTTGATACACGCTTAGAGGTCGCCGAACAAATTGAATCTATGGGCGGTGAGTTCCTCAAGCTAGATTTCCCTATTGAAAGCACTGGCAGTGGCGACGGCTATGCGACGACCATGAGTGATGAGTTTATCGAAGCCGAACTAAAACTATTTGCCCAGCAGGCCAAAGAAGTGGATATCATCATTTCAACGGCAGCCATCCCCGGTCAAGAAGCACCCAAGCTAATTACCGATGAAATGGTTAATAGCATGAAAAATGGCTCAGTCATTGTAGATTTGGCCGCCCTAACAGGGGGCAACTGTACGCTAACTAAAGCCGGAGAAAAAATTATCACAGACAATGGCGTGACCATCATTGGCTATACCGATATGATGAATCGCTTACCCACCCAAGCTGCCCAGCTTTATGCAAACAACGTCATTAATTTGATGCGGCTCTTAGCACCTAGCAAAGAGGGTGAATTAGCATTGGATTTCGATGACGATGTCATTCGCAACATGACCCTTACGCATGATGGCGATTTGATGTATCCTCCCCCACCCATACAGGTGTCCGCCGCGCCATCTGCGCAAAAGAAAACCCCAGCCCCAACTCCTGCGGCTCCGACTCCCAAGAAAACGCTACCTCGACCGATTGCGATTGGCTTGCTAGGGATCGCTGCCATATTATTCCTATGGCTGGGTCAAAATGCGCCGGCACAATTTCTTAATCACATGATCGTATTTGTGCTGTCTTGTGTAGTGGGTTACTACGTCATTTGGAATGTGACTCATTCCTTGCATACCCCATTGATGTCAGTTACTAATGCTATTTCCAGCATTATTATCCTGGGCGCTTTATTACAAATCGGTCAGGCTGGATTTTGGGTTTCTTTGCTCGCTTTTATTGCAGTCCTCGTTGCTAGCATCAACATATTTGGGGGCTTTTATGTCACGCGTCGCATGCTGCACATGTTTCGTAAAAAAGAACAATAAACCAAGGGAGCTCACACCATGTCATACGGCTTGATTACTGCTGCTTATATCATTGCAGCTCTATTTTTTATTCTTAGTCTTTCTGGGCTCTCACGCCAGGAATCAGCCCGTCACGGCAATCTTTTTGGCATTGCCGGAATGGCTATTGCGCTGTTTGTCACTATTTTTGCGGAACACACAACAGCTCTGCCATGGATCATCATAGCCATGTTGATTGGCGCGGTGATTGGAATTTACAAAGCGCACCGGGTGGAAATGACCCAAATGCCCGAGCTCATTGCCTTGCTGCATAGCTTTGTAGGGTTAGCTGCCGTGCTCGTTGGGTTTAATAGTTTTGCCATGGCAGCTAGCGTTAGTCCAGAAATGCAAACCATACACTTGGTAGAGGTATATATCGGAGTCTTTATTGGCGCCATTACGCTGACCGGCTCTGTTGTTGCCTACGGCAAGCTCAGCGCCAAAATGGCCAGCAAACCATTACAGCTACCCCATAAACATTTACTCAACCTCATTGCTTTAATACTGTCGGTCTTATTGCTGATTTGGTATATCAAGGCCGAAGGCTCTTGGTTTGCATTGCTGTTAATGACAATCATTGCCTTGGCGTTTGGGTGGCACCTGGTCGCTGCCATCGGCGGCGCTGATATGCCCGTAGTTGTATCGATGCTGAACTCGTACTCAGGGTGGGCCGCGGCGGCTGCTGGCTTTATGCTAGAAAATGATCTACTCATCGTCACAGGTGCTTTGGTAGGCTCATCTGGTGCGATCCTGTCTTACATCATGTGTCAGGCGATGAATCGCTCTTTCATTTCGGTAATTGCAGGTGGTTTTGGTAGCGAGGGCGTCATCGCAGACGATAGTGATATGGGCGACTACAAAGAGCTGCAGCCAGCTGAAGTCGCCGACATGCTGAAAAATGCTCGTTCTGTGATTATCACACCAGGTTATGGCATGGCCGTTGCACATGCTCAAAATATCGTTGCCACCATCACCGAGCAACTATCATCTCAAGGGGTCAATGTCCGTTTTGGCATCCACCCAGTTGCTGGTCGACTCCCCGGGCATATGAACGTTTTATTAGCAGAAGCACGGGTCCCCTACGATGTCGTATTGGGCATGGATGAAATCAATGATGATTTTCAGGATACCGATGTGGTGCTGGTGATTGGTGCCAATGATACGGTCAACCCTGCCGCTGCTACTGATCCTCATAGTCCCATTGCAGGCATGCCAGTACTGCATGTCTGGGAGGCCAAAAATGTGATCGTCTTTAAACGCTCAATGAGTTCGGGTTATGCTGGCGTCGCCAATCCGCTCTTTTATAATGACAACTCTTTTATGTGCTTTGGTGATGCCAAAGCCAGTTTAGAGGCGGTAGAACGAGCCTTGTAACCCTTTTCTAAAATCACAAAGGAGCCCCTAATGCAACGTGCGCTCGACCTGGATGCTTCACCCCCTTTGAGCTATGCATTACGCTTCTTTGTGAGCGCACCAGCCTACGTTTTACTGACCGTTCTACTGCTTTTTTATGCAGGCCCGATTGCCTTGGGATCACGGTGGCAGCCTGCAATACTGGCTGCTACCCATTTATTGGCCTTGGGTGCTATCGCCCAGACCATGTTTGGTGCTTTATTACAAATCATGCCTGTAGCCACGGGCATTCACATCTTTAAAGGCCCATGGCGGGTCACCCTCATCCACCTAACCCTTAATTTGGGCACACTGTGCTTGGCGACCGGATTTTTAACATATAAGCCGCTATTTTTTCTCTGTGCCAGTGCGCTGCTAGCAGCCTCGTTTATCATTTTTTTGCTCTCGGTAGCCTGGGCTCTTTGGCGCGATAGAAAGCTTCGAACCAAAGGCGCACCGACCATTTTAATGGCGATACGTTTGTCCATCGTGAGCTTGGTTTTAGCTGTGGGACTTGGGCTTTATCTGAGTACCCATTTTGGGCTTAGCGCTCCCGTAGATCGGTGGTGGACCAACCTGCACGTTGCCTGGGCATTATTTGGCTGGATTGGTCTTTTAGTGATAGGCATCAGCTTTCAAGTCATCCCTATATTCCAAGTCACCGAACGTTACCCTAACCCCATTACTCACTGGCTAGCACCGGTGTTATTTGTCGGACTTTTAATACTCAGTTATGGCCTTACTCGCAGCCAAGGTGCGCTATGGACGGCAGCCCTGTTGCTAGGCTTTTGTCTCTACGCCTTGATAAGCTTAAAACTATTACATAAACGCAAACGCCCCTCACCCGATACCACTACTATCTTTTGGCGAACCTCATTCATTTGCTTAATTTTGACCCTCCCTTTGTGGTTGTTATTGAGCCTAGATGCTTGGCCATCGCGGATGAATGAACTCACCGTGCTCTTGGGTGGGCTCGCATTATTAGGGTTTGCTTGGTCTGCGATCAATGGAATGCTTTATACCATTTTGCCTTTTTTATTGTGGTATAACGCGCAACGCAACTCACTCATCGTCATTCGGTCTTTGCCACGAGTACATCAATACTTGCCAGATGCTATTGCACGCCCCCAATTTTATGTTCATTTAGGTGCACTTTTATTGCTCTTAGCGGCATTTTTTTGGCCTCAATTTTTCTTTTATCCAGCACTAGTCGTCCTAGGTTTAAGCATCCTCTGGCTTTATAAAAACATTACTATTGCATTGCGCAAATATCAGTCTGCGCTTAATTTAATTCAAACAACACTCGCCCAAGAACAACAAAACAAACCCTAATCAGACAATTAATCAGCATAGTTTTGAAAAACAGTATAAAATGGCTTTTCCCCTATTTATACTCATTTTGAGTTTATCTGGTGAACGCCATGTCAGTACGCAGTTTTTTAAAGCAAAGAAATATTGAGTTTTCACTACGTCGTTACGGAGTTGACATGATCAACTACATGACGTGGGGGCTCTTTGGTTCGCTTATTATTGGATTGATCATTAAAACCATTGGCCAATGGACCCATATTGATTATTTGACCGAGGTAGGGACCGTCGCCCAAGCTGGCATGGGTGCAGCTATCGGCGCAGGGGCTGCGTACGGACTACAAGCACCCCCAATGGCATTGTTTACGGCTCCGATTATTGGACAATTGGCTGTCACGGTGGGCGGTGGTCCTGTTGGCAGTTTGGTCGCTGTCATTATTAGCACTGAATGCGCCAAATTAGCTCATCGCAAAAGAGCCACAGATATTATTTTTGTCCCTGCGGTGAGTCTTTTAATAGGTATGGCTGTGGCATATGGCATTGCTCCGATGCTGGGCGATATGATGCGTACCATTGGGCGCAGTATCGAATGGGCAATGGAACTACAGCCTGTTTTTATGAGCATGCTGCTGGCAGTCATTGTGGGCATGGTCTTGACCAGCCCTACATCAAGTGCTGCCCTGACTATTTCTTTAGATCTCAGTGGGCTCGCAGCAGGTGCAGCCACAGCGGGGTGTTGTGCGCAGATGATTGGTTTTGCCGCGATGGGCTATCGAGAAAATGGCTGGGGTGGTCTGATCGGGATCGGTTTGGGGACCAGCATGCTACAGCTACCCAATATAATTAAAAACCCTTTTATCTGGGTTCCACCCATTTTGACAGCTGCAATTATGGGGCCGATCGCTACACTGGGTTTTGGTATGCGCAATGTACCCGCGGGCGCCGGCATGGGTAGCAGCGGTTTAGTTGGCCAGGTAGGAACACTAGAGGCGATGGGCAATAGCGCCGACGTGTGGATGTCTATTGCCCTTGTGCAATTTATATTGCCTGCATTATTAGCTTGGTTGCTGTATTGGCTTTTGATGCGTTTGCGACTAATACAGGCTGGTGATCTGCGCCTGCCCAAATAATTTATCCATACAGCTTATTTAGGCAAATAACGCGTCGCATCCACTGCTTTACCGTCATAGCGCAGCTCGAAATATAATTGCACGTCGTTGCTGTCCGTATCACCCATACGAGCGATCTGTTGACCCTGCTTTATCTGCTCGCCCTCGTTGACGAGCAACTCGTCGTTATGTGCATAGACGGTCAAAAACTGATTCTCATGAGCAATAATCACCATATTCCCATAGCCGCGCAAGCCACTGCCGGCATACACCACACGCCCCGCTGCAGCAGCTTTGATGGGATCGCCTTTTTTGCCTTTGATGAATACCCCTTGGGATTGATTGCCCGTGCCTCTTTTGTGCGCACCTTGGGCAGGCCAGGCTAGATTTATATTACGCGGTGCAGCCACAGACGCTGCCGTGCTTTGGGTGGGTGCTTGGGCGACCGAGCTACCCGCCGATGGCAGTGCACCGCTACTAGAGCCGCCACGTACTTTTAGGGTTTGCCCAACGCGCAAGCGATTGGGATCTTTGATGGAATTCATGCGCATTAACTCATCAACTGTTTGACCATGCTGACGAGCGATTTTGTACAGCGTATCACCACGCTGCACTGTGTATTCCCCTACCCCAGCTGATGGAGCCACCCCACCCTTGGAGCCACATGCGACCAACAAAGCGATGAACAGACTCGCGACCAATCCACGAAACAACCGCCCAGTGTCGCTACGCGTTGTCAAACTATACATTCACCCAGTCTTCCTATAACCATTAACTGCCGTACAAAACACTTTGCATGTTAAAAATGCAGATAAAATACGCTCAACACTGTAGCAGATTGTACGCTATTGGCCGCATAAGCAACATACTGGGTGAAGTTTTATTTAGCCAACGTGAACGACAGCATCACCAATTTTTACACGACCAATCTGAGCTGCTTGTGAAAACCCTTGTGTACGTAACAGTTGCATGACCTCGTCAACTGCCTCTGGCGCACAACTAATCAAGAGCCCCCCCGAGGTTTGCGGATCAGTGAGTAGGTGTTGTGCCGTTAGATCCAGACTATCTGAGAGCCGCACATGATCACCATAAGCCTTCCAATTGCGATTAGAAGCGCCAGTCACTACGCCTTGGGCGGCGAAATCTTGGCAATAAGGCAGCCAGGGTAATTGTTCGTAGTCAATTTCAAATTGCAGTTGTGCGCCACAGGCCATTTCGTAGGCGTGGCCGAGCAATCCAAACCCGGTCACATCTGTCATGGCATGAACCCCGGGCATTTGTGCTAGCTGAGTCCCGACAGAATTCAAGCGAGTCATACTTTGCACCATTGCCTGATAGCCCTGTGCATCGAGTAACTCTTGTTTAAAGGCTGCTGAAAGCACACCCACCCCTAAAGGTTTAGTCAAAATTAATACATCGCCTGCCTGTGCTTGATCGTTCTTTTTTATGTTATTTAGCTGTACTAATCCTATTGCTGCTAATCCGTAAATAGGCTCGACAGAATCAATGGAATGCCCTCCTGCGATAGGAATCCCTGCCTGTTGACATGCGTGGGCACCCCCTGAAAGTATTTGGGCTATCTGTTCATGAGGCAAGACATTGATAGGCATACCAACAATCGCCAAAGCCATGATCGGCTGCCCCCCCATCGCGTAAATATCCGATAGCGCATTGGTTGCTGCTATTTGCCCAAAATCATATGGGTCATCCACAATGGGCATGAAAAAATCAGTGGTAGCAATCACTGCTTGAGAATCATTGATCTGATAGATCGCTGCATCATCAGCTGTTTCGGTACCGACTAGCAATGATTCGTAGGCGGCCATACTGGGCATCTCGGCCAGGAGTCCTCGCAAGACACCAGGATCTATTTTACAACCGCAACCCCCGCCATGTGACAAAGAGGTGAGACGTAATTTTTGAGCAGTAGACATTAATTTCTGGCCCTCTGATAGCGGCAAACACGTTGCACTGACTACGCCAGAACGGAAAGAGATGGCGGAAGGTAGCAGGAGTCGAACCTACCCGGGAATGTCTAACACCCCCAACTGGGTTTGAAGCCCAGCCGCACCACCCGGCACGATTACCTTCCTAAAACCGTCTGTGGCTATAAAGACAGCATTTTAGTACAAAGCATTTATGATTGCGAGTCTAAAAAACGGCTGTCTTTGCGTAAATAATGAATATCACCCACACGACGGCTAAAACCAATGCGTTCGAAAAACTCGAGCACCTGTATAGTTCGTTTGCGACCAACATTGATGTGGTCGCGGAATGTTGCCACGCGCACCCCCGAATCTGCAGCCAACTCTTTGAGCAAAAGAGCTAGATCAATGACATGCTCACGATGGTAAAACAGGTCTCGCACCACCTGGAAAAGGCGCCCTTGGCGTACTAATTTGCGCCCTATGGCGCGCAGCTCTTGTTCATCGGCCTCGATTTCACGAGCAATGTCTCTAATCCATGGCGGGTTATAGCGCCCCTCCCAGGCAAACTGCATGATCTGCTCACCGCGTTTGGCCTCGCTAGCCGATAAAGTAACCGTATGATCGGGTAAATGGTACCAGGCACCATTTAGTCTTAGTTGCCCATTTTTTTGCAACTCATCTAAAAGCGCATCCCAAAGCACATCTGGAGCACGCGGCGCCACCATGCGTCGTAAGCGAGCCCTCTCTACGCCTGGATCATCTGGATGTCGCTGATGAGCCCACGCCAATGTAGTGATTAAATCTTTTTCTAGTTGCTGCCAAATAGCTGCATCGATGAGTATCTGCTGCGCATCGTCTATAGGCCCAACCCATAAACAGCCGCTGATTGATTCCTGTTCGGACCACCGTATTTCTGTAGGTAAACGATTCAAAGCAGTGCGGCTAAAGCCATAGGGTGCATGCGCCAATAACTGTCCAATATCCGCACCATGCAATACTGCATTCATACTTTCTAACCAGTCAATACGCTTTTGACTGCGCCGCTTGCGATCAGGAGCATGAACATCAAGTACATGTCCACCTGCAATGGTGTAACGCGCCTGCGCATCTCGGACAATGAATCGATCACCTGGCAATACACATATCGGCTCATCAAACACCAATTGCACCAAAGCACGATCATTAGGTTGTACCCAATGGGTGGTCAAAGGAACGCAATGAGCATGGTGATGGGCAGCACCTATGTGAATATGTGCCGGTGACCAGGTGCGTAGCTCGGTTTGGCTGCTGGCCAACATGTGCATTTCAACATCAATGCGACGTGTTGGCTCGAAACAATGCTCTTCGGCCAACCACTGCCCGCGTTGAATGTCATCAGCGCCGATACCCGCTATATTAACTGCACAACGCTGTCCTGCATGTGCTGTGGTGCTGGGCTGATCCTGGGCATGAATGCGTCGAGCTCGCACGGACGTGCCCCCGGGCATGATTTGCAAACGCTCGGCTGTTTGGCCCTGTTCTAAATCTAAAACGCCTCCAAATACCGTACCTGTGACGACAGTCCCATGCCCTGATAATGTAAATGAACGGTCTATCGCTAAACGAAAGGGCCCCTGAGCGCGCAGGGCGCGGATTTGCAGTGCCTGTTCAAACAAATGATTCCGCAGCGATGCTATCCCACCCTCTCCCTGGGGTGCCAAGCTATTCACAGCAAAAACAGGGGCCTCTGCTAAGAAAGTATTTTGCAGCACACCAGCAACCTGGGACTTGACCAGTTCTAATTGCTCGGTATCGACTGCATCTGCCTTGGTGATTACAACACAACCGCGCTCAATGCCCAATAACTGTAGTATCGCAATGTGCTCGTGGGTTTGGGGCATAATTCCATCGTCAGCCGCAACTACCAACATAGCAAAACGTATCCCAGTGGCACCAGCCACCATCGTATGAATCAGTGCTTCGTGCCCCGGCACATCAATAAACCCTATGATTTCATCGTGCTCGGGGATAGGTAAATAGGCATAGCCCAATTCGATACTGATCCCTCGTTCTTTCTCTGCCGCTAACCGATCTGTCTGCACCCCTGTTAAAGCACGCACCAGAGCTGTTTTACCGTGATCAATATGACCTGCCGTTCCAATAATCATTGTTTACGATAAAAATTGAAATGTAATTTTTCCTCGTCTGCAGCAGACAAGCAACGAAAATCCAAAAACAAGTTTTGTTGGTGGATACGCCCCACAATAGGTGTAGGTAGCTGACGTAGCCTTTCTTCGAGTTTGATAATAGCACTATTGCTACGGCCCGAACCACGATAAACAAACCGCAAGCCATAACTGGGCAATGCATCTACAGGCAGCGCTCCGCTACCTATCTGGCTATGCATTGGCACTGCCTCGATCTCGAACTGCTCGCCCACCCATTGCTGAAAAACGGCTTGCCATTGCACGGCCAGTGCTTTTATTTCCTCGAGCGGTCGCGTAAAAAAACGTAGTGTAGTGAGCTGCTCGGCCAGTAGCTCGGGCTGCTCGTATAGACTTAGCACCGCATCCAAAGCAGCCAATGTCAGCTTATCAACGCGCAACATACGTTTTAATGGGTTTTTCTTGATGGCTTGAATCGAGTCAGCGTCACCTACGAGAATCCCCGATTGCGGACCGCCCAATAACTTATCGCCGCTAAAGGTCACTACCTGAGCCCCTTGGCGAATACTTTGCTGTACGGTAGTTTCAGCAGGCAAACCATAGGCCTGCATATCGATTAAAGTGCCACTACCCAAATCCACTGTCGTAGGTATATCGTGTTGCGCGCCCAAAGAGGCAAGCTCATTCAAAGGCACCTCATGAGTAAATCCCTGTATCTCGTAATTACTACAGTGCACCTTCATGAGCATCCCTGTTCGATCATGGATAGCATGCTCGTAATCATGTAAATGAGTGCGATTAGTAGTCCCCACCTCTCGTAAACGTACCCCAGCGCGCGACATAATATCCGGGATCCTAAAAGAACCGCCAATCTCGACCAGCTCGCCACGCGACACAACGACCTGGCGTCGAAATGCCAGCGTATTAAGCATTAGGAAAACTGCTGCGGCATTGTTATTGACTACCGTAGCATCTTCTGCACCGGTCAAGGCACAAATACGTTCTTTTATTAGCTCGTCTCGATCGCCTCGTCGCCCACTACTTAGATCATATTCTAAATTAACCGAATGACGCATCGCATTAACCACAGCCGTAACAGCGCGTTCGGGCAATAATGCGCGTCCTAAATTGGTATGTAATACTGTGCCACTGAGATTAATCACCGCACTGAGGCTAGGTTTTAATAAACGCTCGAGCGCGCTTTGCAGATCTGGCAGCAGGCCCTCAGGCTCTAAATCGGATTGATATAAACCCGCCTTGTGAAATCGCGCACGACGCTCGGCTAAAGTTTCGCGAATAGCTCTAACAACAATGGTTTGACCGTGCTTTGACACCCAAGACTGTACTGCAGGAAGCCCCAATAAACGATCCACAGAAGGCAAAGAAGCCAAGCTGCTCACCGGCCTGTATAAGTTGCTAGCATTTTTATTTTCTGTCATTCTCTAAGCCAACGTCCTCTGATGAATTGTGAGATGGTATTTATTAATAACCGATATCCCGCAAAATACAAATCACCCATAAACTTTCTTTAAAACACATCGCCATGAAATGTCTATTACAGCGCGTAAAAAGTGCTCATGTTGAAGTCAATGGTGCCACAGTAGGAAGCATAGAACACGGTCTACTCGTTTTTATTTGTGCTGAACCTGACGACACAGATAGTACCATCCAACAAGCAGTGGATAAGATTCTCAAGCTACGCATCTTTAGCGATGATGCGGGCAAAATGAATCTATCATTATCACAGACCCAGGGTGGGTTGCTCGTCGTTAGTCAGTTTACACTTGCAGCTGATACACGCAAAGGTAATCGACCAAGTTTTACTCAAGCTGCTCCGCCTGCCTTGGGAAAAACCATGTACGAATCTTTTTTACACTACGCCAAAACAAAACACCCTATCGTTGCCAGCGGCGAGTTTGGCGCAGATATGCAAATCCATTTAATTAATGATGGGCCAGTCACTATACCGCTGGAGTTTTAATTCTATATAGATGGCTTTTCAGATGGCTTTTGAACAGCAGTTGAGATCAATTAAGATCAATCGCGAACAAACTAATAACGGGCTCCCTAATAAAGGAGCCCGTCAACACTTTATGCGTTAAGCATAATTAAGATGTAGTAGTTCTAACCCCTACCCCAGGCTGAAAATACTCACGTGTGAGTTTAAATACCACGGGGCTTAGCAGTAACAATGCAATGAGATTGGGCACTGCCATCAAAGCATTCAGGGTATCTGCTACCAACCAAATGCTGCCCAAATCAACACCGGGTAAAGCGCCCACCGGTATCATAATGACCCAAACAATTCGGAACGGCAGGTTAGAGCGCGCACCGAATAAAAATTGGGCACATTTTTCGCTATAGAAACTCCAGGCAATGAGTGTGGAAAATGCAAAAAGTGCAATACCCAAACTAACGATATAGCGCCCTGCAGGACCTAGTGCAGCATGAAAGGCGTGCGCTGATAAAGAAGCGCCATTTTCGCCGCTTTCCCAGCTGCCGGTAATCACAATCACCAGACCTGTAATACTGCACACAATAATAGTGTCTAAGAAAGTCCCTAACATGGCAATTGTGCCCTGACGAATGGGATTATCAGTCTTGGCCGTAGCATGCGCGATAGGCGCACTACCTAAACCAGCCTCGTTAGAGAAAATGCCACGTGCAACCCCGAATCGGATAGCGGCCCACACAGTCGCCCCAAGAAAACCACCTGTCGCAGAAATAGGTGTAAAGGCATGGGAAACGATCAAGCTCACAGCGGCTGGGACTTGGTCAATATTGATTAAAATTGCAACTACCCCACCACCCACATATAGAAAAGCCATAAAAGGCACTAAACGACCGGCCACATCACCAATGCGCTGGATACCTCCTACCAGCACCAAAGCCACTAACACCGTAATGACTGCACCACTCACCAGGGGAGGAATACTAAATGTGCTTTGCATCACATCAGCAACGGAGTTGGATTGCACTGTATTGCCAATTCCAAATCCGGCGAGCATTCCAAATATTGCAAACAACACCCCCAGCCACTTCCAGTTTTTACCTAATCCATTGCGGATGTAATACATGGGACCACCAACATAGTGGCCTTTGGAGTCAACCTCGCGAAAACGTACTGCCAGTACTGCTTCGCAGTATTTGGTTGCCATACCGACCAAGGCAATCACCCACATCCAGAACAATGCGCCTGGACCACCAAAATAGATAGCGGTAGCTACCCCTGCAATATTTCCAGTTCCAATGGTGGCAGATAGAGCGGTCATCAAAGCATTAAATGCACTGATATCCCCCTCATCGCCGGCGCCCGAGCGTCGGCCCCGCCACATCATTTTGAAAGCATAAGCAATATTTCTCTGTGGCATAAAGCGTAGACCTAGGGTCAAAAACAACCCGGTACCAGCCAACAGAATCAGCATGGGCGGGCCCCAAGCGAACCCGTTAATCGCCTCGATCCAATTTAACCAACTCATGGCAGCTCCTAGTAAGGAAATAAACGCCAACATGGTAGCGCGGTAAACTATTCAAATATGTATTATTTAAAAGAAATATGATGTTAACGCTAAAAGCGTAGAATGGGATTTATGGATAACACTAATATAAGAAAATCAAATAAACTTATTCTTAATTGATAGGTCTAACTCGCTAAATCAGTAGGCTTTTCCCCACTCATTTATTTTGGAGAGTTCTTGTGCAAAATATAAATTATGTAGTGACCCTATTCGAAGCAGAACCAACTAACAGCAAAATCACCATTGCCCTAACCATGGCCGCAAATGCAGCGCGCAAGGGATTAAAACCAGCCGTAGTATTGATGGGTGATGCAGTCAGCCTAGGCACCCCTAATGCTTTTGAGGGCATTGACATCGGCGCGCCCTTTGGCAGTGGGAAAGAGCTATTAAAAGAAATCCTGGCAGCTGGTGGTCAAGTAGCTGTTTGTGAGTCTTGCATGGTATTCAAAGGACTGGATGCAAGCGATTTAGATACTCGCTTTCCCGTGATTAAGGGTGGCGATGTAATCGATTTGACACTCCAATCCAAAGGCAGCATCCAAGTTAGCTAAAGACCAGTCGGGTAGGCTCGTTTAAATGGACCTACCCCTCTAACCAAGGTTGTTTATCCCAATGAATAAGGACCCAACGAGTTTGTGTATTAGAGTCTTTGGTGGGCTCTTTTATAAATGCCATTTGGGGGCATTGTCCTTTTTGGTACAAAATAGAGGGCAAATAATAATAAGGCGGGATACGTCCAGCACCCACATGCTGACGAGAGAATTCCGGCCCGGTGCGTTGCCCTGCCTCGAATGGATACGTCACATAAACCCTTTGATGGGCCCAGTCATGCAATCGTGCCAGCCCCTGACCCATATCTGCTATCAAAGTAGAACGCGAGGCAACGACCACATCACACTGGGGCACATTCACAGTGGGATCGGTCCAGTCAGCGCAATGAGTGGCGATTAAATCAGCGCAGCCTAGAGCATCAGCTCTTTGCATCAGGCGAGACAACATTTTTTTACTAAAATCCAGTGCATGCACCTGATGCCCGCGCATAGCTACTGCCAATGCCACATCACCCGCGCCACTGCCAACATCCAATACAGTCTCATTTTCTTGTAATAGCATGGCATCCAACAGCGTGTTTATATACGCATCTGGCTGCCAATTAATCTGTACTTTCTCGGCACGCGCATCCCATTGATGTGGCTGTGATATTGCCCTATCCATCCGCTGAAAGTGTTCTTTATACAAAGCTGAAAAATCTATTTGATCTATTTCCATCATCTGCAGCCTACCGTTTAGTTGCGATTAGTTTTAACTACTTGCGCTTGAAAATCCCTCGTTGCTTTGAGCCTTCTTTGCGACATTTAGAAATCGTACCAAGCCAGTGTAAACGGCTTTACCTTCCTTTAGTTACAGTTCCAAATTACAATCTGGTATGGTTGTATGTAACCGAACTAATTCCCTTTAATTTTGTCTGGTACTCCTGCGTCTTGGAGCTTAATATGCGTCGCTTTCTTACTCGTTATACCGCCTTTTATGTGGTCATCTCTGGGGCGAGTATCTTTACATTGCTAGCATTATTTCATAGTGGCTGGTGGTGGGTTTTAGGCGTACCATTTATTGCTTTGCTGGTCCTCGGGATATTTGATATTAGTCAAACCCGACACGCTATTAGGCGTAATTATCCTGTCCTAGGTAATCTACGTTTTTTCTTTGAGTTTATACGCCCAGAAATACGCCAATACTTTATTGAAAGCGACACCCAGCCCTTGCCATTTTCGCGGGTTGACCGCTCACTTGTATACCGTCGCGCTAAACAAGAAAACGACAAATTACCCTTTGGGACTCAATTGGATTTGTATACCCCTCGTTACGAGTGGATTAACCATTCAATGTCCCCCTCGGTAATCAAGGATACCAACTTTCGCATCACGGTTGGGGGACCTGATTGCACAAAACCATACAACATGTCCGTATTCAATATATCGGCCATGAGTTTTGGTGCGCTCTCGGCCAATGCGGTTTTAGCCCTTAACAAAGGGGCTTTACTGGGCAATTTTACCCACGACACCGGCGAGGGTGGTGTCAGTAAATATCACACCCGCTACGGGGGTGATCTCATCTGGAATATCGGTTCTGGCTACTTTGGTTGCCGTGATGAAAAAGGTAACTTTTGCCCAAAACGATTTGCTGAGCGTGCTCAACAAGAGCAGATCAAAATGATCGAGATTAAGCTCTCTCAGGGTGCTAAGCCAGGCCAAGGAGGTATCCTGCCCGGTCCAAAAGTCACCCCCGAAATTGCAGCAGCCCGTGGCGTGCAGCCATGGCAAGATTGCCTATCACCCCCGAAACACAGCGCTTTTAGCACGCCTATAGAGTTATTAGAATTCGTGGCTGAGTTACGCCGTCTATCAGGTGGTAAACCAGTAGGCTTCAAACTGACCATTGGCCACCCTTGGGAGTGGTTCGCAATTGCCAAAGCCATGCTTGAAACAGAAATCACACCAGATTTCATCGTGGTAGATGGTGCCGAAGGGGGTACTGGAGCAGCTCCCGTAGAATTTATTGATCACGTCGGCACTCCTTTGCGCGAGGCCCTGCGATTAGTACACAATACATTGGTCGGGATCGGGCTGCGCGACAAGATCCGCATTGGCGCATCAGGTAAAATCATCAGTGCTTTTGATATGGCACGTATTATGGCACTGGGTGCCGATTGGTGTAACAGCGCGCGCGGATTTATGTTTTCTGTGGGCTGTATCCAAGCCTTGGTTTGTCATACTGGCAAATGCCCTACCGGCGTCACCACGCAAAACCCCCTACGGCAAAAAGCCCTGGTGGTTTCTGATAAATCCGTGCGCGTGGCGAGTTACCACAACAATACCCTCAAAGCTTTGGCCGAATTGCTCGAGGCTGCTGGACTACAGCACCCCGAGGAATTACGACCGCACCACATTGCGCAACGCATTGCAAATGGCCAGGTGCGCGTTATGTCAGCGCTTTTCCCTGACCTCGAAGAAGGCGAATTATTGCGCGGTGTATTCAAGCAAACAATTTTCCGTACCGTATGGCCGATGGCACGTGCGGATTCTTTTGAGCCTAGCTATAGTCTCAGCAAAGCATTATCTGGGCACCGTGTTTACACACGTAAGACTGCCTCTACAACAGAAACTAACGAGTCCAACAGCAGCTCTGCCACAGACGAGTTGTCGTAAAAACCTTTAAAAGCACCTAAATTTAAAGACCCTGGCTGCGCTAATTAGCTGCCAGGTTTTTTTATTCCTAGCCGCTCTTAAGAAAAAACAAGCCGAATCCAAACCGAATAACTGCCATTATGGTAAGTACAAATTCGACCTTTACATGATATTCAGCTATACTGAGCGATTCATTCGGCCCTAATCATTTCAATAAAAATAAATTTTTTGTAGTTTCTTATGTGTCAGATTTTACAGATCAATCAAAAATCGCAGTGCATTAAAACTGTATTTCTGCGCATGCCCCCACCGCGCTAGCACCCCACCTTCTACCTTCCTTTCTAGCGCAACTATTCCTTTTCTTTAGGCAAACATACCCAAAACACTCTGTTTGCAGGCGTGTTGACTACCTCTGTCATATACGCCAATAGGCAAAGTGCGTCTAATGTTTATGCCTAAGTACTGGGGTCATTTCGACCCTTATAGTAGAGGCTTGAATAAATAAGGTTTTAATAAATAATGACTGAACCGATATTTTTCCAATTAACCACATTTCAAACGATTTTATTGCTCTTTGGTTTTTATGGGCTTACTTTTTTACTGACCCTGACTATTGGTCGGCGCCATGAAAACGTTGATGGCTACATGGTTTCAACCAGTGCTGTAGGCTTTGGCCTATCCGCTGCAAGCATGATTGCCACTTGGATTTGGGCTGCTTCCTTTTATGCCAGTGCTACATCCGGATTTAAATATGGTCTATCCGGCCCCATACATTATGGGTTCTGGGGAGCACTGATGATTCTATTTATTTACCCATTTGGACGTCGTTTCCGTGCACTCGCACCGGAAGCACACACTCTGGCGGAAGTCATTCATGCCCGCCATGGTCGCTCTAGCCAACTCATTATGGCAGCATCTAACTTAGTGGGTAGTGGAATTAGCTTAATGGTTAATTTCACCGCCGCAGGTGCTCTTGTTTCTATCTTGAGCCCGCTTAGCTTTATTCAGGGCGTGTTAATTGCTGGATTAGGTGTATTAGCATATACCTTGTGGTCCGGCTTCCGCGCATCGGTGATGACCGATTTCGCACAACTTATTGCGATGATTTTGGCCGCAGTCGTAATTATTCCCCTGATTTTCTTTAACGCCGGGGGCCCTAGCTTTTTACAAGACAACATGTGGCGTCTCAGTAGTGAGCAAGCTAATTTCTTTTCTACCACTGCCATCTTGGAACAAGGGGCACCCTACTTTGTAGCAGTCTTAGCCTACGCCATTGGTAATCAAACCATTGCTCAACGCCTCTTTGCAGTACGCGAAGACCTGATTCGTCCAACCTTTCTAACAGCGACTATTGGCTATGGGGCCGTAGTTATTGGTCTGGGTATGTTGGGTTTACTCGCTGTTTTCGCCGGTTTACATCCTGCTGACGGTGATCTAAACAATATTATCCCGCAGATGGCGTCTACTTATTTACCCCCTGTTGGTATTGTCTTATTTTTCTTGCTGGTGATCGGCTCACTCTCATCAACAGCTGATGCTGATCTGTGCGCCCTGTCAGCAATCGTTATGACGGACATTTATGGCAAGAACATCGCCCGCGGTCGTCCCAACCCACGTCGCATGTTGCTATGGGGTCGGGTCACCATGATTGTGGCTACAATGACAGGTGTTGTGTTCGCTAGTCTGCGCTTGGATATTTTAGTCATGCTGGTATTTGTAGGTGCGCTGTGGGGTGCAATTGTCTTCCCCGTCATTTCCAGCTTTTACTGGGAGCGTGTCACAAACCGTGCCTTTACTACAGCAGTAATCACAGCCGTTGCACTCTTTACCCTTGTGCGCTTTGAGCTTATCCCAATGACAGGTGCTGTTGCTTTGTTTTTCGAAATTATTGCAGCCATCGGTGCCAGCGTAGTCATTGGTCTCATGACCTTTGCGTTTTTCCCACGTAATGTAGCCATCGCAATGGCGACTCTTATGTTCTTGACCGTCGCACCTTATTTTGCAGGTTTCCTACGTGATTACACTGTATTGTTAGGCTCCTTGACCTCCTATGGGGTGAGCACAGTGGTTTGTATTGCCATGAGCTTAGTGAGTGGCGAAAAGTTTGATTTCAAAGTACTAGCCAAGCGCGTAACCTCTTTCCAAGAAGAACAAAAAGACCGCTTGGGCACTGCAGTGACCTCATAAACACTGATAAAACATATTGGAGAAAAATATGGAACTAGATACCTTAGTTGCTTATATATTGGTCTGGCCCGTAATGTCCGCTGGCATCTTGATTTTGTTGATTGCATCACTGATTCGAGACATTGTTCGCGCCCGACGTGATGGCGAAGAGCTCTTATAAGACCGAGCCCTATCACACTAAAAAGGCGCCAGTCCAAATAGGACTGGCGCCTTTTTTAATATCTACTATCTATTGATTTAATTGAGCTGTTTATTTATCGACTGGAAATAATCGCGGAGCGATCATATTTTCGGGACGCAAGATCTCTTGGAGAATTTTTTCATCTAATAATTTTTCTTCGCGCACTAAATCCAATACCGAGCGCCCCGTCTCTAGGGCTTTTTTTGCAATGCGTGTTGAGTTTTGGTACCCAATATATGGATTGAGAGCAGTCACCAGACCTATTGAATTTTGGACTAATTTGTGACAATGCTCTTCGTTAGCGGTAATACCATCTATACAAAGTGCACACAACATATCTAGTGCGCGCTGCAAGAGTCGAGTGGAATCAAAAAGCTTATAAGCGATTAATGGCTCCATCACGTTGAGTTGCAGTTGGCCGCCTTCTGCGGCTAGGGTCACTGCTAAGTCGTTGCCAATGATCTCAAACGACACCTGATTAACAGCCTCGGGCACCACTGGGTTAACCTTGCCCGGCATAATCGAGCTACCCGGCTGGCGAGGCGGTAAATTAATCTCGTTTAATCCCGTGCGAGGACCACTAGAGAGTAAGCGTAAGTCATTGCAGATCTTGGATAGTTTGGCAGCTGTACGCTTTAACATACCCGAGAAAAGCACAAAGTCGCCCATATCAGAAGTAGCCTCGATGAGGTCCTGGGCTGCCCGCACCGGATGCCCGCTAAGCTCGGCTAAACGACGAACAGCAATGGCTTGATAGCCTGGGTCGGCATTAATGCCCGTCCCAATCGCTGTTCCTCCCAAATTTACATCCAGCAATAGCTGGGGCGCCCAATGCACAAAACGATTGAGATCTTCTTCTAGAGTCGTGGCAAAAGCGCGGAACTCTTGACCCAAAGTCATCGGCACAGCATCTTGTAGCTGAGTGCGCCCCATTTTCAGTACGCTTTCGAACTCACGACTTTTTTTCTTGAACGCATGAATAGTACGACGCAAACTGTGTAGCAATCTGTCATGCCCCAACAACAAACCCAAACGGATCGCGGTTGGATAAGCATCATTAGTGGATTGGGCCATATTAACGTCATTATTAGGGTTTAAATATTGGTACTCACCCTTTTGACAACCCAAATACTCAAGCGCAATATTAGCGATCACCTCGTTTGCATTCATGTTAGTCGAGGTGCCTGCACCCCCCTGGATCATATCCACCACAAATTGATCGTGATATGACCCCTGCATAATCTGCCTGCAGGCATAGGTGATGGCCTCGTGTTTTTTCTTGGTCAAATAACCAAGTTTGGCGTTGGCATCAGCAGCGGCATGCTTAACTATTGCCAAGGCACACACCAAGTTTGAGAAATGCGACAAGGTCACGCCAGAAAGGTCAAAGTTTTGCACTGCCCTGAGGGTTTGCGCCCCATAATAGACATTTGCAGGTACCTTGACCTTGCCGAGTAAATCCTCTTCGATACGGTATTCTTCAGAATCTGACACAGTACTATCTTCAAAGTTAGGAAGCGTCAATTATAAAGTCTTTTTCAGCAGTTTTGGCGATAAATCAATTTACTGCCATTTGCCTTCTTTGGCAGCGCACTGCTGCAGGCGTGTGGTGACCTGCCAAGTCGATTGTGATGAATCCAAAATATCAGCATAGCGATTCAACAAATCCACACACTGCTGGAGCCCGAATTGCTCAGTGTAATGCATTGGCCCCCCTAAAAAGCGCCCGACCCCATACCCATGTACGGCAATCATATCGAACTCAATAGTGCGACCTATGACATTTTCATCCAGCAGACGTGCCCCTTCGTTAGCTAAAACAGCCATCATTAGCGGGCCCAAATCTGTAGCCGCTGGAACATCTGCATCTGCTATTAAGGGCGTTGTTCTTAGGTGTTCACGGCCTAATAACTGCGCAGCCTCGAAAGGACCGACCGCAAATCCGAAATCTGTCAACGCTGTGTCGATAGCGCTGCGACTAAGACCTAATGTAAGCAGATCGTGGGCAGCACCCAAATAAACATCTAATAGACGTGCACCCACGCCAACGTTATTGGGCAAACCACTGATAGGATGCGTCCCTGCTTTGCGGGCCAGCGCTAACAAGGTAGCCAAAACCTCGGGTTGAGTCTCGTCGGTACGGCCGAGCTCCCAGAGGTGACCCTGAAAGATCGTAGGGGCAGGCTGCAGACGCACCAGAGCAGAAGGAACACGAACCAGCTCTTTAAATTTATTCAGATTTTGAGCACTGGTAGTGGCCAGAATAGTATCATCACCAGCGATTTCGTCTAACAGCTGTAAAGCAACTTTTTTCTGTTGCTCATTGCCTTGTGTGGCTTCAATTAAAAGTTGGCAACCTTTTAATTTATCAGCGACCTGATTATCCCGCGCGACCTGTGTAACCACCAATCCAGCGGCATTAAAAGCACGTGCTAAAGCATTGGCTGAATCGCCCATGCCATATATGCCCACACAACGCACATCGCGACTCTCGGTATCACGCTCTAAACCGGGGATCCTAGCCGCAGTACGCTCGGCGCCGAAAACGTAGCGCAAAGCCACAGATTGTGGTGACTGGACTAGCTCGAGGAAAATCGAACGCTCGTTGGGTAGCCCCTGCTCAAAACCCAATACAGCCCCATCCAAAATAGCCTTTACAGCCTGTGCCTTGGCCGGTAAATGCGGATATCTGGCTTGAGCCCATTCATATTGTTCTTGTAAGATTTCTTGGGCATTGGCGGGTTGAATCGGTAAATCGCGTACCTTGCGAGCCTTGAGCCCCGAAGACTTTAAGCCTTGGGCAAATTTGATTGCAGCATCGATAACATTATCATCAACTACCTTGGCAAATAGTTCTGTATCTGCCAACTCACGAGCGGGCACCAAACGCGCCTCTAAAATCATCGGCAACGCCTTTTCCACGCCAATTACACGCGGTAAACGTTGTGTCCCGCCAGCACCAGGGATAATACCCAGATTTACTTCGGGCAAACCAATACGTGCACCACTACGGGCAACACGGAAATGAGCCCCTAACGCCAACTCGAATCCACCCCCAAGGGCAACCCCATCGATAGCGGCAACGATAGGCTTGGGATTATCTTCGATAGATGCAATTACATTTTTCAAAATGGGCTCTTTGAAAGCTAAATCAGTCCCGAACTCGCGTACATCAGCCCCCCCGGAAAAAGCCCGCTCAGACCCGGTAATAACGATTGCATCAATATTGTCATCATCATTTGCCTGAGCCACATAATGTGAAATTGCAGCACGCAAAGCGTAGCTCAAACCGTTAACAGGTGGATTATTAAAAGTAATCAGTGCGACATTCTCATGGACATTGTATTGCGCGGCTTGCATTCAACCCCCTAACAAACTTAATACCTAAATCAAGCTAGTCATTATACCTATATAAGAAAACTTTTAGCCCACCTCCGAGGCCATTCGAACTTAAAGTCCATCAGCAGGCTTTTTATTTACCTCCACTCAATATATAATTATATATAATATATATTCGCATATAAGTATCGCCTCACTATCTCGTCCAAAGACCTTAAAATACAAAGGATACACACATGCTACGTTTCGACGTTCCCCCAGTCTGGTCCAACGTAACCCGCTGGGAAGCCTTTCTTAGTTTTATAATTACTGCCATCGCGTATTGGGTCAGCCCATGGTTTATGATTATCCTCGTCGTCCAGGGATTCATACGCGGTTTTATAGGGCACTATCGGTGCCCAGCGCACCGCATCTGGAGCACACTATTTGAAATGAAAAACATCGCCGGCCAGAAAGAAAATGCAGGCGCAAAAATGTTTGCCAATAAAATACTCTTCATCGCCTCTAGTGTCACAGTCATCGCCTACGCCAGCGGCAGCACCATGTGGCAAATCCCCGTCATAGCTCTTTTGATATTCACCACCCTAGAGTGGGCTTTTTCATTTTGCGCTGCTTGCTGGGTATACGGACTATGGTTTCGGTTCTTCCCACCCAAGCCCCTTTAAAATACCCTGCGAGCCGCATCACAACCGCTGTATCTTTTTATACACAACCCATGAGTACTCAAACAGCGCTACTTGGCAAATTTTAGTTTGCTGCTATAATTATGGTCTTTAGATAGCACGGCTCATTAGCTCAGTTGGTTAGAGCGACGGAATCATAATCCGCAGGTCCGGGGTTCGAGTCCCTGATGAGCCACCAAAATTCCAAACCCCTGCCTACACTTAGGCAGGGGTTTTTTTATTGGGTTGATTGGGAAAATAGCCTTTTCAGGACGAAACCTCTTTAAGGGGTTATGCTAAATTTATTTTGGCCGCTGATGATCGGCCACACCTGCGCGCCAGTAAGAGGAAACATTCATGTGTGTCGCCGGTACCCCTTTGCCGGTTAGAATCTCACGTAGTGCTGCAGCCTGTTGATACTCGCACGCCCCCCAGCAAAAACCATCCCCAGCAGGCAAATTCAAGTCATGCGCAGCTTGCTCCAACGAATCAACATATTCAATATCAATATTGGGCAACACCTGCCACTCACGACGATCAGCCGGGTCATTAATCTGAACGCGCACCACAATCGGTACTTGCGAATGATTCTCTTGTAAAAAGCGCTCAATAGCTGGCAGCGCAGTTTCGTCCCCAAAGAAGACATACCAAGGCAGATCGGTACGTAAAGTCATGCTGCCACGAGGGCCAGCTAAACCGGCCCATTGCCCTATTGGCGCCCGCATGGCCCACTCTAAGGCTGGGCCCCCACTATGAATTGCAAAATCCAATTGAACAGATTTGTACTCTGCCGAATAATTGATCGGGGTATAGTCACGCATTATTGGGCGCTCGCCATCAAAATGGGGCCGATCATCGCGCATTTGAGGTAAATTTGGCTTTTCTAATCCTGCCTGAGGCAGCAACAGTTTCACATAATCATCAAAACCAAGACTTATAAAATTAGCCATCTCTGCGCTGCCTAGGGTTAGACGGATAAACCCAGGGCTAAGCTGCTCACGTGCCAACATCCTTAAAGGTTTTCGAAACCCTACACCAACTATTACACCTATTTCGGCGCGAAATGCGACGAATGCTCGAGCAATCAGATAGCGAGCTCACCTTTGGAGAGCTACGAATACTTTCTTTAATTGGGCGTCACCCGCAATGCACACCATCAACGCTAGTAGAATATAGCCGCACAGACAAAGCGCAGATCGCGCGTACTATCAGCGGACTGCACAAGCTGGGTCTCGTTAAAAGACGCCAATGCGTAGAGGATCGGCGCATGCACCGACTAAGCCTAAGCACCCAAGGAGACAAAATCTACCAAGCATTAAATGATGATCGTGCCCAGATTGCTGCACGCTTGCTGCAATACTGTGATGAACAGCAGCTAACCGAATTGTTGGATTTATTACAAACAGCTAGTAGCAGCGCAAAAGATTCTATTTCGTAGATTGGGGTTGGATTTGGCTGGCTAATTTTTTATAACGATGCAAATCAGTACGCACAATTTTTTCAAAATCCACCGCACTTTCTTGGGCAAGCTCATAGCCCAATGCTTTCAAATCAGACTGCATTTCGGGTTTTGCCAAAATACGCTCAATCTGTGTTCGTAAATACTCGATAGTAGAAGTCGGGGTTTTAGCAGGAGCAAATACGGCATGCCACTGAGAAACATCAAACGGCTGTTCAATCTGCTCGGCTACCGTAGGTAGCGCTGGTAGTGCTTGAGTGCGTTGGGAAGAGGTCACTGCCAGAGCACGCAGATCACCTCTTTTTATATAAGGCACCGCGCTAGAAAGCGTGACAAAGGCAGTCTCCACATGCCCGGCAAGTACGTCATTCACCGCCGGTCCACAGCCATTGTAGGGGACATGCATTAGCTCTGCTTTGGTCTGCACCCTTAACATTTCAGCTGCTAAATGCTGAGGAGTCCCCGCACCGCAAGAGCCATACTGAACCTCTGTTTTGCGCTGCGCTAATGCCAAAGCCTGGGGCAAGCTTTTAGGTCCTTTATCAGGATGAGCAACCCACACTGATGGGACCCACGCGATATTCACGACCGGCACTAAATCACTTTCAGGGTCAAAGCCCATTTCAGCATAAAAGCCTGGATTGATCGCATAGGTGCTATTCACCATTAGTAATGTCTGGCCATCGGGCAATGCTTGGGCGACTTGGCGCGCACCGATATTGCCACTGGCGCCAGGTTTATTTTCTACGATCACAGGCTCGGGCAAATAATCAACTAATTGCTCAGCCAGTTTGCGTGCTAATAAATCAGTCCCGCCACCCGGTGGGAAGGTCACGACCAAAGATATAGGCCGGTGCGGGTAAAGAGGTGCAGCGGCAGTGGCAATGGGCACACACAAACACGCTAAAAGCACAACGGCCCACCATCTTTTAAGGCGGCGCAATAGGCCCGGCCCAATACGCCGCAGTAGGGGCAATAAGTAAACAGGCACTAACATAAAGGTCAGCCTCTACAATACATCTAAGCCCAGATCTAAGTTGCGGGCACTATGAGTGAGCCAGCCTACTGAAATGTAATCAACACCGGTTGCTGCAATTTCATTAATACGTTCAGGGGTAATACCGCCACTGGCCTCGGTGACTGCACGGTCCGCGCATTTGCGCACTGCTCTTAGCAGCGTATCTGGATCCATATTGTCCAGTAAAATGATCTTTGCGCCATGCTCTAACGCTTCGTCTAATTGCACCAAATTATCGACCTCGATCTCTATCGCTACCATATGCCCTACCGTTTTGCGGGCTTTTTCTAATGCTTGGGCGATACCTCCAGCCAAAGCTATATGGTTATCTTTGATGAGTACTGCATCGTCCAAAGCCAAACGATGGTTATATCCGCCCCCTACCCTAACCGCATATTTTTGCAAAGCACGTAGCCCAGGCAGAGTCTTGCGTGTGCAAGTAATTTTACTGTCATAAGGATGGACTCGGGCACACAAATCAGCGGTTGCGGTGGCCACACCAGATAAATGTCCTAGAAAATTTAAAGCTGTGCGCTCACCCGCCAAGATTGAACGAGTCGGTCCTTGGACCCGCGCCAAAACTTGCCCTGGGTGTATTTGGGCACCATCTTCACTATGGAAATCTACACGCACACGTTCATCCAGTTGTGCAAAAACTGCAGATGCCAAACCACTACCGGCCAATACCCCGGTCTCGCGGGCACAAATAAATAATTCACTCTCGTGCGATAAAGGAATTAAAGCTTGACTGGTCAGATCACCACCACGAGCTAAATCCTCTTGTAAAGCTGTCTGTATCAGATCACTGTATTGATGGGGAAATAATTCAGCCAAAAAAGAGCTGCTAATCTGCGTGCACTCATCAGCCAAGGTTGTTACGCTCATGACTACTCCATACTTATACTCAAATAGAGCATTGTATTATACACCTTTTGAGTATAAATGCTCTAAACAAACTTAATCGCAATCCGTACAAACGAAAGAAGCGAAAAAACGCCACATAATGTGGCGTATTCTAGACTCAGCGTGGCTGACGAGCTAAAGGTAGCTTGGTGCCGGCTATAGACCGCTCCAAGATTACATCACCGCGAAATCGAAATAGTTTAGGAGGACGGCCAGCGCTGACATTAGCATAGTGCCCAGTTTCCTCTACCAAATTTTGTTGTTCAACCAAGCGGCGAAAGTTTTGCTTATGGAGTACACGCCCAGCCAAAGCCTCGATGGCAGTTTGTAGCTGCAGCAGCGTAAACGCATCGGGCATCAACTCAAAAACCACCGGGCGATATTTAATTTTTGCACGTAATCGAGCTATTCCTGTAGCTAAAATACGGCGGTGATCAAAACGCATGGGACGACCCAGAGGATGCTGTGCGTGATTTTCCAACCACTGCTCTTCGTCTAGATCATGGTGCAAACCGTGTTCGTATAAAATGTGATCACGCTCGGCTTCTGGAACGAGATTGGCTTCGTACAATAGCTCGTAGCGTTGCAAAACCATTTCTTCGTTCCAGTTAAAACCATCCAAACCATAAGCCAAGCAAACTCTTTGCATCCGCCGCTCGCGCTCTTTAGGATCAGCGCAATCGGCTATCCAATCGCGTAGTTTTGGTTCTATATAATCGCTAAGCAATGCAGGCTTACCTTGTCGCCAATCTTCCCACGGAAAATAGCCATACCAAAGCTGCCAACCCACATCCGTATGTTGTGGCTGCTCAGTGTCTAAGGTCAGTGCCAAATAGCTTACAGAAATGACACGCCCGCCCGTCAGATAAGCACGACCTTTATCAGCAAAGGTATACAGCTGCTCTACATAACCCAACCGATACCCTGTTAGCTGTTCAACCCAAAGCCGCAGGCCGTTTTGCAACGAACGGTGTTCAGTTTGCAATACGCCCGCTGGCAAAGCCCGTGCACAATGAGTGGTCAGAACACTGGGTTCGCCCTCATTTACAGCTACCAAAACAGCTACTAATTCGGCGCTCAAGGCCCATTGTTCTTTTTTTGGCTCGTTTCCCAAAGCAAACTATCCTGTATCTATCGCATGAATCAGATCTCTATCATAAGTTATTTGGGAAGACAATGAAAAAACCAAAGCACAAAAATAAAAGGCAATGACAAAGAGTCTTGACTCTAGGTTAAAGCCTTATAACAAGGTCTCAATATCAACTTCTTGGGGAATACGTTCCCAGTGATGAGTTTGCAAGTAAGAACGAATACGGCTAATAGCCTGGGAACGTAGTTGAGAAATGCGCCCTTCAGACACCTCCATTACGGCGGCAATTTCTTTTTGATTTAAATCATGCTCAAACTGCAGTGATAATAGCAGCTGTTCACGTTCAGGAAGGTTTTTAATAGCCTCTATCAAACATTGCCGCAGAGCCTGAGTCGTCAAGTGTTCTTGGGGTGTACGCAATGCATAAGACGGTGCGACTTGATCGGTACTAAGTACATCTAAAGGATCTGCGCCGGCATGGTCAGTATGTCGAAACATATCACCTAAATGCACCACCTGAGTACCACTCACATCGTGCAACATCTGCTGATAGTCACTCAACGACAAACCCAATGCGTTTGCCAATTCCGACTCGTTAGGTTCTCGACCAAGTGTGTGACGCAAATCACTCATCGTGCTTTCTATTTGACGCGCTTTAGAACGCGCGCGCCGGGATAACCAATCCTCATTACGTAGCTCATCTAACAGCGCACCACGTATACGTGTCACAGCATAAGTTTCAAACTGTGCATCAGCCTGTTCCCGGTAGAGCCGAATCGCACTGAGCAGCCCAATGAGTCCCGCCTGCATTAGATCATCCAAAGAAACGCTGGGCGGCACGCGTGCCAACATACGCAATGCTTGGCGACGCACCAAGCCCATATGCTTTTGAATCAATTCATTTTCTTTGTGCGACATAAATTAAGGCTCATATCCATGAAATAGCAGATTTATTTTAATGAGCCTTAAACAGGGGTGAAGCAAAGAATAAAAGCACTTTTCACCCCTATCCAACACCTTAGCCTGGGCATTGTTTGCCCTAGGCTGTAACAGCAGGGCTAAATTATTGGGGAAAACTGCCGTAAATAGATCTATAACAATTCATTGTCTATTGAGCGCACTGTTTAGGAGCCTTATACGCCATGGTAAAACCCATTCCTATTCACCACGCAATTCAAACACAACAGTTACCCCAAGAACCCCACCAAAAACTAGAGACTGAACAAACACAAATAGAAACCGTTGTACCTGAACCCACTAAAACCCTTGAGAGCACATTATCTCAAAAAAAGTTGCTGCCAAACTCGATAGAAAGCGCCTTAGAGCAACTTAACGCGCAAATGCACCCGTGGGCCACAGGCATGCAATTTGAAATGGATCCCGAGCTCGAGCGACTCGTCGTATCTATTATTGATAAGGAAACGGGTGCGGTACTGCGTAGCATTCCATCAGAAACCTTGCTACGAGTTGCAAAAATGATCACTACTTTCCAAGGGCAGCACGTCAACACTCACGCGTGATAACACAGTAAAGGATATTGAAAGATGGCTACGATTTCTTCTATAGGCGTTGGTTCTGGGTTACCACTGGACACCCTGCTTGAGGATTTGCTCAAGGTAGAAAGCATCCCTTTGCAAATGATAGAACAACGCCAAGATGCAGCACAAAGTCGTTTGTCTGGTTACGGTGTATTAAAAAGTTCTTTAGACAGCTTATACCAGCAGGCCGAAAAATTAGCACAACCCAAGTCGCTCGTAACACTTAATGCGCGTAGCAGTCATGATGGCATTAAAGTCCAAGCAAACAGCCAAGCCATTGCGGGCAGCTATCAAATTGAAGTACACGAGACCGCCCGCGCCCAAGAGCTCATCGGGCAAGGCATGACCGATTTAAATAGCGCACTGACAGATAGTGATACTACATTGGACATTCGTCTACATGACGGCTCACAAGCTCAAATAGACATTACTGCCGGTACGTCTTTAGAACAGCTCGTAGAAAAAATAAACGCCAACCCCGCATTAGGAATCAATGCCACCGTAGTCAACGATGGCTCGGAAACACCCTACCGATTAATGTTACGTGCCCATGATACAGGCACAGATGCCGCCATCCAGAGCATGCAATTCTCGGATGCGCAATTAGAGGATAAATTTGGCTATACGGCGGGGGAAACCACACAAAATTACACTGTTAATGCTGCGAAAAACGCTGCAATATCAATAAACGGCATTAGCGTCAGTAGCACTGCCAATGAATTTAAAAATATAATACGCGGTGTGGACTTTACATTGTCCCCACATCGCACCTATGACGCCCCCGTTGAAATTAATATTACGCGCGATCTTGATAGCAGTAAAAAACAAATCACAGAGTTAATCAACCGTTATAACCAGCTTTTGGGTGACATTGATAAACTCACCCGCTATGACACTGAAAGCCAGTCAGGCAGTGCTTTGATGGGCGACTCAATGACCCGTCGCGTCAAAACACAGCTCATGACAGCATTGCAATTTAGCCTACCGGGCGGCGATCTAAGAACGTTAGGCCAAATTGGCATAGAAACCGATCATGCCACGGGCAAATTAAAAATAAATGAAAACGCGCTCAATGAAGCCTTGGGCAATGATACCGCGGGAGTCAATAGTCTTTTTGCAGCTCAAGACGGTCTGGGTGAGCGCATGACGCAAGCCATTGCACCGTTCCTTAAGGGCGATGGTGCGCATAAAAGCTTTCTGGAGGTTGCCACGGATAGCATCAACAGTGAAATTCGTGGTCTACAAAAGCAATACCAAAACGCCCAAGATCGAATTGATGCACGCATGGCAAATTATCAAAAACAATTCCAGCAACTCGATGTACTTGTCAGTCAAATGGATCAAACCAGTATGTATCTGAGTCAGCAGCTAGGAATGCTGGCCAACATGAACAAGCAAAACGGATAGTTTATGACGACCTCTTTTTATTCTAGAAATAAACGCGCCTCAGGTGCTCGTCAGTATGCACAGGTGGGCTTAGAATCACAAATACTCGCGGCGCGCCCCGAGCAATTAATAAATCTACTCTTTCAGGGCGCACGTACAGCAGTTAAAAAAGCACGTATACATCTTAAAAATGATGATATCGCCCAACGAGGATCGATGATTTCCAAAGCAGTTGATATTGTCGATACCGGACTCAAGGCAGCAGTAAACAAAGAAATCGGTGGCGATGTCAGTGCACATCTAATCGATAGCTATGACCTCATTGTTTATCATTTGCTACAAGCCAATATCACTGCCGATGAATCCCATTTAAATACTGCCGATACAATGCTCAGCAACCTACATGATGCTTGGAACGAAGCCGTCCAACTGGCACAAAATCAGGCCACCACTGTCTATTAGATTGCCTATGCCCACCTCATTACACCCAAACTCACCGATCATCCTATATCAACAATTGGCGCAACTAAGCAATCAAATTGTTGAAAATATTCGGCAACAACAGTGGGTCACTGCCGCCGAGCTATGCCATGTCTACTCTGATATTTTGGAATTACTAAAAACCCTGCCTCACCTGACCCGAGAACAGAGAAAAAAAAGACGTGCATTTCTGAGCACAATACTGAATAATGACGCCGAAATCCGTGCGTATTTAAACCCGCAAAGCCAGGCGATTAACTGTATCCACAATGCCAGCATCAGTAACGCCTATCCTATGCAAACCGGACTGCACTAAAAACAAAGAGATTTAAAAGCATGAGTACTGCTGGGCCATCGCAACTAGGCACAATTTTAATCCAGCGCCTGCATAGCCTCTTGGGAGTAACCCAATCCCAACAAGCCAATTTGATGTCAGGCGCTAAAGCCAATACCATTACTCCTGCTGAAAAAAGCCAATCAGAACGCCCTTTAAAGCATCCTGATTCACGCCCAACAACACCGCTCGAGCAAAAAAACCATCCCACACGCATCGCGTCACAACACACTGATAAGGGTAGCTCGAATGCCCCTATGTCGGGCAGCAGTCCACAAAATTCACTGCAGACACATTTGGGACGCACGGCACAGCTGATTTTGCAATTACTAAATCAACAACCCAAAGCCAATGCCCTCTTGGGGCGTCAACCCCTCATGCAACCACCGCAGATACCCGCCCAAGGTCAGACCCAGCCCCCCACATCGCAGGCCTTGCTCATACAGCAGAAATTACGCAATGAAATGACCCACAGCGGTCTTTTTTATGAGAGCCTACTGCACGAAAGCATGCATAAACGTATTGGCAGTGGCAGCCATCTGCGACAACAGCCCCAGAATGTTTTTGCTATGGCAACTGCCTCTGCAATAGCTGCTGATGAGCACAGCACGGAATTACCTCTTGAATTGCGTACGATAGTACGCCAACAACTAGAACTACTGGCCACCCAACAATGGGAATGGCGTGGTGAGCTCTGGCCAGGTGTGCAGATGCTTTGGCGCAACCAAGCACTGCCAGATACAGAGGAGCATCCGCATCCCAATCCACAGCCAAATCACAGCGCTCCCTGGACTAGCCAAATAGAGTTGCTGTTTTCTGTAGACGATACACTGAATTTTAATATCCAATGGACGACTCAAGAGCTGGTGATACATATTAGCGCTACGCCAACGCGCGCAAAGCAGCTTAAGCCTTTTAGAGATTTACTAGAAAAACGCCTCAGTGACATACACCCCAATTCCCATATCTATTGGAAAGAACAGCCTCGAAAATCACCTGAAAATCAAACCAATCCACCCATAGATACCTCATTATGACTAAGCACACCGATCCTAAACGGCGTAGCGCGGTGGCTTTAAGTTACCAAAACAGCACGGATCGCGCACCCCGAGTCGTTGCTAAAGGCTACGGAGAACTGGCCGAAGCCATCATCCGCCATGCCGAACAATCCAAACTCTATGTGCATAGCCAACCCGAACTTGTCAGTTTACTAATGCAATTAAAACTCGACGAATACATCCCCCCTACCCTATACGAAGTGGTGGCGGAATTATTGGCTTGGGTATATGAGATAGAACAACAAAAGAAAACATAAAAAAACCGTACTTAGAGAAAGCTGTTCATGCTCGCATTTTAGTTGCCGTTTTTTTGTCTTAAATAATCATTCACTCAATAAAGCCCTATTTTCCCCGTTTAATAATTGACTTAAACGCACACCAAAAAGAGTAAAGTATTGCAAATACCACCAAAGCTAATGCTTTGGGGAATGCTAGTCACGTCATTTAAGCTTTATTTGCAGAGGTTTATTTTATGTCCCAGGTTGCGTTATCGAAGATGGCACAAATGCATGCCACCCTTGATTCTATGGCTGCTCAGGCGGCACAACAACCGAATCGCGCATCAACCACTGCCAATCCAACCGCATCTCTTGAGAACTCCTTTGCAGATGTGCTAGGGGGTGCCTTGCGGGCTGCTTCAACAGTTGAAAACAATGCCAACACACAAGCCCAAGCTTTTGAACTGGGTGCTCCTGGGATCAGCTTGAATGACGTGATGGTTGATTTACAAAAAGCAAATCTCACTTTGCAAACCACCGTGCAAATGCGCAATCGCTTGGTGGCTGCGTATCAAGAAATCGCAAGTATGTCCGTCTAAGGCCTCTGACGAGTGCATTCATTACCGATCCATTTTTAATTTAGTTTTCTCATGAGCTGGTGAATGAGCCAAATTGCCCATACCCTACAGCGTATGCCTGGTTTAGGCTTTTTGCGCGCCCTGCCTCGATTGGCACAAATAGGTATAGCCGCTGCTCTGATGGCTATCATGGTGGTGATTCTTTTGTGGTCTCGTACCCCTGCCTACGGCGTTTTATTTAGCCAAATAGAGGATCGCGACGGCGGCGCTATCATCGCGGCTCTTGAACAAATGAACGTGCCTTATCAGTTGAAAGACCAAGGCTCGGCTATTTACGTCCCTAAAGGAGATGTTTATAAAACCCGCATGAACCTAGCGGCACAAGGTTTACCACGCGGTGGTAGTGTTGGCTATGAAATTATGGATGACCTGCGCTTTGGGGCAAGCCAGTTTACGGAACAAGTCAACTATCAAAGAGCCATCGAAGGAGAGTTGGCCCAAACCATCGAGTCATTATTTTCAGTTGAAAAAGCACGCGTACATCTGGCTTTGCCCAAAGACACTCTGTTTACACGTCAACGTCAACCCGCCTCGGCCTCTGTAATGCTCAGCCTGTATCCAGGACGTCATTTGACTGCAGAACAAGTCTCGGCCATCACTTGGCTGGTGGCATCCAGTGTGCCTAATTTGCAGGCTGATAAAGTCTCGATCGTCAATCAAAATGGACGCCTCCTAAGTGGCTCTAGCCAAGAGTCGAAACAGTTAGATCAGCAACGCCAAATCACTCATGAGTTTGAGCAGCTCGCTATCGAGCGCATTTTGAATATCTTGGAACCTATCCTAGGCGAAGATAATGTACGCGCGCAGGTAAGTGCTGAAATAGACTTTGCGCAGCATGAGGAAACCTCGGAAACATATTCCCCAAACCAAACACCTGATACAGCCGCTGTACGCAGCGAGCAGCAACTGACATCGATCGACAATCAACCTGGTCTAGCTCAAGGGGTTCCAGGAGCACTCAGCAATCAACCCCCCGCTCCTGCGGTTGCACCTATCGTCACCCCAGACGAAGGCGAAGCCAGCGACAATAATGCCACCGAAACC
>DATGSS010000069.1:0-4222 GCA_035302345.1 Paenalcaligenes sp.
CAAATCCGCGAGTCTTGGGGGAATGAGGTGTTAGGCCCCGATGGACAGCCCATTTGGACTTCGCACTAAAAAGCTGAATAATAAGCACAATAATCATCAGCCAGCGTAACCCCTGATTGCTCAATGCAATCAGGGGGTGTAGTCTTTGTAGGTTACGCATTTTTTCTGGTTTTTATCTACCTTAGGAGCTTTATTCATGAAAAGGTCAATCCTGGGCGGGCTGATTGCAACCTTGGCCACAGCTGTTTTTGCAGCAGGTCCGGCATTAGCGCAGCAAGAACTCAAAATGGCATACGCCCTGTCCAAAGACTCGCACTATGGCGCGGGTGCTACCGCTTTTGTTGAATCTTTGGCTGACAGCAATAAAAACTTTGTGATCGAAGAGTTCCCTAATAGCGCTTTGGGCGGCGAGCGTGAGGTCATCGAGGGCCTACAATTAGGCACGGTTGATGTCGCCATAGTCTCTACAGGTGCAACTCTAAACTTTGTCCCCGAGACCGGTGTATTTGATATTCCCTTTTTATTCCGTGATCTTGACCACGCCCGAGGCGTTCTAGATAGCGACATCGGCCAAGAGATGCTCACCGAATTCCCTAAACATGGGCTGACTGCATTGGCCTGGGGCGAGCAGGGCTTTAGACACTTGACCAACAGTAAGCGTGCTGTTGAAAATCCCGAGGATATCAAGGGCCTCAAGATCCGCATTACTGAAAACCCCATTCACCTCAAGGCTTTTCGTGAGCTAGGCGTCCAAGCCTCTCCTATGGCCTGGCCCGAGGTCGCCACAGCCCTACAGCAAGGGGCTATTGATGGTCAGGAAAACCCCCTATCCGTGATAGTGTCTGCCAAGCTCTGGCAACTACAAGACTATTTGTCCCTGACAGGTCACGTATATGCACCCGCGTTGATTTTGGTTTCACCCCTGGTCTATGACAGCCTCAGTGACGAGGAAAAAGAGCAATTCCTGGCTGCTGGTCAAGCCGCTGCCCAAGCCATGCGCGACTACGTTGATACTGTAGAAAAAGATGGCATCGAAACCCTCAAAGAAAACGGCATGCAGGTCAATGAAGTTGATTATGCCGCCTTTGAAACAGCGGTTGAACCCGTCTACAAGGACTACTACGGCCAGTTTGGTGAAGAGCTCATCGAGTCCATTCGTAATGCTCAATAAGCCATGCTGCGACGTATCGATCATCATCTCTTTCAGGTGATATCAGGGCTCGCCCAACTGCTCCTATGGGTTGCAGTTGCGGCGGGCTTTTACCAAGTGCTATCCCGGTTTGTTTTCCAGTCCCCAGCGGCTTGGTCCGAGGCGCTCACGCGTGCTGCCATTATTTGGACTGTGATGCTTGGTATCTCTTTGGCTTTTCGCGAAGGTGCCATGCTGGGGGTGAATGCCTTGCGCACCAAGCTCGATCAATATGGTCTTGCTCGGTTGCTTGAGTTTATCGTGCTGCTCATTGTGGCGGCTTTTTTATTATTCTTGCTCTGGATCGGTATCCAGATGACCTGGCGTGTGCGCTTTCAGACCATGCCCACTCTGGGTATTTCCATTTCCTGGGTCTATATGTCCATCCCGATCGGCGCAGCCCTTTCTTTTATCGCTGTACTGTGTCACTGGGGTCGTGATTCGTCAGATAAACAATAAAGAGGTAGGTAGATGTCGCAGTTAATGGTGTTGACCATGCTGCTGTTTTTTGGGCTCACGGTGCCTGTCGCTGTTGCCATTGGGCTAGCGAGCATGCTAGGTGTGGGTATGGATGCCCGAATGCCCTGGCTCGTCATTGCCCAGCAGCTGTATGCCTCTTTAGACAAATATCCACTCATGGCGGTGCCCTTTTTTATCCTGGCTGGCAACCTCATGGAGTCCAGTGGTATTTCAGACCGTATGGTCGAGTTCGCCAAAAGCGTGATCGGAGGCATCCAAGGGGGCTTGGCCTGTACTTGTGTGCTGACCTGCATGATTTTTGCTGCTGTGGCTGGCTCAAGCGTGGCCACAACTTTTGCGGTGGGTGCCATTCTCATCCCATCAATGGTGCGTCATGGTTACCCTGCTCCTTTTGCTGCTTCGCTGCAGTCCTCAGCTGCTGAGCTTGGGGTCATTATCCCACCCTCGGTGCCAATGATTCTGTTTGCAGTTTCTACTGATACCTCTGTAGGGGAAATTTTTATTGCCGGGATTGGCCCAGGCTTGCTGATTGTCGCTGCGCTGATGTTTTATGTCTGGCTTTATGCCCGTCGTAATGATTTAGGCAAAGAAGATGGCCTTGGGCGTTTACCATTGTGGCAATCACTTAAGCAAGCTTGGTGGGCACTATTAATGCCCGTCATCATTTTAGGCGGGATCTACGGCGGTATATTTACCCCGACCGAAGCCTCTGCAGTTGCAGTTATTTACGCTTTATTCGTCGGTATTTTCATTTATAAGCGCATTGATTTCAAAGTGCTGCGGCAAACATTCCGCCGTTCGGTCATTGCAACTGCTGTGATCATGTTTATCATGGCCAACGCCGGCGTTTTCGGTTTTTTGCTAAACCGTGCCGGTGTACCCATGGCATTGGGTAATTGGCTGACCGAAGTTTTTTCCAATGAATATAGTTTTTTGCTAGGGGTCAACATCGCTTTATTTGTGATTGGGATGTTTATCGAGACCTCGGCATCTATTGTGGTGCTCGCACCACTACTGTTACCTGTGGCCATGCAGTTTGGCATCGACCCCGTACATTTTGGCCTGATTATGGTGGTCAATCTGGCACTGGGTATGGTCACCCCTCCTTTTGGCGTTAACCTGTTTGCTGCCAGTCAGGTAGCTCAGGTCCCCATCGAGCGCATGATTCGCTCGCTACTGCCGTTTGTCGCAGTCATACTGACTTGTTTGTTGGTCATCACCTACTGGCCTGATTTATCCTTGCGCTTGCGTGATCTGGTTTACCGATAAAAATTACAGGAGACTCACTGTGGCATTACATGACAAAAACAGTATTCGTAAAAACCTGCTTGATGATATTTACGCTTCTTCTGATCTCTCGGTGACATTACCTAAATACCAAATGCCCAGCACAGAGCAGGATCCTCGTCATGCCTACCAAGTCGTTCACGACGAACTCATGCTCGATGGTAACTCGCGCCAAAATCTGGCTACTTTTTGCCAGACCTGGGCCGAGGATGAGGTCCGCAAGCTCATGGATGAGTGCATCGACAAAAATATGATCGACAAGGATGAATACCCACAAACTGCCGAGCTGGAGTCTCGCTGTGTGCATATGCTGGCTGATTTGTGGCACTCACCCGAAGCAGCAAACACGTTAGGTTGTTCGACGACGGGCTCTTCCGAGGCCGCCATGTTGGGCGGTCTGGCCCTCAAATGGGCATGGCGCAAGGCGCGCCAGGCACAGGGCTTGCCCACTGATAGGCCCAACCTCATCTGCGGACCAGTGCAAATCTGCTGGCATAAATTTGCCCGCTACTTTGATGTAGAGCTGCGCGAGGTTCCGCTTGAGGACGGCCATTTGGGCCTGACCCCCAAAGAGGTTATCAAGCGTTGTGATGAAAACACCATCGGTGTCGTGCCTACCCTGGGCGTGACTTTTACTTGCCAATATGAACCGGTCAAAGAAATTGCACAGGCCCTGGACAAGCTCGAGCAAGACACCGGACTAAACATTCCTATCCACGTAGATGCAGCCAGCGGTGGCTTTTTGGCCCCATTTTGTGCCCCCGACCTAGAATGGGATTTCCGCATTCCACGCGTGCACTCCATCAATACCTCGGGGCATAAATTTGGTTTGGCCCCACTAGGGGTGGGTTGGGTGATCTGGCGCGATGCGCAGTGCTTGCCCGAGGAGTTAATCTTTGATGTGAATTATCTGGGTGGCAATATGCCCACCTTTGCCCTTAATTTCTCGCGCCCGGGTGGGCAAATCGTTGCTCAGTACTACAACTTTATTCGTCTGGGCAAAGAGGGTTACACCCGTATTCAATCCAATTGCTATGATACGGCAGAGTTTCTGGCCGCTGAAATAAATAAAATGGGACCCTTTGAAATTCTCTTTGATGGAGACCGTAACAAAGGGATCCCTGCCCTTTCATGGACCATCAAGGATGAATACAAGGACAAAGTTAATTTTAGCCTGTATGACTTTGCTGATAGGCTGCGCGTACGTGGCTGGCAGGTGCCTGCTTACTCGATGCCTGCTAATAGACAAGATCTGGTGGTGCAACG
>DATGSS010000070.1:0-24602 GCA_035302345.1 Paenalcaligenes sp.
CTCATCGAAGATGTGTCTTTTATTGGTCAGGGATGCGCGATTTCTAAGGCATCAGCGTCGCTGATGACCGAGGCAGTATTGGGCAAAAATATTAACGAGGCAGATGCTTTATTTAATGCCATGCATCAGATGTTCACAGAAGAACACCCTGATTTAGATCTGGGCAAACTCGAGGTTCTCTCTGGTGTTCGCGAGTTTCCCGTGCGCGTCAAGTGTGCCACTTTAGCGTGGCATTCATTGCACAATGCGCTGCATGGCACCGATGAGGTTGCCCAAACCGAGTAAAGAGGTAATTAAATGAGTTATTTCAATCGCGAAGAGGTCATTGTCACTCGTGATTGCCCTGCGGTGACTGTCCCCTTTGGTACACCAGTGACTATCGAAGAAGGGTGCAAGGCTGTTATTACTCAGCAGCTAGGCAGCAGCTACACAGTGGTGGTCGAGGGCAATATGTATCGCATCGAAGGTGTGGATGCTGATGCGATTGGCAAAGAGGTTGCTAGCCATGAGCCCTTTATCCCCGAGCAGCCTGCTACCGAAGAAACTATCGAAGAGGCGTGCTGGGTTGTACTGACCGAGGTTTTTGACCCTGAAATTCCTGTTGATATTGTGAATCTCGGGCTGGTTTATCGTTGCAATGTCAGCCAAGAAGGCCCAGATGATTTTCATGTGCAAATAGACATGACATTGACGGCTCCAGGTTGTGGCATGGGGACATTTATTGCCGAAGAGGCGCGTGCTAAAGTCCTCAATATCCAAGGCGTTAGCCAAGCCCACGTGGATCTCGTGTGGGATCCGCCATGGAGTCGTGAAATGATGAGTGAATCAGCACGCTTGCAGCTAGGTATGCTGTAATTTCCACTCATCAAGAAACAAAAAGCGCATCCTGTTTAGGATGCGCTTTTTTATTTTGTTCATCATAAAAACAAACAAAAACAACTCACACCTCATTAATGTCTTTGTCAATAAAATGCAGATCTAAGTAGTAATACGGATTGTTCCTGATTCAATTCAAGTGCACTATTTCATGTATGGGAAGAAATTATTCACTAGTATGAAAAGAGGGGTTATGTCCGGTCCACTAAAAGGTGTCCGTATTATTGATTTAAGCAGTACATTGATGGGTCCTTATGCCTCGCAGTTTTTGGGAGATCTCGGGGCAGAGGTCATCAAGGTAGAAGCCCCTAATGGAGACGTAGTTCGTAATGTCGGGGCTAGCAAAAACAAAGGGATGGGGGCTTTGTTTTTAAATAACAATCGATCTAAGAAATCCATTCAAATTGATCTTAAATCTGCCGCTGGTCGCGAATTATTATTGCGTTTAATAAAGAAAGCCGATGTATTGATGTACAACATGCGACCACAGGCTATGGAGCGTTTGGATTTAGGTTACGAGACCCTTAGCGAACACAATCCGCGTTTGATCTATGCGGGTATGCACGGTTTTGGTGCTCATGGCCCTTATTCAGATCGGCCTGCTTATGACGATTTAATCCAAGCTGGCAGTGGTTTGGCGCATCTATTTAGCTATCGTGATCCGCATCAGCAGCCAGCCTATGTCCCAAACGCTATTTCTGATCGTGTCGGAGCGCTCACAGCAGTGATTGCAATACTATCTGCACTTTGGGAGCGCACAGTCAGCGGGAAAGGACAAAAACTGCAGATTCCCATGTTTGAATCTATGGCGCATTTTGTTTTGTGTGACCATTTGGATGGGCTTAGTTTTATCCCTCCATTGAATGAGGGGGGCTACACCCGACAGCTATCGGCATATCGCAAACCCTATCAAACGCTAGATGGGTTTATTGGCGTCTTGTTTTACACAGATGCACACTGGGAGCGATTTTTTAAAGCCATCGGCCGTGCTGACGAGTTTTCAGGTGATACACGTTATGCCACGATGGAAAGTAGGCAACAGCACATTGATGACATCTACGCCGAATTAGAAGACATCTTTGTACAACGTAGTAATCAAGAGTGGATGGAAATACTCATAGAAGCTGACGTACCAGCGATGCCATTACACGATTTCCAGGGTCTGCTTAACGATCCCCATTTACAAGCGGTGGGTTTTTTTGAACAACAAGAGCATCCCACCGAAGGTGTCTTGCGTACGATGAAAGTGCCTATGAGTTTTTCCAGGACTCAGCCCAAACCGACACAATTAGCACCTAATTTGGGCGCGGATACAACTCAAGTTCTCCTTGACTTTGGTCTGACAGAAACAGAATTACAGTCGTTGGCAGCCCAAGGGGTTATTAATACCAATCAGTAGTAAGGAAGTATTATGAATTTCGAATACACCGAAGAGCAACGCGCTATACAGGATTCTGTTGAACGACTTTGCGAGCGCTTTGATGATCAATACTGGCTTGATACTGATAATGATGGGCGTTTTCCCGAGGAATTCTACCAAGCCATGGCTAGCGAAGGGTGGCTAGGTATTTGCACTCCTGAGCAATACGGCGGTGCCGGGTTGGGCATTATGGAGGCAGCAATCATGATGCGCACAGTTGCTGAATCGGGTGCGGGTATGACAGGTGCTTCGGCAATACATATTAATATTTTTGGTCTCAAACCTGTAGATATTTACGGCAACGAACAGCAGCGCGAGCGCATGTTACGGCCCATCGCTACAGGGACCCAAAAAGCTTGTTTTGGTGTCACAGAGCCTAATGTCGGGTTGAACACTACACAGTTAAAACTGCGGGCTGAAAAAAAAGGGGATCGTTACATTGTAAATGGTCAAAAAATTTGGATATCCACCGCTCAAGTTGCAGACAATATTTTGCTATTAGCCAGAACAACGCCACTCGAAGAGGTCAAGCGTCCCAGCGAGGGGTTGAGTCTTTTCTATACCAAACTAGACCGAAACAAGGTACAAGTCAGCGCCATTCCCAAAATGGGGCGTCACGGGGTGGATTCCAATGAATTATTTTTTGATGATTTTGAAATCCCACAAGAAGATCTCATTGGCGAAGAAGGGCAGGGTTTTAAATACATCTTATTTGGGCTAAATCCTGAGCGTATTTTAATCGCTGCCGAAGCTGTTGGATTAGGTATGGCTGCGTTGCGCAAAGCAACTAATTATGCAAATGAGCGCGAAGTCTTTAATCGACCCATTGGCCAGAACCAAGCCATACAACATCCACTCGCGGCTTCGTGGGCCGAGCTCGAAGCGACTTGGTTGCAGGTCTTAAAAGCAGCCTGGCTCTATGACAATGATCGTCCATGTGGGGCCGAGGCCAATGCGGCAAAATACCTAGCAGGTGAGGCTGGTTTTACTGCTTGTGAGCGCGCAGTAATGACGCATGGTGGCTTTGGATATGCCAAGGAATACCACGTCGAACGCTATTTACGCGAGGTGATGATTCCCCGCATTGCGCCGGTCAGTCCTCAGTTGGCATTATGTTATATCGCAGAGCGCGTCCTGGACTTACCAAAATCGTATTAGTCATTTGCTGTCAAGGGTCTGGGATAGGCTGTAACCTCTGAGTACAGCAATATTTACGCACAAAGTCATGAGTGATTAGAGGACGCATTATGTCAGGATTATTTTACGAAGAGTTCAAAGTAGATCACGTATTTAAACACCCTTTAACGCGCACGGTGACGGAATACGACAATATGTCATTTAGCTTGATGACTATGAATCCTCAACCGCTGCATATAGATGCGCACTTTTCTGCACAAACCGAGTGGGGCAAGCCCTTGGTTAATAGTTTATTTACCCTAGGATTACTGATCGGTATGACTGTCCAAGACACCACCTTGGGCACCACCATTGGTAATTTAGGTATGTCTGATGTCAAATTCCCCAATCCAGTATTTCATGGGGATACCCTGCGTGCTGAAACCAAGGTTGTTAGCAAAAGAGAATCTCGTTCTCGTCCGGACACAGGGATAGTGGAATTTGAGCATACTTGCTTGAATCAAGATGATCAGGTGGTTGCCATCTGTCGACGTTTTGCGTTAATGAGAAAAAAGGAGTCGTAGATGCGCTCGTTTTTATTCGTACCTGGCGATAATGAGCGGATGTTTAGCAAGGCATCTGCAACTGAGGCAGATGCCTTGATTTTAGACCTTGAGGATTCCGTTTCATTGGCAGCCAAAGAAAATGCTCGGAAAGTAGTTCAACAATCTTTGCAGCAGACCAAACAAAATAATCAAAAGTGGTTTGTACGAATCAATGATTTTGATACGCATTTATATTTAGATGATTTGGCCGCAGTGATGCCTTATCGGCCAGATGGAATTGTACTCCCCAAGGTAAATGGCCAAAAAGATATTACCCGTTTGGACTATTACCTGCAGGCCCTTGAAGCAACACACAATATCGAGCAGAACAGCACCCTGGTGGTTGGCATAGCCACTGAAAATGCTGCGTCGGTCTTAAGTCTGAACACTTTTAATGATCAGGCACCTGAACGCTTGTATGGGCTGATGTGGGGCGGAGAAGATTTGGCTGGCTCATTAGGAGCTATGCGCAATAAAGTTAATGGCCGCTATACCTCGCCATTTGTGCATGCTCGCGACATGTGTTTGTTGGCCGCCGCTGCTGCCGGTGTCATTGCCATAGATAGTATTACCGCTGATATTCGTAACCTTACGATGGTCGAAGACGAAGCCCGCGCAGCCAAAGGCGATGGTTTTGCAGCAAAGGCTTTGATTCACCCCAGTCATATTGAGATAACCAATCAGGTCTTTACTCCATCCGCCGAAGAGGTCAAGTGGGCAGAGCAAGTGATCAATGCCTTTGATAATTCGCCTGATATAGGTGTTGTGAACATTGACGGCCAAATGATCGATAAACCGCATGAGAGGATCGCGCGAAATATCATCGCCCGAGCTAATAAATAGCCTGGAGAGGTTATGACTGGACAACAAAATAGTCTAATAATACGTGGCCTAGATAAGATTCTTTACATACTAGACCGAGTGTTGGTGACACTGGCTTGTTTGGCATTATTTATTATTATGGTCATCGTTTTTTTTGATGTCCTTTCGCGTTATTTATTTAATGCGCCATTTTCATGGTCATATACACTCATTGGGTTTTATCTGATGACCGCTGTGTTCTTTTTTGCGATCAGTGACGGTTTTCGTTATCAAGCTCACGTCAAAATCGATTTTATGAGTCATTACATACCGCTCCGTTTGCGGGCACTAGCGGTTAGTGTGGGTTATTTTGCTGGTGCAGTGGTGATTTATTTATGGTCCAATCAGGCGCTGTTACGTATGCAGTCAGCCTACCTTAATGATGACAGACTGGCAGCATCGATTCCATGGCCAACTTGGATAGCTTATTTAATTGTTTTAATAGGCTCTATCGTCATGGCGTCAAGTGTGTTGTTGGCCGCAATTAAGTATCTTGTTTTTTGCTTTTCTCCCAGGATTACCGAGGAAAAATACCAAGCATTAGAGGGTACCTTATTAGACGATACCAAGATCGAGATTGAGGAGGGCCAATTATGACCATGGCATTAGTGCTCATTATATTGGTTGTGCTCCTCATTGTAGGGGTTCCTGTTGCGATCTCGATGGCTGTTTCAGGGGCTTTTGGTCTTTATATGTTCGGAGGCCTCTCCATTTTGACCGGTATCTTGCGTACGGCACCTTTATCATCGACAAGTTCGTACGAGATCATTACTGTGCCTATGTTTATTCTGATGGCAGAGTTTGTGATTATTTCTGGGATTGCTAATGATTTATTTCGTGCTGCCGCCATGTGGGTGGGGCGAGTACGCGGTGGCGTTGCAATGGCAACAGTGCTAGCTGGGGCTGGCTTTGCTGCAATTTCTGGCTCTAGTACAGCTGCCGCAGCAACACTCGCATCAACTTCGATACCTGCAATGGTTCGACAGGGCTACGAGCCAAAATTAGCTGGTGGCGTTGTGGCGATTTCAGGGACTCTGGCGATGATCATCCCACCCTCAATCGCTCTTATTTTGTATGGCGTAATTGCTGATATTTCGATATCTGCATTGTTTATCGGTGCAATTATTCCGGGTGTTTTAGTTTGTTTATCCATCATTTTGACCATTGCTGCATTGGTATATTTGTGGCCAGACTCAGCTCCTAAAGGGCAATCATATTCTTTCAAAGAAAAGCTGCAATCGCTCAGTCGTATTGGACCGGTTCTAATTTTATTTATTGTTGTCATTGGCAGTATATATTCGGGCTTGGCTACCCCTACAGAGGCATCCGGTGTGGGCGCTTTTGTAGCGATGCTGTTAGCGCTTAAAGAACGACGCCTTACATTGAGAGCTTTGGTGCATGCCCTACGTAAGACAGCTCATACCACAGCAATGATTTTGCTGATTATATTAGCAGCACATATCTTTGGTTATTACTTCACATTAGAACGAGTTACTAATGATCTTATCACTTGGGTGGGGCAGCTTGATCTACCGCCTATAGCCATTATGGCTGTAATTCTCCTGGGCTACGTGATTTTAGGTTTTTTTATGGATCAAGTAGCAATCCTGATTTTGACCGTTCCAGTCGTTTTACCGCTGGTCGTCTCGTTGGGTTTTGATCCAGTTTGGTTTGGTGTTGTGGTTGTGGTTACTGCCGAAGTAGGTATGGTAACTCCACCATTAGGGATGAACATTTTTGTAGTGGCTCGCTATACGAAAATGCCACTTAATGAGTTATTTGTTGGTGTGATGCCGCATGTTTGGGTTCACTTACTGGTCATTGCACTTTTAGTGCTATTCCCACAGCTCATACTCTGGCTGCCATCAACAATGCAATAAAACTTAGGAGGAGACAATGAAAAATCATTTCAATTTTAAAAAAACTGCTATGGCCAGTTTGGTTGGGGCTACTTTATTAGGGGTGGCTACAACTGTAGCTGCGCAAACAACATTGCGCATAGGTGATAGCCTGCCTTCTGGTCATTACATTGCTGAAGGACTCATAGAGTTTTGGATGGACGGCGTCAAAGAACAATTGGGTGATGATATCGATTTTGACCATTTTCCTGCTGAGCAATTGGGCAAAGCCGGAGATATGTTGTCATTGGCGCAAACAGGTGTACTTGATATTAGTTATATTGGTCCATCATATGTTAGCGATAAAATGCCGCTATCCGCAGTAGCTCAGTTGCCAGGTATGTTTAACAACTCGTGTGAGGGTACTTTGACCTACTGGGAATTAGTAAAGCCAGGGGGATTGCTCTATGAGTTAGAGTTCGAGCCCAATGAAGTGCGCCCACTCATGGCTTTAGCATTGTCACCTTATCAAATATACACGTCGAAAAAGCCTATTGAAAATATAGAATCATTTAAAGGCTTAAAATTGCGTGCAACTGGCGGCGCAATGGAGGAAACAGTGCTCAATTTAGATGCAGTTCCTGTGCAAATGGCTGCACCCGATGCGCGTGATGCACTGTCTCGTGGAACACTCGATGGGCTGGTTTTCCCAAACTCTAGCTTGCCTCCTTATGATTTGCATGTGCTATTAAAGTACGCAACTGAAGGGGTTAGCATGGGTTCTTTTGTGGCTACATACTCTATCTCTAATGAACGCTGGAATAGTCTTTCAGACAAAGAGAAAGAGGTGTTTACGCAGGTGGGAGAAGCAGCAACTAAACACGCCTGTGATTTAGTTGACGAACTTGATAGTGCAGACAAGGAAAAAGTAGCAGAAGCAGGGGTGACTTATGTGACGCTAGGGGATGATGATTTAGTCAAACTGGATAAGGCGGCTGCAGAAACCTCTGAAAAGTGGGCTTCCGATCTTGATAAGCGTAATAGAAAAGGCAGTGAAGTATTAAAAGCTTATCAGGCTGCTTTAGAATCCTATAGAAACGAAAATTAATTAAGAGTTATTTTCTATTTAATTTTTTATCTATATTAAATACACTAAAAGTATTTAAATAATTAAAAAATATTTGTGTATTAATAATGCAGTTATCTATTAAGAAGTATATTCTTTAATAGTTTTCTGCATTATTTTTGCTATTTCTTGTGTACGGTCACCCATTCGAAACCAAGGGCCTGCGGTAGTAATAGAAAATATTCTATTATCTATGGCAATAGGGAGGGATATGCCACCCAGGTCGGGGGTAAATGCCGAGGCACTAAAAAACCAGCCCCTTTCTTTGGCATCCGCTAGACGTTCGAGGACTATTTGTTTATTTTCAGGGGTACCATCGCCAAAGCGCTTATAGGTGCTTTTATCTAAAATGTTATTGATTTGCGTATCGGGCAACTGACTTAGGATTGCGTGGCCTGTAGCTGTCGCAAATAAAGGAACCTGCATCCCAACCCTAGTGATGTAGCGTATGAGTTGTTTTGATTCTACAACCTTTAGGAATACCGCATTGAGTCCGCTCTTAGCAGCTAGCCAGACCGTTTCTTGGGTTTTGTCACGGAGTTCCACCATGAGTTTGTCGAAAAAAGCTGGCAAAGGTGCTTTATCAATGATGCTAAGCCCTAAGTCTAATAATTTAGGGGTTGGATAGAAATGGCCGCGCTGATGGGGTTCGTACAAATAGCCATGATAAGAAAGAGTGTTGAGCAGGTTATAGGTACTCGAGCGAGGCCAATCAAAATGATTTGAGATCTCAGTCAATGTGCTCGGCTGCCCCGTGTCGGCGTAATATTGCAACAAGGAGAGGGCATTCTCAACCTGTTTAATGCGCATAGAATAATTCCGTAAGCAGTAAACGAAACAGCAATAAATATATGCACTGATTAAGGATGTAAACCTATGCTATGAATATATAAATCAGTGCTTGAATGATGAGATCTATTATATATTAAATTTTTATTTATTTGTTGCCCATGCCATTAATGCTACGCCACTGGCGATTAAAATTATTGAGAACAATTGCAGGCCGGATATTTGTTCGCGCATGAAAAATATGCCCGCACCAGTGGTCACTATAAGTGAACCACCAATAATGAGTGGGTTGCCCACTGCAACTTCGAGGCCTCGGCCAAAAATAAAAAAAGTCAGGATTTCAACTACACCAATAGCGATTCCGGCTCCAACAGCCAAACCAATACCTTTGGGTGTGCTAAATATGTGTGCACCGCTAAATTTCATATAAATTAAAAGCGCTAATCCTATGAACGCGGCTACAAACTGCAGGACAACGGCACCTAAAACTGCCTCGATATGGGATGAAGAAAGTTTGATGAACACGTTGTACATCCCAAACATAAACGCGGCGATAGCAACCAAGAGATAAATCATATTTTGGTAGTCAATAATTAATATTTAAAAGTTGTTCTAGTAGCGTGCCTTAAAAGCATAACAGTCCGTGGCAATAATGCGAACAAAGGCGAGATAACGCTATCTCGTGGTTTCAGTCAACATTTTAAAAAATCGAATAACAATCAGCTGGCATGCTTAAGCGCTCTTAAACAGCTGTAATCGCTGTATTTCGATAAAACAAACTTTTGTTAAGCAAGAGTAAAAGCGCTTTTATTTGATTCTTGTCAACTTTGGGTTAGATAACGCACTTAAAAGCTGAGTTTTCTAGGGGTTGCTGATAAGGTTTAATTCATATGCACCTTAGTTCTGCGGATTAATCTTGATTATCTAGCAGAAATGATGTTCAACCGCTCACGGGGTGTTCGCTTAAGCCTGTAACCACAGGTCGGAGGTGGACATCATTGCGATATGGCTCCTCAATCCGTTCAGGCAGATCAGTCTGCACAACGATTATCCAACCGGATGCTCTGGCTTAGCACGATCGCCTTTACATTGTGTTTTGCTGTATGGACTATCTTTTCAATTATAGGTATTGAGATACGTCAAGAGCTCAATCTCAGTGAGTTTCAGTATGGGGTGCTGATTGCTACCCCAGTTTTAACCGGGTCCATTATACGTATCGTACTTGGTGTCTGGACCGAGCGTTATGGGGGTCGGTTAGTTTTTGCCCTGCAAATGATCTTGACTGGGATAGCAACACTAGGTCTAGCGTATGCACATAGCTATTTTACCTTTTTGTTGGCAGCGTTAGGGGTCGGTGTGGCAGGGGGCTCTTTTATTATTGGCGTTGCCTACGTCTCAAAATGGTACCCGCAAAAACGTCAAGGGACAGCTTTGGGCATCTTTGGTATGGGTAATGTCGGGGCTGCGTTAACCACTTTCGTGGCGCCGTTTGTAATGCTTCTTGGTGGCTGGAAATTAGTTGCCAATATCTGGGCCTGGGTAATCATAGCTATGGGCGTCCTATTTTACATATTTGCCAAGGACGATCCTGATTTTGCTCGCCGCAAGGCACAGGGAGTCCAAGCACCGCCACTTGCCGAGCAGTTTGCGCCACTGAAAAAACTCCAAGCCTGGCGCTTTTCACTGTATTACTTTTATGTTTTTGGTGGCTTTGTAGCCCTGGCTTTATGGTTGCCAAATTATTTGGTCCAGGTGTATGGCGTAGATGTTCGCATTGCGGGTATCGCAGCTGCCAGTTTTAGTTTATCTGCCAGTGTCTTTCGTATGTACGGTGGGGTGCTTTCAGATCGGTTTGGCGCCCGTGCAGTAATGTACTGGACCTTTGGGTTCTCTCTGCTCTTCCTTTTCATGTTGTCTTACCCGCCCACTGATTACACCATTCACGGTATTCGCGGGCCCATCACCTTTTCGACCAGCATGGGACTGTGGCCATTTGTAATCACAATGTTTGCTCTTGGGTTTTTCATGAGCTTGGGTAAAGCAGCTGTATACCGCCATATCCCTGTTTATTATCCAAATCACGTAGGTGCAGTCGGTGGTTTGGTAGGCATGATAGGTGGGTTGGGTGGTTTTGTTCTACCTATTGTCTTTGGTGCGCTATTAGAGATTACGGGGATTTGGACAGCAGCCTTTGCGCTGATGTTCTTAATCGTTGCCGTGTCACTGTTGTGGATGCACTTTGCGATCCGCGCAATGGAGCGTAAAGCACACGGTGAGCAGCTGGATACCCTGCCTTCCTTACCAGAGCTCAAGGAAATACACGACCCCAAGACCACAGCGATGCCTCGCGGTATCCAAGAATGGAATCCTGAGGACCCCGTTTTTTGGGAGCAAAAGGGACGGCGTATTGCACAGCGAAATCTCTGGATTTCTATTCCTGCACTTTTGCTGGCTTTTGCGGTCTGGATGGTTTGGTCAGTCGTAGTATCACAGCTGCCATCCATAGGATTTGACTTCACCCAAGATCAACTCTTTTGGTTAGCTGCGCTGCCGGCTTTATCTGGGGCTACATTACGTATTTTTTATAGTTTTGTAGTGCCTATATTTGGGGGCCGCCTCTGGACCACAATTTCAACAGGTTCTTTACTGCTGCCTGCTTTGGGCATCGGGTATGCCGTGCAGGATCCGAGTACGCCTTATCTGATTTTTGCAGTGCTGGCACTGTTATGCGGCTTAGGTGGTGCGAACTTTGCTTCATCGATGGCTAATATCAGTTTTTTCTTTCCGCGCAAAGAAAAAGGCAACGCATTGGCTCTCAATGCAGGATTGGGGAATTTGGGTGTCTCTGTGATGCAGTTTTTAGTGCCCTTAGTAATTACGGCCGGCGTATTTGGCGCCCTAGGAGGGGAGCCCCAGATACTAGGCGATGGGCAAAAGGTGTGGATCCAAAATGCAGGCTTTATTTGGGTGCCGCTGGTGATTGCATCCACCATAGCAGCCTGGCTGGGTATGAACGATATTGCTGATGCTAAATCCAGCTTTAAAGAACAGGCTGTCATTTTCGGCCGCGCTCATAACTGGATTATGTGCGTATTGTATGTGGGCACCTTTGGTAGCTTTATTGGGTATTCAGCTGGGTTTCCCTTGCTGGCCCGATTGGCTTTCCCTGATATAGATATCATCAAATTTGTCTTCCTTGGCCCGTTAGTAGGTGCTTTAAGCCGAGCAGGGACGGGTTGGTTAGCTGATCGCTGGGGCGGTGGACGAGTCACATTTTGGGTGTTCGTGGGCATGATTGCCTCGGTATTGCTCGTTATTTGGTCACTACAAACCCAGTTTTTCATCATGTTCTTCTTGGGCTTCATGCTGATGTTCTTCTTTACCGGGGTTGGTAATGCTTCAACATTCCAGATGATCCCAGTCATTATGCGCAAAGAGATCGGACGCATATTTGCAGGACAAAGTGAAGACAAACAGCGCCATCAAGCCGAGCGCGAGTCTGCTGCAATCATTGCATTTACCAGTGCAGTGGGGGCTTATGGTGGGTTCTTTATTCCCAAAGCCTTTGGTACATCCATTGGTTTAACGGGCAATGCACAAGCAGCACTTTGGGCTTTTATTGGCTTTTATGTGCTGTGCTTGGCAATAACTTGGTTTTGCTATACGCGCAAGGGCGGATTGCTTTACGCGATTGAGCATCGCCAAGCGCGTGCTACAGAACCCGGTGCTCCTGGTGGTTTGGGCCCTTCAAAATGATTAGAGATTATCTAAACAATGGGGAGGTTATAACGAGTTATGTGTATAAAAACAATATGGAACTATATTTATACTGATTAGCTAAAAGAGGTTTATTGGTACTGATTTTGTCCTATTTCATTTTAATTTTTATTAAGAATTTAATTGCTTCAACAGCATAAATTGTGCCACAATTATTTAAATGCTTTATGAAACCTACATCTAGGCTGGCGGGCTACAAGCCCGCTGCCGCAAGACTTGGGAATTTTTTTAATCTAAATAAGGTGTTTTATATTCATATTTAGATGTGAATAGCAATTAAATAACTATTATTAAATATATTCAGTACCAGCTCTTAATCTTTAAAATTAATTTGATATTTTAATTAAGCGTTTTGATGTAGTTAAGCGCGCTAAATATCTCTAAGGTGAATAGCGCAATCTATTATAAAAGGGAGGCTGTATGAGCCAACTTTTGGATCGATTAAATTTCTTCGGGACCCTACGCAAAAATACCTTTTCTGATGGGCATGGAGAGACCACCATCGAAGATCGCGATTGGGAAGATGTGTATCGACACCGCTGGCAACACGACAAAGAGGTTCGTTCTACGCACGGGGTTAATTGCACTGGTTCTTGCTCTTGGAAGATTTATGTCAAATCTGGGATTGTGACTTGGGAAGTACAGCAAACAGACTATCCACGCACACGTCCTGATTTGCCCAATCACGAGCCTCGGGGTTGTCCTCGTGGGGCCTCATACAGCTGGTATATATACAGCGCTAATCGCGTTAAAACTCCGCTGGTACGCGGTCGCTTAATGCGATTGTGGCGTGAAAAGCGTAAAACAATGGCGCCGCTCGAAGCTTGGGAAAGTATTCAAAATGATCCTGCAGCCCGTGAAAGCTATACCCGTACACGTGGTAAAGGCGGATTTGTGCGTGCCAGCTGGGATGAGGTAACTGAGATCATTGCGACTGCAAACGTCTATACCGTACGCAAGTATGGTCCTGACCGAGTGTTTGGTTTTTCGCCCATACCGGCCATGTCTATGATCTCTTATGCTGCAGGTACGCGATACTTATCGCTTATTGGCGGTACCTGTATGTCCTTTTACGATTGGTATTGCGATTTGCCTCCTTCCAGCCCGCAAACCTGGGGCGAACAAACAGACGTCCCCGAATCAGCTGACTGGTACAACTCTAATTACCTCTTGATTTGGGGCTCAAACGTTCCGCAGACCCGCACACCGGATGCGCACTTTTATACCGAGGCCAGGTATAAGGGCACTAAGAGTGCTGTGATTAGTCCTGACTATTCAGAGGCTGCGAAATTTGGTGATATCTGGCTCAACCCCAAACAAGGGACTGACTCGGCTTTGGGGATGGCTTTTGGTCACGTAATTTTGCGTGAGTTCCACTTGGATCGTCAGGCGCCGTATTTTGCCGATTATTGCCGCCGATACACGGACATGCCCATGTTGGTACGTTTGGATAACAAGGGAGATCGCCTAATACCAGGTCGCCAACTACGGGCCAGTGATCTCGCTGAAAACTTGGGCGAAGACCACAATCCCGAGTGGAAAACCATCGGCTATGACACAATCTCTAAGCAATTAGTGGCACCCAATGGCTCTATTGGTTTCCGTTGGGGTGATCAGGGTCAATGGAATCTAGAGCAGCAGGCTCAGGGCAAGGATATAGAGCTGCAGCTTAGCTTTATCGACCAAGCCGATCACGATGAGGTCGTTGCCGTCGATTTCCCATACTTTGGTGCTAAAGCAACCAACGATTTTGTAGTCGATGACCGAGGCGATGTGCTCACACGTCGAGTACCCGCTAAACGGATTACTTTGGCTAATGGCCAAGAGGCTTTGGTAGCAACCGTATTTGACCTGATGTGCGCTAACTACAGCCTTGATAGAGGGTTGGGTGGCGATCACGTGGCCAAGGACTACAGTGAAGACGTCCCCTTCACACCAGCTTGGGCCGAAAAAATCACTGGCGTGCGCCAAGACAAAATCATACAGGTCGCTCGCGAGTTTGCCGATAATGCTGAAAAAACCAAAGGCCGCTCAATGGTGATTATTGGTGCCGGGGTTAACCACTGGTACCACATGGATATGACCTATCGCAGTGTAATCAATATGCTGGTCATGTCAGGTTGTGTCGGCAAGTCTGGCGGTGGATGGTCGCACTATGTGGGCCAAGAGAAATTGCGCCCACAAACAGGTTGGACCGCAGTGGCTTTTGCGCTTGATTGGAATCGTCCCCCACGCCATATGAATTCCACATCGGCATTTTATGCGCATACCGATCAGTGGCGTTATGAAACACTAACAACCGAGGATATCTTGTCCCCCACAGCACCTGAAGGGGATTGGAATAAACTTAGCCTCATTGATTACAACATTCGTGCCGAGAGAATGGGCTGGTTGCCTTCTGCTCCGCAACTGAATACTAATCCGCTCGAGGTGGCCAAAGCAGCCAAAGCCGCCGGAATGGATGTATCTGATTATGTGGCCGAAAAGCTCAAATCTGGCGAGCTGGGTATGGCTTGCGAGGATCCTGATGATCCACAAAACTGGCCAAGAAACCTCTTTGTCTGGCGCTCTAATTTATTAGGTTCATCAGGTAAAGGTCATGAATACTTCCTCAAGCACTTGCTGGGCACAGACCACGGGGTGCAAGGCAAGGATTTAGGGGATGAGGGGGGTGTCAAACCAATCGAGGCCAAATGGCACGATAAAGCTCCCGAGGGCAAGTTGGATTTATTGGTGACCATTGATTTCCGTATGTCAACCACAGCTGTGTATTCGGACATCGTTCTGCCTACGGCGAGCTGGTACGAGAAAGACGATCTGAATACCTCGGACATGCACCCATTTATCCACCCGTTCCAGGCAGCCATTGACCCGGCTTACGAGTCCAAAACAGACTGGGATATTTTCAAAGTTATCGCTGAAAAATTCTCTGCCATTGCACCTGATGTTTTAGGTGTGGAAGATGACGTGGTACAGCTGCCGCTGCAGCATGATAGCCCAGGTGAAATCAAGCAGCCCGAAGTGCGTGATTGGAAAAAGGGTGAATGCGATCTAATACCTGGTGTCACAGCACCGGCTTATATCAAAGTCGAACGGGATTATCCCAACATTTACAAGCGCTACACCTCAGTAGGTCCATTGATGGAAGAGCTGGGTAACGGCGGCAAGGGTATTAATTGGGATACCAAAAAAGAAATCGATCATTTGCGCGCTCTCAATGGGGTGGTTATAGAGGAAGGGCCCAGCAAAGGCCTGCCGCGCATGGATTCAGCCATTGATGCATGTGAAACCGTACTTATGCTTGCCCCGGAAACGAATGGTTCTGTGGCAGTACGTGCTTGGGAATCTTTAAGCAAAATCACAGGTCGTGATCATACCCATTTAGCCAAACCCAAAGAGGACGAAAAAATCCGTTTCCAGGATATAGCGGCACAACCGCGCAAAATTATTACTTCGCCTACTTGGTCTGGCATTGAGAGCGAAAAGGTTTCCTACAACGCCGGCTATACCAACGTGCATGAGTTAATCCCCTGGCGCACGATCAGTGGCCGACAGCAGCTTTATCAGGATCACGAATGGATGCGCGCTTTTGGCGAGGCTTTGGTTACCTGGCGTCCACCCATTAATCTAAAGGCCTTGGATGAGGAATCCATGCAGGTATTGGCACCTAATGAACCCCATTTAGTGTTGAACTTTTTGACGCCACACCAAAAGTGGGGAATCCATTCAACCTATACCGATAACCTGTTGATGTTGACTCTAAACCGTGGTGGGCCTGTCGTGTGGATTTCTGAAAATGACGCGAAAAAAGGCCAACTGGTAGATAACGACTGGGTCGAGGTCTTTAACCGTAATGGTGCTTTAACAGCGCGCGTTGTGGTCAGCCAGCGCATTAAAGATGGCTCGATGTTTATGTATCACGCCCAGGAAAAAATTGTAAACGTTCCCGGTAGCCAACTGACCGGTAAACGTGGGGGTATTCATAACTCAGTCACACGGACAGTGTTAAAGCCGACACATATGATTGGTGGCTATGGGCAACTTTCTTATGGGTTTAACTATTACGGCACAGTGGGCGCTAACCGCGATGAGTTCGTAATCTTGCGCAAACTAACCAAAGTGGATTGGCTTGATGAGCCATCCCTCGACTCTACCGAGGCTTCATCACCAAATAATCCTCAGACAACGGAGGCCAGATAATGAGAATTCGTGCACAAATTGCGATGGTGCTTAACCTGGACAAATGTATCGGGTGTCACACGTGTTCAGTCACCTGTAAAAACGTCTGGACAAGCCGTGAGGGGGTTGAGTACGCATGGTTTAATAACGTTGAAAGCAAGCCAGGCATTGGTTACCCGAAAGACTGGGAAAATCAAAAGCGCTGGAAAGGCGGCTGGGTGCGTACGCGCTCAGGCAAATTACAACCAAAGCAGGGCGCAAAATGGCGGATTTTGTCGCATATTTTTGCAAATCCTAATTTGCCAGAAATCGATGATTTCTACGAGCCTTTTGATTTTGATTATGAAATCCTGCAAGAGGGTCCCGAATCAGCTCATTTTCCAACAGCGCGTCCACGCTCGGTAATCACCGGCGAGCGTATGGAAAAAATTGAATGGGGCCCCAACTGGGAAGAAATTCTCAGTGGTGAGTTTTCCAAGCGCTCTCAGGATTACAACTTTGAAGGGGTTCAAAAAGAAATCTATGGCGAATACGAAAATACTTTTATGATGTATTTGCCGCGCCTATGTGAGCACTGCCTTAACCCTACCTGTGTGGCTTCTTGTCCATCGGGCGCTATATATAAGCGCGAAGAGGATGGGGTGGTCCTGATTGACCAGGAAAAATGTCGTGGTTGGCGCATGTGCGTTTCTGGCTGTCCTTATAAGAAGATCTATTACAACTGGTCCACAGGAAAGTCTGAAAAATGCGTTTTTTGCTATCCGCGGATCGAAAGTGGTTTGCCCACTGTGTGCTCCAAGAGCTGTGTTGGTCGGATTCGCTATTTGGGTGTGGTTTTGTATGACGCAGATCGTATATCCGAGGCTGCAAGCGCACCTGATGACCAAGACCTATACCAAGCACAGCTTGATATTTTCTTAGATCCTAATGATCCTGAGATTATCGCTGAAGCGCGTGCACAGGGCATTTCTGACGACTGGATCGAGGGTGCTCAGAACTCGCCTATCTGGAAAATGGCTATGGAGTGGAAGATCGCATTCCCGCTCCACCCTGAATACCGCACCTTGCCCATGGTTTGGTATGTACCGCCATTGTCACCTATTCAGAACGCAGCTGAAGCCGGCAGAATTTCGGCTCAAGGTGACATGCCAGATGTTCGTTCATTACGTATTCCTGTACGGTATCTGGCTAATATGCTCACAGCTGGGCGCGAAGAACCGGTGGTTTCTGCGCTCGAACGTATGCTAGCTATGCGTTCCTTTATGCGTGCCAAAACAGTTGATGGTGTGATCAATACCGAAATCGCTGAACGTGTGGGGCTGACCCCTGAGCAGATAGACGAGATGTATCAACTCATGGCGATTGCTAATTATGAGGATCGTTTTGTCATACCCACCTCGCAGCGCGAGATCACAGAGGATGGTGCAGATATTCAAAGCGCCTGTGGGTTTACCGATGGAAACCAATGTTCTGCCGGTCACTCGGGACGACGCTTGTTTGCAACCAATAAATTTAGAGCAGAAACGGAGCAGTTATGATGAAAATACTGAAAATCTTTTCTGTACTATTGGGCTATCCAAGTCCGGAATTACAAGAGGCAGTGCCCGAAATTCAGACCTTGATAGCTGCGGACGAAACTTTAAACGCCGAGCAAAAAGAATCATTGCAGCCGTTGCTACAGGCTTTGGCTGAAAAAGATATTTATGATTTACAAGAAAACTATGTGTTTTTGTTTGATCGTTCGCGCTCGCTTAGCTTAAACCTGTTTGAGCATATTCATGGTGAAAGTAGAGATCGGGGCACCGCTATGGTGGATCTATTACATACCTATAAAGAAGCAGGGTTCGAGCTAAACACTGCAGAGCTACCCGATCACTTGCCTGTATTGCTTGAGTTTCTTTCTCTGCAGTCTGAACAAGAGGCAAGAGCCACGTTAAACGATGCTGGGGCTATTTTGGTGGCATTGGCTGATCGCTTAAAACGTCGCGAGACTGATTATGCCGCTATATTAGCCATTTTGGCGCATTTGGCTGGTGTCGATCGCGATAATGTTGAAGCACAGCATTTAATTGCCGAAAAGATGGACAACCCAAATGATCTTGAGGCCCTCGATGCGGTATGGGAAGAGGCGCCAGTGACCTTTGGGCAGCCAGATCTTAATGATCATTGCTCTGGATTGTTGATGCGCAATATGCCTACGGGTGATTTGCAGCATGCCGAGCGCATGGTACGTGCGCAGTTGCAAGCTATCCCCGAGCATGATTCCATGGGTCGTCCAATGGACTCACCTGCCGTTTCCCAAAGCCCTTATGGGCCTTTGGCACAGGCAGCTGGCCAGGAGTTCCCCATCTTTATCCAGCGCTCTAAAAAAGCACATAATGAAAAAAGGGGGTAGTCATGTCATATTTTCTTTTTGGGGTTTTTCCATATATCGCCCTTACAATCATGATCGTGGGCTCTATTATCCGCTATGAGGTAGATCCCTTTTCGTGGAAGAGTAAATCCAGCCAGTTCTTGCGCAGGCGACAGCTTGTCGTAGGTTCGGTGCTTTTTCATGTCGGGGTTTTGGTGATATTTTTTGGCCACTTGGTCGGGCTGCTCACGCCTTTTTTCATCATGGATTTAATTGGCCTGAGTGATAGATTTCACCAGATCTTAGCAATGGTTAGCGGTGGTATTGCTGGGGTGATAGCTCTGATTGGGGCAGGGATGTTACTGCACCGACGCATGAGCGACCCGCGCATCCGCAAGACATCCAGTCCCGGTGATATTTTTATATTGGTGCTTATCGTGATTCAGTTAGTGCTGGGTTTGAGTACTATTTTTGTATCAGCACAGCACCTGGACGGTGTTGAAATGGTCAAGCTGATGAAATGGGCCCAAGGGATTATCTATTTTGGGTCTAATCCAGCCGCACACCTTGAGGGGGTTAATATCCTCTTTAAGCTGCATATCATTGTGGGTCTGTTGATATTTGCATCTGTCCCATTCACCCGTTTGGTGCACATCTTTTCGGCACCTATCCGGTTTTTGTGGCGTCCTGGTTATCAGGTGGTTCGTACCCGTCGTGGTGCCAAACCTGCGCGCTCAGGTCTCGAGCCTATGCCGCGTCGTCAGTAATCGTCGAACCAATTGCAACCCCTGTTTTTGCACAGGGGTTGCAGCTAGTAGCAGGGTGTAATCATGAAAGTAATTCCTATCCAGCCAGACAATCAGTCTGGGCGTAATTCTACAAATGGTGCTCAGCAATCGGGTGAGCAAACCTATTTGGATCCGCAGATGTATATGGATCCGCCGCCAAAGTCTGATAAGCCCATAGTGGTCAACGGCGAGCAAATCGAGCTCCAAGATATTGCTCTGGAAGCTCAAAATCATCCGATGCCTCAGCATAAGCCCGGTTGGGCATGGCATGCTGCGGCCCAAGCTTTAGTATGGCGCACTTTGTTTCTACAAGAGGCTAAAAAGCGTCAATTACAAGCTGAACCCATAGAGCTACAGCCAGGGCGATTGGAAACCTCAGAAGAAGCGCTCATTAGACAGTTGTTTGATGAGGCTACTCCTGATGTGGAAATTGATGAGGTTGATTTACGCACGCACTACGAACAAAATAAAGACCGTTATCGTGGGCCTTCTTTATATGAGGCCGCGCACATTTTGTTTTTAGCAGATCCTAAAGACCCTGTGGCCAGTTCTGAAGCACGAAAAAAAGCTCAAGCCGTTTACGATGAGCTAATACAACAGCCCAAACGTTTTGCTTATATGGCCAAGGAACACAGTGATTGTCCTTCGGCATCAGATGGCGGCTTGATGGGACAAATCTCTACAGGCGATATTGTCCCCGAGTTCGAGGCATCACTGCGTACTCTAGAGGTTGGTGAGCTAAGTAAACCCGTACAATCTCGTTATGGCTACCACATCATTCGTTTGGATCACCGTGCTATTGGACAGCCGCTCCCCTTTGAGACTGTCTTGCCGCAGCTAAGGGAAGCAAAAGAAAAGGCCCATTGGATACGGGCCAGTCGAGAGTTTATGGATGAGTTACTCAAACAAAGCGAAGTGGTTGGTATTGATATGGGGTTGAGTCCTTGGTACGAATAAAAACTCTTTTATTAATTTCTTGATTCGGTTAGGCGAGTTTATTCTTTTGGCATGGGATAAATTGCAGTGTCAAAGTCTCCTTTGAAAGGCATGCATTTGTCCTTGTTAGTGCCTTGCATCATTTTAGCCTTTTCCCAGTAGCATAATGTTGCCGAAAACTCGCCTTTGACCCGACCTGATCCGTTTTCATCTAAATCTACCTTGGTAAACTTTACCTCGGGGGCATCGTGGCCGTAGTCATCCTCGCTCCAATAGGCAGTTTCGGGTAAAAAGAGGGTATCCCCACCCGATAAAATATATGTAATGTCAACGTCGTTGGCATAGATGGGCAGGTCAGTTAGATCCTTTTCTGCGCTGATGCTGGTGTGGATACTGATTCGACCTGAATCAAAAGGGTCATCTTGGTTTGGATCAAATGCGTCTATGTCGATAGAAATGCTTTCCATACCAGCTATATCGCCTAATCCCATAGATTCGAAAGCCTCGATCATGGGTCCAGCCTCGGATAGCATCTTAGCGATGAGTTCTATTTGTTTGGCTTCCTCGGGGCTGAGCTCGCCACTGCTCATGGCCTCTTGGAATTGTTCCATGATCTGTTCTTGATCGGGCATATCTAGTGACTCTTGTTCCCAAAGAGCACTGGCAGGTAAAGCAGAAACGAGGTGGCTATCAATTACTATCCATTGCGCTTTTTGATTATCAAGCTCGCCTTGAACGACGCCTACTGATTTATAGGTTTTGCCATCGCGTTTAAAGCTATCGGCATGCGCTGTTGTTGCACAAAGACTGCCTAAAGCTAGGGCCGTGCATAAGGGTAGGGTTTTTTTCTTTAAGATTGTTGTGATGGACATGATATCCCCTCCATTAAAAGCACCAGGGGGAACCCGCTGCCCCTGATTCGTTAGTAACAAATTACCTAGAGTGAACTAATCCTAGCACGGTGCATCGCGAGTTACCCTAAGGGGCAATACTAGCGTGGCGACTGACAGCGCGGCGTCGATCGTATAGATCTTTGATGGCGACAAAAAATGAAAGCAGGATAATTAATAAAATGCTCCCAAAGCCTACGACAACCGCAGTAAACCAAGAACTAAGCGGCTCAATCGTAAAGACAATTGCAGTGATAATAGCGATCCCCACTGAGGTCCCAATGCGTTGCCCAGTCTGCATCACAGCACCTGAGCTGCCAGCATAATCCAACGGGACCTCAGCCAGGGTGAGCGCTTGGTTAGGGCTGATCGTTGCACCTTGGCCAATACCAAAAAAAGCCAGCGATAAGAGCAACCACCAGATACTGATATCGTAATATTGGTGCAGTAGAATTACTAAAATACTGGCTGCTACCCCAAACATGGCAAAAAACAATCCGCCAATGACCACTGCGCGTCCATAACGGTGTACACGTTTGCCAGCCCAATCTGATGAATAAGCAGACAGCAAGGCCGAAGGAATGCCGACCATCCCGGCTTCAAAGGCGCTAAAGCCAACCGCCATCTGCACAAACATAGGGATCAGTACCCAGACACTCGTCATGCCTAGGAAATATAAACCCACAATAATGATGCCATTGCGAAAGCTAGGAATTTTAAAGATGGCGAGGTTTACCATTGGGCTAAAACCACGTTGGGTGTAATAGCGCTCCCACTGAACCCATAGATACATGAGTATAAAACTCACAGGTATGAGTAGCCAGATATATGGTGAGACCTCAGACTCGACAAAGGGAAAGAGCAGAGCCAGGACTGCAACACCTAGCAGCAACGCTCCGATAGGGTCCAATGAGGACAAACCGCCGCGGCGCTGTTTTGGATTTGCCTTGGGGCGGTGGATAAGAGGCCGAGGAAACCATTTAAAAGCCAAGTAAATGGTCAATAACCCTACAGGAACATTGATCAAAAAGGTCAGCCGCCAGCCAATATCTGGGCCGCCCAGTTGAATTAACAAGCCGCCCATAATTGGACCAATGGCAACAGAAAGACCTACTGAGGTTCCAAACAGCCCAAATGCACGACCCCGTTCGGCACCGCTAAAGTATTGCTGGATCATGCCTATGCCCTGGGGATTTAAAAAACCAGAGCCAATCCCTTGTATAAAGCGTGCGCCATTTAACCATTTAGCATCTGGCGCCAAACCCGCTGCAACAGAAGCTAGGGTAAATAATGCGGCACCCAAGATAAAGTACCCACCGCGCCCCATCAAATCACCGGCGCGACCTGCACTGACCAAGACGACCCCAAAGGTCAAGGCATAACCTGACAATACCCACTGTATATCAGAGTGCGATGCATTTAAGCCGTGTTGGATAGAGGGCAATGCGACATTAACAACACTCACACTCATTAGGGTCAGGAAAATAGCTGCTAGCAAGACAAATAATATGCGCCAGCGACGGGGATCGGGCTCGGAGTGTGTTTTTAACGAAAAATGAACGTCTTGGTGTTGTTGTGCTTGGGACATATAAGGCGTTTTAAAGGCAAAAAAACGAGCAATATTTTATTAAATGAGCTCGGCTGTAATCTTTAACTAATATATAGGATGCTCGCTATAAAAATGGCAAAATAAGCCGGCGCGTCCATTCAATAGTTTTCTTTGTCAGAGTTGTCAGTACCTAAAATCTGCGTGACGGATTTAATCGCCCGTTTTACTGGTTGGCTTTGCCGTTTAGAATCGATTTGGCTATATAGAAAAGCCGCTTTGGGATTAATTCGCTGTAAAATAAAATACCCTCGTGTGGTCAGCTTTATTGTTTGGCGCGACTCATCATCAGGATTGGTTTCATATTCAATCAAGCCCGCTTTGGCAAGGGCATCGAGTACGGGTAACAAGTTACCGGCCGCAGTACTGGCATGTTGTTTTAGCTGGTTAATATCAGGGCGAGGGGTCTTGTTGATGTAATCTAGCACGCGCCATTGGGATTCGGTTAAATTAACATCACGCAGCAGGCCCTGCACGCGACTAGTAAGGCGGCTACGTGCTTGTTTAAACACTGTAGGTAGTTTAGAAGAGCGGGAATCAGTCATGGGAAATTCCAATTACTACGGTTAAAACCTGTTAGTATCATTGTAGCTTATCTGTTTTCATCACCGTTAAATTCAAAACTATGAATTCAATATCAGCATTGAACGAGCATCGCGTTATACAATTAGAGGGCACATCCAATTTCCGAGATATTGGTGGCTATAAAAATAAAGAAGGGCTCACACTGCGTTGGGGGCAGCTTTATCGTTCTGCTAATTTAGCGGGTTTGAGCGCGTCAGATCAGAATCAATTACAAGAATTAGGGGTTTCCGAGAGCATTGATTTGCGCAGCCAGTTTGAGCAACAGAAATCTGCCTATGAATATCCATTCTTAAACGTCTACAAATGCAGCATTGAACCCCAGGTCACTGACGCAGTTTTTACTGCGATTACTGCTCGCCAGGCGCTAACAGTGGATCAAACTAAAGATTTTATGCACCAAATGTACCGTGGCTTTGTACTCGAACAGCAGGATCGGTTTGCACAGTTTTTTGATTTAGTGATAGCTCGCCAAGGTGCCGCTGTGGTGCACTGTACTGCAGGCAAAGATCGTACAGGTTTTGCTTGTGCCATGTTGCAGTCAGCATTGGGTGTACATCGTGATGATATTTTGGCTGACTATCTGCTCACCCAGCAGTGCTACCTGGTTTCTTTGGCTCGTACGAGTCAAGAATACGGTTTGCCAGAGGACATTATGCAAATTTTATGGGGTGTTGAGGCTGAGTATTTAGATAGCGCCCTTGATTTGATCAATACTCAATTTGGTAGCTTAACGCATTATTTAGAGGATCAATTACAGCTAAACAGCACTAAACAAAAAGAACTCAAAGAGCAGTTTTTGCATGCTGAATAGCTGTAAGATACCTACTGTGTATAGTAGTTTTTATGCAGAAATTTAC
>DATGSS010000071.1:0-12502 GCA_035302345.1 Paenalcaligenes sp.
AATCAGCACCCCATCCTTGACCACGGCCTTGAATGGACCGTAATGCGATGCATGGGGAATCAACACTACATCATCACCAAACTCTTGGTTCGCTGCAAAAAGCTTGAGCGGTACCCCACTGGCAACAGCTGTTGCGATAGAAGCTTTTAGAAAGCCACGTCGTGATACACCCATATTGCCCTCCTGTTAGTAAGTTAATATTCGACTTTTAATTGTATTTACAAAAAGAGTCGCAAAAAGTCTTGATGGCCATCACTTGAGGTAAATCAAAAAAAGGTGAAACCATATTCCTTAGCGTTGCGTATCCGCCTATAATTAGACGCGTACACGTGAAGTATGCTGAACCTCCGTAGCGATCAATGTACATAAAAATCAATTGCTGTCTATTTACAGGAACTGTTATGGTAAGAAAAACCCTATTCTCAGTGACATTAGCCATGACCCCGTTTCTAGCCCACGGTGCCCAACACACACTGACTGTTTTTCAAGACCCTAACTGTGGATGCTGTGGGGTCTGGGCTCAGTACATGGAAGATGAGGGCTACACCATCAATACAGTGACAACAAACAATATCGTCGCGGTCAAGCAAAAACTAGGAATCCCTCCTCAACTGAGCTCTTGCCATACAGCGGTAATAGAAGATACAGGCCAAATCATTGAAGGCCATGTACCCGTCAGTGCCATAGAAAAACTACTGGCCCAACCCAATACCAAGGGTGTTGCAGCACCAGGCATGCCACATAATGCCCCGGGAATGGGTGAACTTGATGGCAATCTCGTGACAGTGGATTTAAACGGGCGACCTTTTTCTCGTGATTGACCCAAAACAAAGGCTTTATCAAAATAAGACCTTTATAACTGGGCTAAACCGCATACCTAATACGCTCAAATCTTTATCGTGGTGCATCTTTATTAATCTCATTAATACTGTGCACTACCACAGCAATAAAATCCTCCATCAGCCGAGGTAATTGACGCCCCTGCATGACCTGTACTTGCACCATGCGTGCATGCATCTCAGGATTTAATAAAGGTCTGGCCAATAGGCCCGAGCCTTTTAAACGCCTACCCACTGAAACATAACTAGCAAATAAAACTGCGTGAGATAGACGCACATAAGAGTGCAATGCCTGTGCATGATTACAATAAAGCACTGGCTCAACCCAACGCCCAGTCATATTGCATGCCTGTTGATAAAGCTTGTAGGTAGAAGTCCCAGTATCTGTCAATACAATCGGGAAGTCTTGCACATCATTAAGACTCAAGCGTCGCCGACGTCCCAATGGATGACCCACCGCCATGACTGCTAATGCAGGTGCGCGGCAGGTAAAACGAACTGCCACCTGGGCCTCTCGGCGGGTACTAAACGTCACGGCAATGTCTGCGGCTCCTGTGACCACCTGCTGGGTAGCCCTAGGCGCTGAACTAACAATTAAATTAAAACGCACTTGGGGATGCGTTTGGCGAAATTCAGCCATTAAACCGGGGATAAGATCGTTAGCGACCCCCTGCGTACAGGCCACCCTAATGGGTCGATTAATCGCCTGACTAAGGGATTCTATTTCTTGCAAAGTAGACTCTGTTTCTAGCCTCATGCGTCGCACATGAGCCAGCAAAACCTCGCCCGCTGGCGTTAATTGCATCCCCTGCACACTGCGATCGAAAAGGCGCGCACCTACTCGGTCCTCCAGATTATCAATTTGCCGACTAACAGCAGAAACAGCAATATCCAAATCATCTGCGGCACCACTCATACTGCCGCGCAATGCCACCTTGTAAAAATACTTTAAAGCCAGGGCTTGCACACTACCTCCTTTTGCTCTCAACCTTTAGTCGCTAGGGTTTTCCACTGTTTTGTATTCTATTAATTAGAAATAGCTAGCACTTTATATGCATTGTATAGAAAGTTTCACTTATTTATACTGAATGAAACCAATCTCTCTTATTAAAAAAAGCTCAACAAACAATACTTTTAATAGGAAACTCTAGGTGCAACTAAGACCATCGCAGACGGTCTGTCACCGATAAAAACCACAGCAACAATGATATCCACTCGTAAGGAGGCTCTCATGCGACGTTACTTTGGCTTCTCGGCCTTGGCTTTCAGCCTGAGTTGTACTTTTGGAGGTGTTAGCCAAGCAGAAACCCTCAGAATTGGCTTGGCATCCGAGCCGACAGCAGTCGACCCACACTACCACCAAACAACCCCAAACGAAGCGTTGATCTCTCATATTTTTGAGGGGCTCGTCAAAATGAGCCCTGATATGGAGCTGCAACCGGCTCTGGCCCAAAAATGGGAAGCGACAGATGACACCACTTGGACTTTTTACTTGGATGAGCAAGCCAAATTTTCTAACGGTGACCCCTTTACGGCACAAGACGTGATTTATTCGTTTTGTCGCATTTTAAATAACGAAACTGCCATTGGTACTGGCTTAACCAATGTTGCACGTAGGATCCAGTCTATCGAGGCGCCAGACGATAAAACTGTACATCTAAAAACCGCCTCACCCTATCCAGTACTGCCTAATGAATTAGCGCGCGTGCCCATGATCTGGAGCGGTATCGCCGAGTTTGACACCCTAGAGTATGAACAGGACGGCGATTGCGGCGTCACCAGCAGTTGGCCTACTGTCAATGACTTTAACCAGGGCGACTTAGTAATGGGAACCGGTCCGTACACACTCAAACAGTACGATAAAGGCGGCACTATTATTTTAGAACGTAATGATGACTACTGGGGCGGCGAGCTGCCAGATTGGTCCGAGGTACGCATGACCGCAGCGCCCAGTGCGGGCCCTCGGCTGACTGGTTTGCTAGCAGGTGATTTTGACTTGATAGAAAACCCTGCAGCACGAGATATCAAGCGGATCGAAGAAGGCAATTTTGCCTATGAGATCAAGCCTTCGGTGCGCATCATGTTTTTCCAACTAGATGTGGGGCGTGATGATAGCCCATTTGTAAAATCACCCCAGGGTGATAATCCGCTGCAAAACCCCAAAGTGCGCCAGGCAATTTCCATGGCCATTGACCGCGAAACAATCGTAGACCGCATCATGGATGAGGTTGCCGAACCCGCCACACAGTACCTACCAAAAGGAATGTTTGGCACCATCGAGGACGCAACCATCCCCGAATACAACCCAGAGAAAGCCAAAGAGCTATTGGCAGAAGCAGGCTATCCTGACGGTTTTGAATTAACCTTATCGGCCACTAATGATCGATACATCAATGATGCCCAATTAACTCAGGCGGTCGCCCAATACCTCAGCCGTATCGGTATTAAAACTAATGTTGATACGATGACTAGCTCGGTTTATTTTCCCAAACGAGCCAAACGTGAATTCAGTGCATCTTTAGGAGGATGGGGCTCTGAAACCGGTGAGGCTAGTAACTATCTACAGTATTGGGTAACCACAACCAATGCCGACCTAGGCGTTGGTGGCAGTAATTACGGCGGCTATTCGAATCCCGAATTAGATGAAACCTTTATAGAAGCTACGCGCACTCTGGATGACGAACAACGCAGCCAGCTATTGCAACAGGCTGTACAAATGGCTCTTGATGATATGGCCCATATCCCCTTGCACTTCGAGAGCGGCATTTGGGCATTCCGTCCTGATATCAGCTACGAAGGTCGCGCGGATCAGCGCACCATGGCCACACATGCCAAGTTAAATAAAGACTAATTCATCCATAACAAACGTAATTCCTCCTGAGCGTTCTTTCTGCCATAGGCTCCCACACGGATGCCTATGGCAAAAGATGCTCGCTGCTACACAGGAGTGTTCTCTTGGCAATTTTCATTGTCCGCCGATTGTTTCAAAGCATTTTAGTTTTATTTGCGGTCTCAATCGTCGTTTTCTTTGCCGTTTATACGGTGGGTGACCCTATTGAACTGCTGGTCAGCCCTGATGTTAGCCAAGAACAGCGCGATGCAATCGTTGCACGACTGGGACTAGACAAGCCCGTCTGGGAACAATACGCGATCTTTTTGTGGCGTGCCCTGCATGGTGATCTGGGCACCTCTTTTGTGCATGGTATCCCAGCGGTAACTTTAATATTGCAGCGTTTTCCGGCCACCCTAGAGCTGGTTGTTGTAGCCATGACGTTGACCTGTATTTTTGGTTTGTCCTTGGGTCTTATTGCTGGGCTATACAGAGATGACTGGGTGGGTAAAAGCATTATGAACACATCCATATTGGGATTTTCATTACCCAATTTTTGGCAAGGGATGGTCTTAATACTTTTATTTTCGGTATGGTTAGGTTGGCTACCGGCTTCGGGCCGAGGTCCTACTTCGACTGTATTGGGTATCCCTCTGAGCATTTTCAGTGTGGATGGCTGGCGGCATATCGCTTTACCTGCAGTAAATTTAGCCATCGCAAATATCGCCCTGGTATTACGTATGACTGCATCAGGGGTCCACGAGGCCCAAGGACAGGATTACGTACGCTTTGCACGTGCCAAAGGTGTCAAACCAGGTCGCATCGTACGCCGCCATATCCTTAGAAACATTCTCATTCCCGTGGTCACCGTGATCGGAATGGAGTTCGGAACCCTAATTGCGTACTCCACCATTACGGAAACAGTTTTTTCTTGGCCTGGGATGGGCAAGCTATTAATTGACAGTGTTTACCGCTTAGATCGACCAGTGGTGGTCGCATATGTCATGCTCGTGACAATGCTATTTGTAATTATTAATCTGCTAGTTGACATTTTATACGCAGTTTTGGATCCACGTGTGCAACTATTAGAGCCCGGTACCTCATGACAACACGCCAACCTCCTGCACAAGACACCCCACAAAGACAAGCCATGCTGCGCACAATTCGCAGCAGGCCATCAACCAAACGCGCCCTGCTGGTGCTGGGTTTAATCATCGCTGTGGTGATGGTGGCACCCTTTTTTGCACCACAAAACCCCTACGATCTCCTCGCGCTAGACATTATGGATGGTCGTCTGCCCCCGGGCTCGAAAAGCTTTGAGGGTATGCCCTACTGGCTGGGCACAGACTCACAGGGGCGCGATATGTTTAGTGCCATCTTGTATGGATTGCGTATCAGCCTTTTCGTGGGCCTAACTTCGGTTGTGTTTTCCGTCATGATTGGGGTTACCTTAGGTTTAATCGCGGCCTACCATGGGGGCTGGTTAGATAGCCTGATCATGCGTTTTGTTGATTTTATTCTGGGCTTTCCAACTATCTTGGTTGCTTTGGTGTTATTAGCTGCGCTTGGCCGTGGCATTGACAAGGTCATCATCGCTTTAGTTATTGTGCAATGGGCACACTATGCTCGGATTATGCGTGGACGAGCCCTACAAGAACGACGCAAAGAATACATCGAGGCTGCTAGTAATTTGGGTTTTTCCTCATGGCGCATTATCTTTCGTCACCTGATGCCAAACTGTTTTGGCCCCATCATGGTCTTTGCCACAATTCAAATTGCTAACGCCATCATTTTAGAAGCCACGCTGTCCTTTCTAGGCGTTGGCGTCCCTATTACCGAGCCCTCGTTAGGTTTACTCATTGCCAGCGGCTTTGAATATCTATTATCAGGGGACTACTGGATTAGCATTTTTCCTGGAATTGCATTGTTGCTACTAATTCTGAGCATCAACATCATCGGCGATCGCCTGCGCATCAGTTTAGACCCACGTCGTTAGCCCCAGCATAAACCCTATTTCCACACTGAGCACATAACCTATGAACGACAAATCTAACGCATCAGTACTGCTCTCTGTACGAGGGTTACAAACAGTATTTCACACCGAAGAAGGCGCCTGGCCCGCCATCGACAGTGTGGATTTAACTGTGCACCAAGGCGAGATCGTGGGCTTAGTGGGCGAATCCGGCTCGGGAAAATCAGTAACCGGATTTTCTTTGTTAAGTCTGATCGACCCACCTGGCGAAGTCAGTGCAGGGCAAGTGATTTTTGATGGTATCAACCTACGTGACCTTGATGAAGAGCAAATGCGCCAGATACGGGGCAACCGCATTACGATGATTTTCCAAGACCCGTTAATGACCCTTAACCCAGTTTTAACCGTAGGCGAGCAAATGCTCGAGGCCATACTGACACATTACCCAAATACACCTAAACAGACGGCCAAGGAGCGCTGTCTACGCGCTCTGGAGCGTGTAGGCATACCGGCAGCAAAACAGCGCTTTTCACGTTATCCGCACGAGTTTTCAGGGGGCATGCGACAGCGGGTCGCCATAGCGATTGCTATGCTCAACAAGCCAGAGCTCATCATTGCTGACGAACCTACTACGGCTTTAGACGTCACGATCCAAGCGCAAATACTGCATGAAATGCAAAGCCTGTGCTGTGAGCACAATACAGCCATGATTTGGATTACCCATGACCTAGGTGTAGTCGCAGAACTGGTAGATACCGTTGCAGTCATGTATGCGGGCCGCATTGTTGAATACGGCCCAGTAGATACAATCATCCGGCAACCCTATCACCCTTATACCCAAGGGCTTATCGCCTCTATGCCTAGCGCCACCCAACCCGGAGAACGCCTCAGACAGATTGATGGCACCGCGCCGACCCTCACTAACCGAGAAGTCGGCTGCGCTTTTCGTCCGCGCTGCCAATATGCCCAACCCCGCTGTGCCAAAGCCCCTCCATCGGTGACTGTAGACGGTACGCGAAACTATCGCTGCTATTTCCCAATCCATCAAGAGGTCCACGCATGAATCAAGCGTCCACGGCATTTATTCAGCTACATGGTTTGCACAAAAAATTCAGCAAACGGCCTGATATGGTTGAACGCCTGTTTCAACGATTGGCCAAACGCCCTGCCCATGAAACTGTGCATGCGGTCAATGGCGTCTCGCTGGCGATTCAGCCTGGCGAAGTCTTAGGACTGGTGGGTGAATCTGGCTGCGGTAAATCGACACTGGGGCGTATGGTTGCAGGGCTCATGCCAGCTACCGAAGGCAATGTAAAATATAAAGGTCGGGACACTCGTACCCTGAACAGCAAAGAGCATTTAGAATATATTTTAGATGTGCAATTAATATTTCAAGACCCTCTGGCTAGCCTTAACCCCAAACAAAAGCTAGGCAAAATCATTTCTGAAGCGCTCTACGTCCATCGCCTGCTACCCAAAGCCGAAATCGCTGAACGCATTGATCAGGCCTTGCTCGAAGTAGGCCTAGATCCTGAATACAAGCACCGTTTGCCACACCAAATTTCAGGCGGTCAACGCCAACGCATAGGCATTGCACGCGCTTTAGCTGTGAATCCATCTTTTTTGGTATGTGACGAACCCGTAGCAGCCCTGGATGTATCTATCCAAGCGCAGGTAATTAATCTCTTTATGGATTTACGCGCTCGGCATCAATTAACGTATTTGTTTATTAGCCATGACCTGGGAGTAGTCCGCCACATCTCTGACCGAGTCGCTATTATGTATTTGGGGAAAATCGTCGAACTGGCTTCTCGCGATGACATATTTAACCGCCCTGCACATCCTTATACTCAGGCCCTGCTAGCAGAAATGCCTAGTATTCAAAAGCAAAAACGCGTCTTTGCACCGATTAAAGGTGAAATTCCCTCACCCCTCAACCCGCCCTCAGGTTGCACTTTTCATCCGCGTTGCCCCATCGCCAAAGACATTTGCAAACAAAAAGCCCCCACATTGAAAAACGTTCATGCTCAACATCAAGCAGCCTGCCATTTACTGGACTAACCTAGGCGCAATTGACTTAAAAGGTTTTTTATGCACGACCAGCAAGACATCACACAGCAACTACTAGAGCAAATCCAAACATGGATTGAAATAGAATCCCCTTCTCATGATGCCGACGCTTTGCAGCGCATGGCAAAACATATCCACCAAGATGCACAAGACGCAGGACTTAACGTCGAGGTGTTACCTTTACATGCTGACACGGGGCCTGCTTTGCATATCCACAACCGCGCAGCTGGGGATACCGGTAAAGGCATTCTGGTTTTAGGCCATTACGACACCGTGCATCCGATCGGTACATTAGAAAGAAATCCCTGTCGACAAGAGGGCGATAAGCTCTATGGACCAGGCGGCTATGACATGAAAGCAGGCATCTGTTTGGCACTCTATGGTCTTAGCCAAGCAATCAAGCAAGGCGGCACTGCCCTGCCCGTTGATTTACTGTTACTGCCTGATGAGGAAACAGGTAGTCATTACTCACGCCCGACAATAGAACAATTTGCAGCTAATGCTCGTTATGCCTTGGTTGCCGAGCCCGCGCGTGCTAATGGTGGACGTTGCGTCACCGCACGCAAAGGTACGGGCACCATTCAAATAACCGCCCATGGCCAAGCCTCGCATGCAGGAATAGCACATGAACAAGGCCAAAATGCCATCGAGGAAATGGCACATCAAATAACAGCCCTACAAAAAATGACCGATTATGAACAAGGCATCACGGTCAGCGTGGGGACCATCCAAGGCGGGACGACCTCAAATGTAGTCCCCGATCATTGTTTTATAGAAGCTGATTTTAGGGTAGTAGATGAGCACGGAGCCCAGCATTTGCAAGCCCAGGTCGAAGCACTGCGCAATGTAAATCCTCAAGTTAAACTGGACATCAAATTTGATTTGAATCGTCCTAGCATGCCCCGCACCGCAGCTACCGAGGCCCTGCTAGAGCAATGCCAAAAGTACGCACAGTTAGCCCATTGGTCATTGCAAGAGGCCCCGCGCACGGGCGGAGCCAGCGATGCTAACTTTACCGCGGCCCTCGGGGTGCCCACCTTGGATGGCCTAGGTGCCGATGGTGACGGTGCCCACACACTGCATGAACATATCCTGGTATCCACACTGGCCCAAAGGGCTAAATTTTGGCTTTATACCCTGATGCGTTTAAGATAAAACTGTATGTTCATTCCTCAGCTGTAAACCCAACAAATCAAAGAAAGAGGATTTTGATGACACTTTCACAGTTTCAAATCACACGCCGTTGGCCCGCTCAACACCCCGAACGCATTCAACTGTATTCTTTACCCACACCCAATGGGGTTAAAGTATCCATCATGCTCGAAGAGCTCGGTTTGCCTTATGAGGTGCATCGTATCGAGTTCTCTAGCCAAGACCAAAAAACACCCGAATTTCTTTCCCTTAACCCCAATAACAAGATCCCCGCCATCATCGACCCTGATGGCCCCAATGGCGCACCCATTGGGCTTTGGGAGTCGGGCGCGATTCTGATTTACTTGGCAGAAAAAACTGGGCAGCTATTACCTAAAGACCCCACACAGCGCTACCACACTCTGCAATGGCTGATGTTCCAAATGGGAGGAGTGGGCCCCATGTTTGGCCAAGTCGGCTTTTTCCATAAATTTGCAGGTCAAGAGATCGAGGACAAGCGCCCACGTGATCGCTACCTAAATGAATCCAAACGCCTATTAGGGGTACTAAATAAGCACTTGAACGGAAAAAAATGGATGATGGGCGATGATTACAGCATCGCTGATATTGCTATTTTCCCCTGGGTTCGCAACCTAGTTGAGTTTTACGAAGCCGGATCATTAGTAGACTATGATCAATTCGTAGAGGTTCAACGCGTAGTCAACGCGTTTTGCGAGCGTCCTGCAGTAAAAGCTGGCCTACTCGTACCTGCCGAAAAATAAAGGGCACATATGAGCACTGGCAAAGAGCCACAAATCAGTTTGGAACAAATCTATGCCGTGATCAAACAGCCAGTTCCCGTGGGCCATCGTGTGCTCACGGATCGGCTGTGGCCACGTGGTTTAAAGAAAACCCAATTAGAGGAAAAGAAAATCACCTGGTACCGAGGCGCCAGCCCCAGTACAGAACTACGCAAGGCTTTCCATGCCAAAGATCTCAACGTTGATGAGTTTAATCAAGCCTATCAAAAACAATTAAAAAGCGATCCTGATCAATTAAAGCCGCTCGTTGAGTTGGCTGAACAAGGCCCCCTAACACTGCTAACTGCCATGCGCAATCCCGCAGACACCTACTTATCAGTTCTGGCCGAGCTCATTCGCGCGCAGTTAAAGGCCTAAGGAACCCGACACAACCATTTAGGTTGGTGCTATCATAGCCCTAAACACACTCTCTGCAGAGCTATTTAACGGCGATCTTAATGACCACCAAACATTTATTATTTTTCCGTAGCTTTTTACTGCTACTGGTAATCGTATCTGTTGCCTTTATCTGGCTGCTTATTCCTTTTTACGGGGCTATTTTCTGGGGCACCATCTTAGCTGTACTGTTTGCGCCCTTGCAACGCTACCTGTTAAGAAAAACCAATGGTAAACGCAATATTTCAGCTCTATTAACGTTATTACTGATTTTGATGATCGTCATTATCCCAGTAATTTTCGTAGCAGGTGCCTTGGTACAGGAAATGCTCTTGGTTTACAACCGTCTAAACTCGGGTGAACTCGACATAGGAGGGTATTTCGAACAGGTGATCAATAAGCTACCTACCTTTGTGACTAAGGATTTTGGCCCTATCAGCAGTGTAGACATTGGCAAAATTAGCGAAAAAGTAACTGATTTCGCCGTTAGCAGTGGCCAATTTCTAACCCGCAAGGCAGTCAGCATAGGTTCAAATACCTTTCAATTTATTATCAGCCTCGGGGTGATGCTGTATTTGTTATTCTTTCTGCTACGAGATGGGCAGGCCCTGACCCGTCGTATTAGCAGCTTAGTCCCTCTGAGCGATGATCAAAAAAGTCACCTCTTTATCAAATTCACCAAAGTCGTGCGCGCAACCGTCAAAGGAAACCTAGCTGTTGCAGCAGTACAGGGTGCCTTAGGGGGAATTATCTTTTGGTTTTTAGACATCCAGGGAGCACTCTTTTGGGGCGTGTTAATGGGCGTTTTATCTCTGCTGCCGGCAGTCGGTGCATCATTGATTTGGGCGCCCGTAACCATCTATTTCGTGAGCGAAGGAAACTATGTAGATGCTATCATCTTGGCGGCCTTTGGTACCTTTGTCATAGGGCTCACAGACAACCTGTTGCGCCCGACTCTAGTCGGCAAAGACACTAAAATACCAGACTACCTGATCTTGATCTCAACCTTGGGTGGCCTGTCGCTTTTTGGTTTGAATGGCTTTGTCATTGGCCCCCTCATCACTGCAATGTTTATGGCCTGCTGGACTCTATTCCCTCAAGCCATGCAAGACCAAGATGCCTACCACATCATGGATAAGCGCGAAGCAGATCACAAACTAAAGCGCCATAAACACAGCGCAAGTTCCAAAAGCGCCCATACCGAAAAAAATGAGGACTCAAAGAAATAAAATCCAGATATTAACCCCGAATGCCGCGCCCCATATCAAACTGCGTAAACTAGGCTGATCCCAAATATAGCAACCTATATACAGCAAACGCAGCAACAACCATAATATGCCTAGCCAAAGCACAGCGCTGGACATGGGCGCGCGGATATAAGCAAAAATCATCACCGCGTAGAAAAACGGCAATGCCTCAAAAGTATTATTCTGAGCAGCATTAGCACGTGCGCGCCAACCCGCCTGTTTTTGCAACCACTCGCGGGGGGCAGCATTATCAAACCCCTGTCCACCTGCTTTGGCCCCAATCGTGGCCACCAAAGGCAACAACGCGGCGCCCAACAAAATCCATTCCATGTTTTCCTCACGCTGATAAAAGAATCGTAATAACGATTTCATTAAACCACATAAAACGCGTGATAAAAACTACAGCAGGCTAGCAGACACCCCTGGTTAGGGCTATAATTTCCAGGTCATTTAACTAGATCAATAATAATAACTTGATAGTTAAAAGGCCGGCATAGCTCAGTTGGTAGAGCAGCGCATTCGTAATGCGAAGGTCGGGGGTTCGACTCCTCTTGCCGGCACCATTGCCCCACAGGGCTGACAGGCGTTTTAGCAAAAAAAGGGCCACACCAAAAAAGGTTGCCTTTTGGAAAATGCGAAAGTCTGTAATCAGGAAACATGCTTTGGTTAGCACCCTGTTGATACCAGGAGGTTAACCAAAGCAAGTCCTAAACCTAGGATCGCCAGCTGCCCTTCTCTTAACGCAGACTCGCCTGCCTGAAGATTAGCTGGTTTTTCACAGGTTTTATTCCTGCCCCTGTGTAAAGTGGGCAGCCGTGTGCTTTATACGCAGGCTTCCATAAGCGCGTGACACGCCTGCCCACGCACCCGAGACCGCCGTTACTCAACAAGTAGCAACAGCACTTTGCAATAGCGGCTGCTATTCGTAATCAAGCAACGACAGCCCAGGAAGCGGTAAGCTTTTTAATTTACATCATACTGTTTGGTATAGCCTTGAACCCTTAGAAATGAATTCTGCAGACTTGGCTGCCATACCTTCGCTAAGCGCCGTGGCTTCGTCTAGTCCGTGTTCTTTTGCATAATCCCGCACATCTTGTGAGATTTTCATGCTACAAAACTTCGGCCCGCACATGGAGCAAAAATGCGCTACCTTCATGGAATCTTTGGGTAAGGTTTCGTCATGGAACGCTCGTGCCGTATCCGGGTCGAGTCCCAGA
>DATGSS010000072.1:0-3053 GCA_035302345.1 Paenalcaligenes sp.
GTATTTTACCCCTGACTTGCAATTATATATAATTACGCTTATAATTTTCCTTTTCGCGAACGTGGCGGAATTGGTAGACGCACCAGATTTAGGTTCTGGCGCCGAAAGGTGTGAGAGTTCGAGTCTCTCCGTTCGCACCAAATCCTAAAAGCCGTTGAATACATCAGGTATAGTCCTTTTGTTTTCAACGGCTTTTTTATTTGCTTAATTAATGAATGCTTAGCGCTTAATAAATTATTTTTCCATCCCCTGCCATTTGGGCATACTCATCTTCGAAGAAGAACTTGTCTGCTCCAAACGCCGGCTTGAGATCATCTAACCAAGTAGCCTCGGGATCGTATTTAGCAAAAAACGGTCTTTGCACCCAGTCTGGGTTACGCCCTTGGATAAAGCGCAAAACAAATACCTTTTCTCCGTTTATTTCGGTGATGCCTTGGATTTCCACTTTACCTGGCCCAGCACTCATTGACGGGCCACGCGCAGTACGTGCCAATCCAGAGACTTTTTGTATGGCCTGCTGATAGACTTCGTGTGTCCGCGCTAGAGGCAGTTCGAAATAACGTTTTGCACCGGTGTCACGCTCAACAAACATGTAGTATGGGATGATTCCCATTTGTACCTGTTCGCGCCACATTCGAACCCATATATCAGGATCATTATTAATGTGATCAATGAGCGGCGCTTGGGCTCTAATCACCACCCCAGCATCGCGTAACCTACGGATCGCCTCTCGCACGATGGGTGTTTGCATCTCTTGCCAGTGATTAAAATGCGCCATCAATGCGATGTGCTTGCCTTGGTTAACTAATCGTTCTAGCAGCCTCAGCAAATCGTCCGCGTCTTCGTCTGTCACATAGCGTTGAGGCCAAAATGTCAGCGATTTGGTGCCTATACGTATGGTTTGTACGTGTTCAAGCTCGGGCGTTAGAAAAGGCTCTAAATAGTTTTCCCAGTGACGAGTGCGCATCACCATCGGATCCCCACCTGTAAATAGCAGGTCAGTCACCTCGGGTTCATTTTTCAAATAACCGTGTAGTTTTTCGGCCTCGTGGGAAGCAAAACGTAACTCAGTATTGCCAACGAACTGCGCCCAACGGAAGCAGAAAGTGCAATAGCTATGACAAACCTGTCCTTGGCTGGGGAAAAACAGAACAGTTTCTCTGTATTTGTGCTGCATGCCTCCCAAAGGCTCACCCTCGTAAACGGGCACATTCATTTCTTGTTGACCTGCCGGATGCGGATTTAAATGACCATGAATTTCACTGGCAAGTTGCGTGATCTCTTTGCGATCAGCACCACGCTTGATCAAATCAGCCATGCGGTCGTAATCCTCAGGCGCAATCATGCCGCGCTGGGGAAAAGTCAATTGGAAAACTGGGTCATTGGGTACATTATCCCAATTGATCAATTCTTGGATGACGTACTCATTAACCCTGAATGGTAGAACATTAGCTACCACCTCTATTTCAAAGCGCTGCTCTGGACTCAGTCTTTTTAAGGGTTCTATCTTGTCAAATTGACGTTGCGTATAAACCTTATAGCGTGTGACCTGGGTCAAAGATTCGGTATTAACCGACGAATCAACCTGCGCTACCGCAGGGTTTTGCGTAGTAACAGTCATAGAATACCTCTTTCAAAACATCAATAAATGAATGCCATACTTATCGTTTTTTGATGGCGCATTGATGTGCCACAGTTTTTAGTTTTTCTTTATTGCTGTGGCTGTGAGACGCATGTGTATGCGTGCAAATACTCAAACAGAGTGGAGCTGTGCATTTGCACAGGAACTTTTTAACAGCGACCCATGCTAACACATAATGAAGTGATTATGAACACTACTACAAAAGACACCAAACGTTTCATTCGCAATGTTTATTTCAACAGAGAGAAATCAACAAACGTTGTTTGAGTGACTCTCTGTGTTTTCTCTGTAGAGGCAGCGTATAATGCCCTTTCAAAATATTTAAGCCGAAATTTTCGTCACATACTTCCAAGGAATGTTATGGCTGCATCCATTTTCCCCGATGCCCAGCAGGCAGCTCGTGAATTCACAACCTTGCGCGATATTTTGCGCTGGGCGGTCTCTTATTTTAATGCTCATGACATCAGCTTTGGCCAGGGTACTGACAATGCTTGGGACGAAGCAGTCTATCTAGGCCTATCTGCCCTAAAACTGCCCATAGATTTGCTTGAGCCCTTTATGGATGCCCGCTTGAGCGATAGTGAAAGAGTCCATTTATGCAATCTGATCGAACAGCGCGTTAGCACGCGTTTACCTGCTGCATATTTAACGGGCGAAGCATGGTTACAAGGCTTCAAATTCCAGATAAATCAAGACTGCATTATCCCTCGCTCACCCATGGCGGAATTGATCGTTCAACAACTTGACCCATGGATCGAGGACCCACATGCATCATTAGCCATCCTCGATATGTGTACAGGCAGCGGGTGCTTAGCTATTTTGGCTGCACTTCATTTTTCCCAAGCTCAGGTAGATGCAGTAGATATTTCTGAAAAAGCATTAGAAATCGCCAATTTAAATGTGCGTAGTTATGGCCTGCAAGAGCGCTTGCAGCTATTCAAATCTGATTTATTTGCACAACTGCCTGCTAAAACCTACGATCTGATTCTATGCAACCCGCCCTATGTCAATAGTGACTCGATGAACAATCTACCGGCCGAGTTCAGGCATGAACCTGCACTCGCTTTAGCAGGCGGTGAGGACGGTATGGACGCTGTTCGCGATATTTTGCAGGCGGCTCCCCGTTTTTTAAACCCGGGTGGCGTGCTCATTCTTGAAATTGGCCACGAGTACAATCATTTTGTGCAGGCCTTCCCTAAACTGCAGCCCATGTGGCTTAGCACTGCCCAGGCTGATCATCAAATTTTGTTACTTTATAAAGAACAGCTCAAATCGTGATTCAAATTAATCAACTTACCTTGCGCCGAGGGACCAAAACCCTACTCAGTGACAGTCACCTAACGGTATACCCACAGGAACGAGTAGGTATTATTGGTGCCAATGGAGCAGGTAAAACTAGTCTATTTGCTTT